>DASWKZ010000199.1:0-12599 GCA_036396355.1 Alphaproteobacteria bacterium
CGGCGCGCTTGGCCGCGTCGATCGCGCCCTCCGCGGCGTCACCCTCGCGCGTCAGGTCGGCGGCCTGTTCGTCGAGCGCGCGGGCGGTCTCGCGGGCCGCGTCCTCCAACGCCTTGGCGTGCAGGGCCTGCGCCTCGGCCCGCGCCTTGGCCAGGCCCGCGTCGTAGGTCGCCAGGGCTTCCTCGGCCTCCGCCTTCGCGGTCTCCGCGCCCGCGAGATCGTGGGCGATCTTGTCCTGGCGCGATTCCAGGATCTCGGCGATGCGCGGCAGAAGCCTGCGGCCGAGGATCAGGTAGAGCGCGATGAACGTGATCGCCAGCCAGACGAGCTGGGGCACGAACGTCGTCGTGTCGAGCTGGGGCATCGTCGCCGACCGGGCGCGGGCCCTAGCCGAACAGGATGAGGAACGAGATCAGCAGCGCGTAGAGCGCCACCGCCTCGACCAGCGCGAAGCCGAGCATGGTGTAGGGGAACACGGCCGGGCGCGCCGCCGGGTTGCGGGCGACGGCGGTGATGAAGGCGGAGAACACCTGGCCGATGCCGACGCCGACGCCGGCGAGGCCGATGACCGCAAGGCCGGCCCCGAGCAGTTTCGCGGCTTCTACACTCATTTTTCCGATGTCCCTTTCGTTTGGTTCGACGGGGACGCCGCGGACCTCAATGGAGGTGCAGGGCGTCGTGGAGGTAAAGGCAGGTGAGGATGGTGAACACGTAGGCCTGCAAGAGCGCGACGATGACCTCGAGCGCATAGAGCGCGATCAGCACCGCCAGCGGGAAGATGCCGGCGATGCCGAGCGCCACCACGAAGCCCGCGAACACCTTGAGCATGGTGTGGCCGGCCATCATGTTGGCGAACAGCCTGAGCGCCAGCGTCACCGGCCGCGCGAGGTAGCTCACCACCTCGATGGGCACCAGCAGCGGCGCCATGTAGAGCGGCACCCCCGGCGGCATGAAGTAGGACAGGAACTTCGCCCCGTGCAGGACGATGCCGAGGACGGTGACGCCGATGAAGATGACGGCGGCGAGCGCGAAGGTGACGGCGATGTGGCTGGTCACCGTGAACGAGTAGGGGATCAGCCCGATGGAGTTGCAGAACAGGATGAACATGAACAGCGTGAAGATGAACGGGAAATAGGGGCGCCCCGCATGGCCGACATTGTCGCGCACGAGGGACGCGATGAACTCGTAGCAGAGCTCGGCCATGGACTGCCATCGCCCCGGCACCACGGCGCGCCGCCGCACGCCCAGCACCAGGAAGGCGGTGACCGCGGCAATGGCGATCACCATGAACAGCGACGAGTTGGTGAAGGAGACGTCGACGCCGCCGATCTCCAGCGGCGCGATGGTCCTGATCTCGAATTGCGCCAGTGGCGATGCCACGCTGGTCCCCGCTCCGCTTCACTCCGCCGGGGGCGGCCCCGGCCGGCGGCCGGCGCCGCCCGAATCCCCGTCCTCGTCGTCCCCCGACCCGCCGCGGCTGCCCGCGCCCGCGCCCATCCCGCTCATGGCCCGGTAGACGTTGAGCATACCGGCGGCGGCGCCGACGAAGAAGAACACCACCAACAGCCACGGCCCGGTCCCGAGCCAGAGGTCGAGCGCCCAGCCGATCCCCACGCCGACCGCCAGGGTCCCGACCATCTCGATGCCGGCCCGCAGCGCCACGCCGGCGCCGCTCATCTCGACTCCCCGGCCGCGTTCCGCGCCGTGCTCCCGCCCGCGCCCCCGGGCACGAAGCAGGCGGGCCTTGAGGTCCGAGAGCGGATCCGGTGAGCCGGTTCCGTGCCCGTCCGGTCCCGTGCCTGGCGGCTCAGGGTTTCGCTCGGTCATCCCGTCCTCGTGGGGCCCGTCCTCGTGGGGAAGGACGCACATCCGCTGAGCGGGCTCCCGAAAACCCCCGCGGACCCGCGCCGCCCGGCGAAAGCGCGGGCACCTTAGGGGCTCCCCCCGGGGGCTGTCAAGGCGCAAAACCCCTACGCTAAGTTGTTGGAATAAAACGGAGAAGACGGATTCCTCAGGCGATCGCCTTGAGGTGCGAAACCCCCTGGAGATCGACCGAAACCAGCCGCGAGACGCCGCGCTCGGGCATGGTCACGCCGAACAGCCGGTCCATGCGCGCCATGGTGATGCGGTGGTGGGTAACCAGCAGGAAGCGGGTGTCGCCGCCCCGCGCCAGTTCCTCCACCAGGGAGCAGAAGCGGTTGACGTTGGAATCGTCCAACGGCGCGTCGACCTCGTCGAGCACGCAGATGGGCGCCGGGTTGGTGAGGAACACGGCGAACTGCAGCGCGATGGTGGTCAGCGCCTTCTCGCCGCCCGACAGCAGCGACAGCACCTGCAGCCGCTTGCCCGGCGGGCTCGCCATGATCTCGAGGCCGGCCTCCAGCGGGTCGTCGGACTCGGTGAGCTCGAGATGGGCGCGCCCGCCGCCGAACAGCCGCGTGAACAGCGCGCCGAAATGGGCGTTCACCTGCTCGAAGGCGGCGAGGAACCGGGCGCGGCCCTCGCGGTTGAGCTCGTTGATGCCGTGGCGCAGACGGGAGATGGCCTTGGTGAGGTCCTCGCGCTCGGTCTCCATGGAGGCGATCTGCTCGCCGAGCTCGTCGGCCTCCTGCTGGGCGCGGAGATTGACCGGGCCCATGTTGTCGCGCTCGCGCAGCAGCCGCTCGAGCCGGCGCTCGGCGGCCTCGGTCTCGGGCGGGCTCTCCGGGTCGATGCCGGCGATCGCCGGCAGCTCGTCGGGGGCGGCCTCGACGCGCTCGGCGATGCGCTCGCGCAGGGTGGTGAGCGTCTGCTCGGCCTGCTCCAAGAGGCCCTCGGCGCGGACCCGGTCCTCGCGGGCGGCGGCGAGCTCGGCCTCCCTGGCGCGGAGCGCCTCGTCGGCCTCCTTGAGCGCGGCCTCGGCGAGCGCCAGCGCGTCGGCGGCCTCGGCGCGGGCGCGCTCGGCGGCGTCCACCCTGTCGCCCAGCCCCATCCGCTCGGCGGCGATCTCGGCCGGCCGCGCGGCCAGGCCCTCGATCTCGGCCTCGGTGGCCCGACGCCGCCCCTCCAGCTCCTCGACCTGGCCGCGGGCGGTGGCGGCGCGCCCGGCCCAGGACGCCCGCTCTTCGGCGATGTCGGCGAGGCGCTGGCGGCGGGCCGCCGATTCGCGGGCGAGCAGATCGTAGGCGCGCTGGCGCTCGGCCAGGGTCGCGCGGATGTCGTTGAGTTCCGAGCGCAGCGCCTCGAGGCGGGCGCGGTGCTCGTCGGTGTCGGCCAGCGCCGCCTGGGAGCGGCGCACCTCGGCGAGCTCGCGCTCGGCCTCGCCGATATCGGCGCCGAGGCGCGCGATCGCCTCCTCGGCCGCCTGCAAGCGGGAATTGGCCTCGGCCGATTCGTGGAGCAGGTGGGCGCGCTCCTCGCGCCGGGCCTCGAGCGCGGCCTCGGCGTCGCGGGCCCCGGCGCGCAGCGCGCGCTCGCGCTCGGCCGCCTCGCGCGAGCGGGCGGCGGCGGCCTCGAGGGCGGTTCGTGCCTGGGCGAGGCGGCCCTCGGCGCCCTGCACCCGGGAGCGAACCTCCGCCAAGCGGTTGCGCTGGCCGAGCCGCTTGGCGGCGGCCGAGGCGGCGGCGTCGGCGACGGTGAAGCCGTCCCAGCGCCACAGGCGGCCGTCGCGGGAGACCAGCCGCTGGCCCACGGCCAGCGACGGGGCCAGCCGGCTGCCGGCGTCGGCGTCGGAGACCACCCCGATCTGCCCCAGCCTGCGCCCGAGGGCGCCGGGGGCGGTCACGTATAGGGCCAGCGGCTCGGCGCCGGCGGGCAGGGCCGGGGGCGCGGCCAAGGGGCCGAGGGTGCGCCAGTGGACCGGGGCGGCCTCGTCGGCCGGCGCGGTGAGGTCGTCGCCGAGCGCTGCGCCCAGCGCCGCCTCGTACCCGGCCTCGACGGTGACGGCGTCGATCAGCGGCGGCCACAGCTCGTCGTCGGCGACGGCGAGCACGTCTTCGAGGGCGCGGGCCTCGGCGCGGAGGCCGGCGGCCTCGGCCTCGGCCGCGCCCAGGCGGTCGCGGGCCTCGGTCTCGGCGCCCTCGCGGGCGGTCTTGTCCTCCTCGGCGGTTGCGCCCCGGGCGCGCAGGTCCTCGAGGGCGGTGCGCGCGCCCTCGATCTCGGCCTCCAGCGCGGCCACCCGGTCGCGGTTGCCGGGCTCGGCGGCGAGCGCCGAGCGGGTGCCCTCGGCCTCGGCGAGGCGCTCCTGCAACCGCGCCTTGCGCGCCTCGATGCCGATCACCCGGTTGGCGAGGTCGGCGCGGCGCGCCTCGGCGCCGGCGACGCGCTCGGCCAGCGCGGCGAGGCGCGCCTCCACCGCTTCGGCCTCCGCCGCCGCCGCGGCGAGCGCGGCCTCCGCCTCCTTCTCGGCGCCGGCTTCCTCGGCGAGCGCCCCTTCCAGCGCCGCGCGCTCGCCGTCGAGGCGGCCGATCGCGGCCTCGGCGTCGGCGAGGCGCGCCGATTCGCGCTCGCGGTCGGCGGCGTTCTGGGCGAGCCGCTCGCGGGCGGCGGCGAGGGCCCGGTTGACGCGGTCCTCCTCCTCCGCCAGCGCGTCCCGCGCCAGCACCAGGCGCTGCAGGGCGGCGCTGGCATCGGCCTCGGCGCGGCGGAGCGCGGGCAGCGCGGATGCCGCCTCGGCCTGGCGGGTGGCGGCGATGCCGGCCTCGCGGGTGAGCGCGTTGACGCGCGTGCCTGCCGCCTCGAGCCGCGCGGCGCCGTCGGCCCGGACCGCGCTCGCCGCCGTCCACCGCAGGTGCAGCACCGCGGCCTCGGCCTTGCGGATGTGATCGGAGAGGTTGCGGTAGCGGGTCGCCTGGCGGGCCTGGCGCTTGAGGTTCTGGAGCTGGGATTCCAGCGCCGCGATCACGTCCTCGAGCCGCTCGAGGTTGGTCTCCGCCGCCTTGAGCCGGAGCTCCGCCTCGTGGCGGCGCGAATACAGCCCGGTGATACCGGCGGCCTCCTCGAGGATCGAACGGCGCGCCAGCGGCTTGGCCTGGATCAGGGTTTCGATCTGGCCCTGGCTGACCAGCGCGGTGGAGCGCGAGCCCGTGGCCGAGTCGGCGAACAGGAGCTGCACGTCCCGCGCCCGCACGTCCTTGCCGTTGATGCGGAAGTTCGACCCCTCGCCGCGCTCGATGCGGCGGATGATCTCGAGCTCGTCGGAATCGTTGAAGGCGGCGGGCGCGGTGCGGTCGGAGTTGTCGAGATGAAGCGCCACCTCGGCGAGGTTGCGGGCGGGCCGGTTCACCGTGCCCCCGAAGATGAGGTCGTCCATCTCCTCGCCGCGCAGCTTGCGCGCCGAGATCTCGCCCATGACCCAGCGCAGCGCCTCCACCAGGTTGGACTTGCCGCAACCGTTGGGGCCGACGATGCCGGTGGTGCCGGGCTCGATCAGGAGTTCGGTGGGATCGACGAAGGACTTGAAGCCGGAGAGGCTGATCTTCGAGAACTGCACGCCCGCGCCCTTCCCCGTGGCCTAGTTGCTCGCCGGCTCGGCGAGGAGCGGGTCGATGGCGGCCTTGAAATCCTCGAAGCCGGCGCCGCCCGAATGCTTGACGCCGTTGATCACGAAGCTCGGCGTCGAGTCGATGGAGAAGGCGTTCTCCGCCTCGAGGCGCTGGCCGAGGATCGCCTTCTGGATGTCCTCGTTCCTGAAGCAGGCGTCGACCTCGCTCTCGGCCATGCCGCCGAGGGCGGCGAGGCGGGCCAGCGCCGTGACCGGGTCCTGGGCCTGGGCCCAGCCCTCCTGGCGCGCGAAGAACAGGTCGAGGAAGGCGAAGTAGCGCTCGCGCCCGGCGCAGCGCGCCAGCATGGAGGCGGCCAGGGCGGCGCGGTCGAGCGGGAAGTCGCGGTAGGCGAGCCGCACCTTGCCGGTGTCGATGTAGGCGGCCTTGAGCTCGGGCAGCACGTCCTCGTGGAAATTGCGGCAATGGGGGCAGGTGAGGGAGGCGTACTCGATCACCGTCACCGGGGCGTCGGCGCGGCCCAGCACGTGGTCGTCGGGGTCGATCTCCGCGGCCTCGGCGGCGCCGGCGGTGGGCCCGGTGGCGGCGGGCGCCGAAACCCCCGCGGCGGGCGGGACCGAGGGCGCCCCTTGCCATTGATAGACGCCGACGGCGATGACGACGATGGCGGCGATCCCACCGAGAATTATCAAGATATTACGCATATATCGATCCGTGACACAAAATATAGCGTCGGGTTTGAGGCCGCGTCCAGCGCCGAATCCGTCCCCCGGTCAGCGCCTCCTGCCGCGCGTGCGGGGCGGTCGGGCGGCCGCGCCGGCCCGCGCCCGGGCCAGGCGCCCGAGCGCGGCGCCGAGGCGTTCCTCGCCGACGGCGGCGATGGCGGCGGCGAGGGCGGGGTCCGGGTCGGGCGCCTCGGTCTCGCGCGCGGCGGCGGCGCGCCGGTCGGGGGCGACGATGGGCGCGTGATGGAGTTCGAGCCGGGCGATGGCGCCGTAGCCGAAATGGCCGTTGATGCGCTCGATGATCTCGGGGGCGAGGTGCTGCACCTCGGGGGCGAAGGCGCTGGTCACCAGCAGGTGAAGGGTGCCGTCGCGCCGCCCGCCGCGGGGAAAGGTGACGCGGTCGGGCCGGGTGTGGTCGGCCAGCGGGCGGCCGACGATGGTCTCCCAGTCGGTGACGATGGCGGCCTCGGCGAAGCCGCGCCGGCGCATGGCCGGGGTGGTGACGCGGCCGACCGACTGGCCGAGGGTGGCAAGCCCCCGGCGCGTGTTTCGCGATTTATCGCTGCTTTCGGGCATGGGCCGCGGGTCCCGGCTGGCGATGACGGGGCTTGCGCCCGCCCGGGCCCCGGCGATGTGGCGCGGGCGGGCGCTTGGCGGCATCATGGACCGGATATGGCCGAGCGCAAAGCCTCCGATCGCGCGATTCCTCCGCGCCCCGAGCCGCGGCGTCACGCCCGCCGCCTGCTCGCCTGGTACGGGCGGGCGCGGCGCGAGCTGCCGTGGCGGGCGCCGCCCGGCGCGTCGGCGGATCCCTACCGGGTGTGGCTGTCGGAGATCATGCTCCAGCAGACCACGGTCGCCGCCGTCATCCCCTATTTCGAGCGGTTCACCTCGCGCTGGCCAGACGTGGGGGCGCTGGCGGCGGCATCCCTCGATGCGGTGCTGGCCGAGTGGCAGGGGCTCGGCTATTACGCCCGCGCGCGCAATCTCGCACGATGCGCGCGCATCGTCGCCGGAGAGCTCGACGGCGCCTTTCCCGAGACCGAAGAAGGCCTGCGCCGGCTTCCCGGCATCGGCCCCTACACCGCGGCAGCCATCGCCGCCATCGCCTTCGGCCGGCGCGCGGCCGTCATCGACGGCAACGTGGAGCGGGTGGTTGCACGCCTGTTCGCGGTCGATCGGCCGCTGCCGGGCGCCAAGCCGCGGCTCGCGGCCCTGGCGGCGGCGCTCACCCCGCGCACGCGCCCGGGGGACTACGCCCAGGCCATGATGGACCTCGGCGCCACCGTGTGCACGCCCACGGCGCCCGACTGCGCGGCCTGCCCCGTCGCCCCCGACTGCCGGGCACGGGCGCTCGGCGTCGCCGCCGACCTCCCCCGGCGCGCGCCGCGCAAGGCCCGGCCGGTGCGCCGCGGCACCGCCTGGTTCTGCGTCAACGGGAAGGGCGAGGTGCTGCTGCGCCGCCGCCCCGAGCGGGGGCTGCTGGGCGGTCTCTGGGAGGTGCCATCGAGCGACTGGAGCGAGGAAGGCGCGTCCCACGACGCGGCGCTGCCCGTGCCCGCCCGCTGGCGCACGGCGGGCGAGGTGGCCCACGTCTTCACCCATTTCCGGCTGGAGCTTTCCGTGCGCGTCGCGCGGATCGCGCGCGGAGAGTCGGCGGCGTTCGGGCCGGAGACATGCTGGGTTTCGCGCGAGGAGCTCGAGTCGTACGCCTTGCCCACGGTGATGAAGAAGGTGATCGCGGCGGGCGCGGAGGCCACGCCCATTGCGGGGCGCGCGCGAAAGTGACCGCCGCGCTGCTGGTCAACATCGACGTGGACGACCTGGAGGAGGCGGTCGCGTTCTATCGAGACGGGCTCGGCCTCGGCGTCGGGCGTCGGCTCGGCGGGGGCGTCGTCGAGATGCTGCACGGTTCCGCGCGCGTCTACCTGTTGGCGAAACCGGCCGGAAGCGCCGCCGCGCCCGGCGCTGCGCGCCGGGACTACGCGCGGCACTGGACGCCGGTGCATCTCGACTTCGTCGTGGAGAAGATCGAGGCGGCGGTCGCCCGGGCCGTTGCCGCCGGAGCGCGGCTGGAGCAAACGCCGAGAACGGAGACATGGGGTCGCATCGCGTCGATGTCTGACCCGTTCGGCCACGGCTTCTGCCTGATCGAATTCCTCGGCCGTGGCTACGACGAGCCGGCGGAGGGTTGAGACCCGAGCGAAATATCAGGCGGTGGCGCCATCGGTCCGGTTGCGCGCGGGCGTCCAGGGCAGCAGACCCGCCGCGCCGAGCTCGGCGCGGAGCTGCTGGCGCAGCACGTCGATGGGGACGGGCTTCCCCTCGGCGTCGAAGTGCCAGAAGGTCCATCCGTTGCAGGCGGTGAGCCCCTGGAGGTGGGCCCCGACCCTGTGGATGGAGCCGGTCACGTCGGCGGCCACCAGGCTGCCGTCGGCCCGCACCTTGGCGGTGTGGCGCCCGCGCGCGCCGGTGAGGATGTCGCCGGGGCTGAGGAGTCCGCGCTCCACCACCCAGCCGAACGGGATACGCGGCTCGCGGTGTTTCACCATGACGGCGACGGCGTCCGCGCCGGCGGGGACCACGCCGTCGATCCGTTTGCGCGCCAGCGCCGCATAGGCCGGGTCCCGCTCGATGCCGATGAAGCCGCGCCCGAGCCGCTTGGCGACGGCGCCGGTGGTGCCGGTGCCAAAGAACGGGTCGAGCACCACGTCGCCGGGGCGGGTGGCGGCCAGGATGACCCGGTGCAGCAGCGCCTCGGGCTTCTGGGTGGGGTGGGCCTTGGCGCCGTCCCTGCGCAGCCGCTCGGGCCCGGCGCAGAGCGGGATCAGCCAGTCCGAGCGCATCTGCAGGTCGTCATTCAGCGCTTTCATGGCCTCGTAGTTGAAGGTGTAGCCCTTGGCGTCCTCGGAGCGCGCGCACCAGATCAGCGTCTCGTGGGCGTTGGTGAAGCGCCGCCCGCGGAAGTTGGGCATCGGGTTCGACTTGCGCCACACCACGTCGTTGAGGATCCAGAAGCCGAGGTCCTGGAGGATGGCGCCGACCCGGTGGATGTTGTGATAGGTGCCGATCACCCACAGCGTGCCATCGTCCTTGAGCACGCGGCGCGCCGCCGAGAGCCAGCGCCGGGTGAAGCGGTCGTACTCGGCAAAACCCGGGAACCGGTCCCAGCCGGCGTCGACGCCGTCGACGCGGGTGTTGTTGGGACGCACCAGCTCGCCCCGCAGCTGCAGGTTGTAGGGCGGATCGGCGAACACCATGTCCACCGACCCCTCCTTGAGGCAGTTCATGGTTTCGACGGCGTCGCCGACGATGATCTCGGCGGGGATTTCCGCTCTCTCCCTGGGCATGGCGGCACCATCGGCCGGGCGCCCGGCCGGGTCAACAAATTTTTTATTAGAATCAATAGCTTAGAACAATATGGGGGAGTCGGAGTCAGGCGCCACACAATATCTTGTGGATGGGCGCGAAGCTCCTGCGGTGATGTGGCGTCACCCCCAGGCGCATCAGCGCCGCCCGGTGCTCGGCGGTGCCGTAGCCGGCGTTGCGGGCGAAGCCGTAGCCGGGATGGGGGACGTCCAGCGCCGCCATGATGCGGTCGCGGGTGACCTTGGCGACGATGGAGGCGGCGGCCACCGACAGCGATCGCCCGTCGGCCCCGGCCACGCAATGGGCAGGACACGGCAGCGCCGGCCGGCCGGTGCCGTCGACCAGCGCGTGGTCGGGCGCCACGCCGAGGCGCGCCACCGCCCGCGCCATGGCGCCATGGGTGGCGCGGAGGATGTTGTGGCGGTCGATCTCGGCGACGCTGGCGGCACCGATGCCGATGCGCGCGCGGTTCGCCCGCGCGCCCTCGGCCAGCAGCGCGAACAGGGCCTCGCGGCGGCGCCGGGGGAGCCGCTTGGAGTCGTCGAGGCCGTCGAGCAGCGCCGCCGGCAGCCGCGCCCAATCGAGGATTACCGCCGCCGCCACCACCGGCCCCGCCCACGGCCCGCGGCCGGCCTCGTCGATGCCGCAGACGACGCCGCCGAGGGACGCCTCGAGCGCGTAATCAGGCATCGTCTTTCGCCCGCGCCTTGGTTTCGGCCGCTGCTCCGCCGCCGCGCGGCGCCCGCTCCCGTGGCCGGGCGGTCCGCCGCGCGGGGCGGCGGGCGAGGACCGTGCCCGCCGCGCGCGCCCAGTGGCCGGGGAGCCTCGCGATCGCGAGCAGCCAGCCGGTCTCGGCCCCGTAGAGGTAGCGCATCAGCGAGCGGAAGGTGGTGCGGCGCTTGGCGGCGACGGCGCCCAGCCGGCGCGCGGCGGCGAGCCACAGCGGGCTGATCAGCAGCGACAGCGCCACCACCGAAACCACGAGCGGTGTCTGCCCCTCCGGTACGATCCCGGCGCGCGCGCCCACCGCGGCGAGGAGGAACGAGAACTCGCCCACCTGCCCCAGCAGCACGCCGGCGAGGAAGGCGCGCGGCCAGGGCTGGGCCAGCAATCGGAACAGCGCGATGTTGAGCGCCGTCTTGGCGACGGTGACGATGGCAAGCCACCACAGCACCCGGGCCAGATTGTCGGCGATGAAGCGCAGGTCGATGAGGAGCCCGACCGAGAGGAAGAACACCATCATCAGGAGCCCCTCGATGGGCTTGGCCGCCGCCGTCAGGTCCCTGGCGCCGTGGGCGTTGCCCAGCACCAGCCCGGCGATGAACGCGCCGTAGGCCGCCGACAGCCCGGCGACTCCGGCCATGGCGGCGGCGGCGAGGCAGAGCGCGATGGCGGCCACCGGCCGGAGCTCGGGATGGGCGGCGACGCGCTCGGCGAATGGCAGGCGGATGCGTCCCTTGCGCGAGAAATAGACCACCAGCAGGGTCAGCACGATGCCCGAGGCCACCACCTTGACGACGCCGGCGGTGGAGAAGCCGCTGCCGCCGAGGTCGCCGATGATCAGCATCATCGGCACCATGGCGAGGTCCTGGGCGATGAGGACGGCGACGGCGATGCGCCCGGTCTCGGTTCCCCCCTCGCCGATCTCCTCGATCATCTTGATGGCGACGGCGGTGGACGACAGCGCCGCGGCGAAGGCGATCAGGAGCGCGAAGGCCGGCGGCCAATCCATGAGGTCGGCCAGCGCGAAGGCGATCAAGAGGAACCCCGCGATCTGGCCGAGGGTGACGAGGACGGCGATGCGCCACACCTTCATGAAGGCCGCGACCGGAAGCTCGAGGCCGATCATGAACAGCAGCATGAGGACGCCGAGCTCGGCGAGCAGATGGATCTGCTGCTCGTTGGCGACGAGACCGGCGGCGGACGGGCCGAGGAAGAGTCCGGCGAGAATGTAGCCGACTACGGGCGGCTGGCGGAACCGCGTCATGATCATGCCGCACATGAGCGCGGCGAGCCCGACCAGTGCGATGCCCGTCAGCTCCGTATGACCCGCCATGGGCTTCAGGATATCACACGGCGAAGGGCGCCGCCCGCGGCGTCGCCCTTCGACGGCCCATCGGCGTGTCGCTGGAACGCGGGACTCAGGAGCTGGGGGGCGGATCCTCCGACCGGAACCGCCACCACGCCAGCGTGCATTGGCGGAGGTCCGGCTCGCTGATGCCGTCCATCAGGAACTTCGCCTGGATGCGCGCCTTGACGACGAGCCGCGGCAGGCCCGACTGCTTGGCAAGGTCCTGCTCCATCCAGTCGCAGGGATCGAACGTCCCGTAGCGGACATAGGTGGCGACGCCCGCGGCGAGCGCGAGGAGGACGGCGAACAGCAGGAAACTCTTCATCACGCGCCTCCCCTCGTTCGGGCGCCGGCACCGCGTTGGCGCTTCCCTGCATGAAATTGCCCGCTCCGCGCCGCGACCGCAAGGGCCGCGAGGCGGGTGGGCCGATGGCTCAGAAGAGTGCCAGCTGCTCCCCCGTCCGGGCGGGCGGGGCGAACCGCGTGCAATCGAGCCCGTCCCCGCCGTCGCCGGTGAGACCCAGGCGGCCGGCGGCGGCACGGAAACGGCGCGCGATCAACTCGGCATAGGCGCCGGTGCCCCGCATCCGCTTGCCGAAGGCCGCGTCGTTGAGCGCGCCGCCGCGGGTCTCGCGCACGAGCGCGAGCACCCGCCGCGCGCGGTCGGGATAATGGGCGGCGAGCCATTCGGCGAACAGGTCCTTGACTTCGAGGGGCAGGCGCAAGAGCACGTAGCCCGCCCCGACGGCGCCGGCCTCGGCGGCGGCGGCGAGGATCGAATCGATCTCGTGGTCGGTGAGCCCCGGGATCACTGGCGCCACCATGACGCCGGTGGGGATGCCGGCCCCGGCCAGCGCGCGCATCGCGGCGAGGCGCTTGGCCGGCGCCGCCGCCCTCGGCTCGAGCCTGCGGGCGAGCGCGGCATCCAGCGTGGTGACCGAGAGGTACACCTTG
>DASWKZ010000200.1:0-16751 GCA_036396355.1 Alphaproteobacteria bacterium
TATGTTCGGCGCGCCCGCACGGTAGGTGCCGGACCCCGGAGGGCCGGCATCCGGGACGTGTGCGTCGCTGGGACCCGGTACGATGCGCGACAAGCCTCACGTGATGATCGTCGAAGCCCGATTCTACGAGGACATCGCCGATGAATTGGTGCGTGGCGCGGTGGGGGCGCTCGAGGCGGCGGGCGCCAGTTTCGAGCGATTCGCGGTACCCGGGGCATTCGAGATTCCGGGGGCGATCCGGCTGGCCCTGGATGCCGGGACCGGGGACGGGGAGCCGCGCTTCGACGGCTTTATCGCGTTGGGTTGCGTGATCCGAGGAGAGACCAACCATTACGACTACGTGTGCGGGGAGTCCGTCCGCGGATTGCAGGAGCTTGCGGTTCGCCACAAGGCGTCGATCGGCTTCGGAATCCTGACGGTCGAGACTCGCGAGCAGGCGTGGGAGCGCGCCGGGGTCGACAGGCGCAACAAGGGCCGCGACGCGGCCGAGGCATGTCTCGCGATGATCGCGCTTGGCCGCGAGTTCGGTGGTTGAGAAACCCATGGTCGGAGCCACGCCGAA
Source organism: Alphaproteobacteria bacterium (assembly GCA_036396355.1). Classification (GTDB taxonomy): domain Bacteria; phylum Pseudomonadota; class Alphaproteobacteria; order SMXQ01; family SMXQ01; genus DASWKZ01. Next base: position 563 of record DASWKZ010000200.1, read on the forward strand.
GGCGCGCGATCGTGGCGACGGGGCGCTCCGGCGGTCGGCCGCGCGTCTGGCTGCGGTTCAGGCCCTCTACCAGGTCGAGCTGTCGGGTCTGCCCGCGGAGGACGTGATCGCCCAGTTCGCCGAGGGGAGGACGCCGGACGACGTCGCCGAGGGCGAGCGCGCCCCGGAGATCGCACAAGCCGACATCGCGTTCATGGGCGCGATCGTCCGTGGCGTGATCGCCCGGCGCGAGGGTCTCGACGAACTCATCGCCGGAGCCTTGACGGTTCAATGGCCGGTTGCGCGCCTCGAGATCCTCCTCCGCCTGATCCTCGAGGCCGGCGCCTTCGAACTGACCGAACGCTCCGACATTCCGCCGCGCGTCGTCATCAATGAATACATGAACGTGGCCCATGCCTTCTTCGATGCCGCCGAGGGCGGCCTCGTGAACGGTGTCCTGGACGCGATCGCCAGGTCATGCCGCGCCGAGGAAATGGCGAGGGGCCGCGGCTGAGCGCGCGGGCATGCGATCGCCATGGATGAATTCGGCCTCATCGCCCGCTTCTTCGCGCCGCTCGCGCGGGGCGAGCCCGGCGCCATGGGGCTGACCGACGATGCCGCGGTGCTGGCGCTCACGCCCGGCGAACGGCTGGTGGCGACCGCCGACGGCCTGGTCGCGGGCATCCACTTTCCGGCCGACGATCCACCCGGGGACATCGCCCGCAAGCTGGTACGGGTCAATCTGTCCGACCTCGCGGCCATGGGGGCCCGGCCCCGGGCCTTGCTGCTGGTGGCGGTGTTCCCGCGGACGGTGGCAGAGGAATGGCTCGCGGCCTTTGCCGAGGGCCTCGGACGGGACATCGAGGCCTTCGACGTGCCGCTCGCCGGCGGCGACACGATCGCGGGGGATGGCCCGCTGACGCTGGCGCTCACCGCCCTGGGCGAGGCCGCGCCGGACAGGATACTGACCCGGGGCGGGGCCCGGGCCGGTGACGCCGTCTACGTCTCGGGCACCATCGGCGACGGCACCCTCGGCCTCATGGCCCTGCGCGGGGAGCTCGACTCCTTGCAGTCGGATGCGCGGGAAGCGGTCATCATGCGCTACCGCCTGCCCCAGCCCCGGCTGTCCCTGGGCCGGGCCCTGGCGGGGACGGCGAGCGCGTGCATCGATGTATCCGATGGACTGATCGCCGACCTCGGACATCTGTGCGAGTGCTCCCGTCTGGGTGCAAGGATCGAGGCCGCGGCGGTGCCGCACTCGCCGGCGGTGCGTGCGGCCCTCGATGCGGATCCGGGGTTGAGGGCCCGCCTGCTTGGCGGCGGTGATGATTACGAGCTTCTGTTCACCGCCGCGCCCGCCCGCGAGGCGGAGATCGTCGCCGCCGCGCGCGAGGGCGGCGTGCCGGTGCGCCGGATCGGAACCATGGTCGCCGGCAGCGGCGTCGAGATCACCGATGCCGATGCCCTGGGGCTGGACGTCGCGAGCCCCGGATTCCGCCATTTCTGACAGGGGCGCATGGCACCTATTCCATCAATGCACTTCTCATCCCCCGGCATCCGCCGTACCGGTTCAGGTTTACGCGTCCATTCCGAGGCCAACACATGATTGCGATGCAATACACGATCCGGCTCGCCGGCGATTACGACTACGCGCGCGTGCGCGAGCGCGTGGAGCGGCGACGGCCGTTATTCGACGGCCTCGATGGACTCGTCCACAAGTCATACCTATTCAGCGAGAGCGACAGGATCTATGCGCCGTTCTACGTCTGGAAGTGCGAGGACGCGGCCCGCGAATTCCTGACCGGTGATCTGTTCCAGGACCTGGTGGAGACCTTCGGGCGGCCGCGCGTGCGATGCTGGGGCGTGCTTGCCTTCGGTGGTTCCGCGCGAGGTGGCCATCCCACGGTGGCCGTCAAGGAGCTCGACAGCGTTGCCGCCGAGGAAAACCTGTCGCGGCTGGTCGGGCGCGAACGCGAGCGGCACGACGTGGCAATGGAAACACCCGGACTGTGCTTCCATCTCGCGGGCCTCGACCCCGACCGTTGGCAACTGATGCGCTACAGCGCTTGGCGCGATCCCGGCGCGGTTCGCAAATGCGACACCGACGCCGTGGAGTGCTATCAGATACTTCAGCTCTGCCGCCCCGAGGCCGTCGGCTGAATATCGGGCCTTCCGTTCCCTCCCTTTCCCCTCCTCGATTCCCCCGCTCCGCTGAGGCCGTGCCAAACGGCCGATGGACAGGCCGTTGAAATCGCTTATTGTTCGGCATGCCCCGCTCGATGCGCCGAAACGTGATCCTGCTGGCGTCGTGCCAGGCCCTGTTCATGACCAGCACGTCGATGGTCATAACCGTGACCGCCTTGGCGGGGTCGCTGTGCGCGCCGGTGCCCGGTCTCGCCACCCTGCCGCTCTCGCTGCAATTCATCGCCACCATGGCGACCACGGTCCCGGCCTCGTACGTCATGCGGCGGTTCGGACGCCGCGCCGGCTTCGTTCTCGGCGCGCTCATGGGTGGGGTCGGGGGGACGATCAACGTCTTTGGACTGATGGCGGGGAGCTTCCTCCTGTTTTGCGTCGGATCGGCCCTGATCGGCGTGCTGGCCGGTTTCGCCATCTATTACCGATTCGCGGCCGCCGAGTGTGCCGATGACGAGTTTCGCTCACGGGCCATTTCGCTGGTGCTCGCAGGCGGCGTCATCGCGGCGTTCGCCGGCCCGAATCTCGCCCGGGTGAGCGCTGATTTCATCGGCGGGGCAACCTTCTCCGGGACGTTTGCCGCGCTCGCCGTGCTCCAGGTCGTGACCATCGGGCTCCTGTTCTTCGTCGATATCCCCGGTCTCACCAAGGCCGAGCGCCACGAGCAGGGGCGGCCGTTGGGCCGGATCCTGCGCCAGCCCGCGGCCGTGGTCGCGATCCTGGCGGCGGTGGCCGGCTATAGTTCCATGTCCCTGGTGATGACGGCGACGCCGCTGGCCGTGGTCGGATATGCCCACAGCTTCTCCGACGCGGCCTTCATCATCCAGTGGCATGTCTTGGCGATGTTCGCGCCATCCTTCGTCACCGGCAGCCTGATCAAGAGGTTCGGCGCGCTCCGCATCATCGCGTCCGGCGCGGTCCTTATGCTCCTGTGCGTGATCATCAATCTCCAGGGAACCGGCCTCCTGTATTTCACGGTGGCGCTGGTGGCCCTCGGGGTAGGGTGGAACTTCATGTTCGTGGGCGGCACCAGCCTGCTGACGACGACGGCGACCCGCTCCGAGCAGGCCAAGGTGCAGGGGCTCAACGAATTCCTGATGTTCGGGGCCGTCGCCCTGGCCTCGTTGTCGTCGGGCGCGCTGCACCAGTCGCTGGGGTGGGCCGCGGTCAATCTGGGGGCGGTGCCCGTGGTTGCGGTGGCGCTCGCGGCGGCGCTGTGGCTGTGGCTGGGCCGCGCGCCGAAGGCCGCGTGAACGTCCGAATCCGCGGCACGGGCCGGTTGCGCGGGCGCGGGACTTCTGGCATGTTCCGGCCACTTTTCGGGAGCCGGGGCATGAGGGGACGTCCGCGCGGTGACGGCGGGGTCCGATTCTCCCGACTCCGCGTCCTTCCATCCCAAACCGTCACAAGGGGGTAGAACCAGATGACGAGCGCTTACTGGCTGGTGTTCGGGTGTGGGCTGTTGGCGATCCTGTACGGTGTCTACGCGTCGCGCTCGGTGCTGGCCGCCGATTCCGGCACCGACCGGATGCGCGAGATCGCGGCCGCCGTGCAGGAGGGTGCCAACGCGTACCTCAACCGCCAGTATCGGACTATCGCCATCGTCGGCGTCGTCATCGGCGCGTTTCTCTGGTGGCGGCTCGGGCTGCACGTAGCCGTGGGCTACGCCATTGGTGCGCTCCTGTCGGGCGCTGCCGGCTATATCGGGATGAACGTGTCGGTGCGCTCCAACGTGCGCACCGCCGAGGCCGCCCGCAAGGGTCTGGCCGCGGCCCTGGCCATCGCCTTCAAGGCGGGCGCGGTCACCGGCATGCTGGTGGTGGGCCTCGGCCTGCTCGGCGTCTCGGTCTATTACTGGGTCCTGCAGAAGGCGGGATACGACCTCCGTCCCACCCTTGAAGCGCTGGTGGCCCTCTCCTTCGGTGCGTCGCTGATCTCCATCTTCGCGCGGCTGGGCGGCGGCATCTTCACCAAGGGCGCCGACGTCGGGGCCGATCTCGTCGGCAAGATCGAGGCCGGCATCCCGGAGGACGATCCGCGCAACGCCGCCGTGATCGCGGACAACGTCGGCGACAACGTCGGCGATTGTGCGGGCATGGCCGCCGACCTGTTCGAGACCTACGCCGTGACCGTGGTCGCGACGATGCTGCTGGCCGCGATCTTCTTCACGGGGGAGGCGCAGGCGACGCTGATGCTGCTGCCGCTCCTGATCGGGGCGGTCTGCATCGTGGGGTCCATTGCCGGCACCTTCTTCGTTCGCCTCGGGCCGTCGGGCAACATCATGGGGGCGCTCTACAAGGGCTTCATCGCGGCGGCCGTGTTTTCGGCGGTGGGGATCGCGCTCGTCATCGCGGTCTTCGTCGGGTTCTCCGCCACCTACTCCGTCGGCGGGCGTGCCTTTACGGGTGCAAGCCTTCTCTATGCTGCCGTCGTCGGTCTGGGCGTCACCGGGCTCCTCGTGTGGATTACCGAGTACTATACCGGCACCACGCATCGCCCGGTGAGGAGCGTGGCCCAGGCCTCGACCACGGGCCACGCCACCAACATCATCCAGGGCCTCGCCGTGTCCATGGAGGCCTGCGCGTTGCCGGCGCTGGTGATCTGCGGCGGCATCATCCTCAGCTACCTGGCGGCCGGGCTGTTCGGCATCGCCGTCGCGGTCACCGCGATGCTGGCCCTGGCCGGCATGGTGGTGGCGCTCGACGCCTATGGCCCGGTTACCGACAACGCGGGCGGTATCGCCGAGATGGCGGACCTTCCCGCCGATGTGCGCAAGACGACCGATGCCCTCGACGCCGTGGGCAATACCACCAAGGCGGTGACCAAGGGCTATGCCATCGGCTCGGCGGGGCTGGCGGCGCTGGTCCTGTTCGCGGCCTACGTCGAGGATCTCGGCCACTATTTCCCCGACCTCCGGATAGCCTTCCGCCTGCAGGACCCGTTCGTGGTGATCGGCCTCATCTTCGGGGGCATGCTGCCCTACCTGTTCGGATCGCTCGGCATGATGGCGGTTGGGCGCGCCGCCGGCGCCGTCGTGGTGGAGGTGCGCCGGCAGTTCAAGGAGATCGCGGGCATCATGGAAGGCACGGCCAAGCCCGAATACAGCCGGGCCGTGGACCTCCTGACCAAGGCGGCGATCAAGGAGATGATCGTGCCGTCCCTGCTGCCGGTGCTGGCCCCCGGCCTTCTGTATGCGGTCGTGCGGGTGATCGCGGACCAGGCGGCGGCGTTCACGGCGGTCGGCGCTATGCTCCTCGGCTCCATCGTCACCGGCCTGTTCGTGGCAATATCGATGACCTCGGGCGGCGGCGCCTGGGACAACGCCAAGAAGTTCATCGAGGACGGCCAGCACGGCGGCAAGGGCTCGGAGGCCCACAAGGCAGCCGTGACCGGCGACACCGTCGGTGATCCCTATAAGGACACCGCCGGACCCGCCATCAACCCGATGATCAAGATCATCAACATCGTAGCCCTGCTGCTCCTGGCGCTGATCGCCAAGGGCGCGGGCTGAGGGCATCACCGAACGCCAAAGGGCCCCGACGGGCACCACGGGGCCCCCGCCATGGACGGGGGCCGTCAGGTCAGAGGCCGGGCTGCGACGAGTCGGGCGTCTCGAACCGCCCCAGGTTACCGAGCAGCTGCTGCATGAGGGTGAATTCCCGTCCCGGGGTCGGCGTCTCGCGCGCCACCGGCTCGATCGGGCGCCCGTCGGCCAGGGTGTAGGTCTTGACCTCAGTCACCCGCTGGCTGTCGTCGAAGCTGATCGCGACGACCTCGCGCGACAGGGTCTCGGGCTCGTGATAGGTCACGGTGCGAGTGCGCTGGCTCACGTAATAGATGGTCCTGCCGTCGAAGGGCGATACCGTGGTCGGGGAGCCGAGCATCTCCATGACCTGGGACCGCGTTTGCGAGCCGGGCTTGATGAGGGCGAGCCGGTCGGGATCGGGCGGATGGCCGCGAAGGTGAACGTCGCTTTCGCAGGCCCCGAGGATGGCGGCCGCCAACATTGGAGCGGCCAGGGACCGCAGGCCCCACGTCCACCGGGAGGTGTCAAGGATCCCAAAGCTTGCGCGGGCTTTGCTCACTTGCTGCCACATTCCGTGCTGGCTCCTGCGGGCGGGTCGGGCGCGCGGCGCTCCGCTTGACGGCGGCGCCCAGCGTCTCCATCCTGCCAGGACGTTGCACCGTGGACTGGAAGCTGTCAACTGCGACTGGGCGCCGATGTTCCTTTCGAGACTTGTCCACCGTCGGGATTCGGCCCATACCGCCGAGATCCTCTACGCCCGGATCGTCGCGCGGGCGCGCGAGCCGGCATTCTATCGCGACCACGGGGTCCCGGATACGGTGGAAGGGCGGTTCGAGATGATCGCCCTTCATGCCTTTCTGGTCCTACACCGGCTGAAGGAGTCGAAGGCTGCCGACGGCCCCGACGAGGGCGCTCTCGGCCAGGTGCTGTTCGACCTGATGTTCGCCGACATGGACCGCAGCCTGCGCGAGATGGGCGTCGGCGACCTTGGCGTCGGACGCCGGGTCAAGGCCATGGCCCAAGCGTTCTATGGGCGGATCGCCGCCTATGAGGGCGGTCTCGCCGGTGGGGACGGCGCCCTGGCCGTGGCCCTCGAACGGAACGTCTTCGCCGGGGCTCCGCCGCCGGGCGGCGGACCGGTGCTGGCCCGCTACGTGTGCGCCTGCACCCGGGGCCTCGCCGCCATCCCCGGCGACGCGCTCGGCAGGGGGGACATCGACTTCCCGCCGGTGCCGAGCCCGGAGGCAAGGCAATGAGCTGGCCACGGAGCCGACCGGACACGTCTGTGGCGCCGGCGGCGCCCGAGTTCTCGCGTGTGTTCGCCATCGGGCCCGGCACGGGTTCGGGCGCCGGTGCCCTCCGCTTCTCCGTGGAGGCGAACGCCGAGGAACGCGCGGCGCTGGCCCGACGGTTCGGGCTGCTCTCCCTCGATGCGCTCGGTGCCGAAGGAAGGATCGAGGTCTTCGGCGGCGGCTCCCGGGCGCGGCTGACCGCCACCGTCCGCGCGGAGTTGTCCCAGAGCTGCGTCGTGACCCTGGAGCCGGTGCGCGCCCGGGTCGTCGAGTCGTTTTCACGGGACTACGAGAAGGGCGCCGTGGCCGGGCCATTGGAGGTCGATGTGGAGGTCGAGGGGGAGGACCCCCCGGAACGCCTCCCCGCGGCCGGCATCGACGTGGGCGAGGCAGTGGCCGAGCAGTTGGGGCTTGCGATCGATCCCTACCCGCGGGCCCCGGGAGCCGTCCTCGGCGCCGGCGGGGGCCCGGAGACGGGTGCCGGCGGGGGCGGTGCGAAGTCCCGGTCGCCCTTCGCGATCCTCGAGAGGCTCAGGCGTCGGTGATACCGCCCAATCGACTTGCCGCGATGGAGGAATTTCGGTAATAGACTGCACCTTCCAAGGATCGGGAGCCCACCCGCCGGGGCCTTCCGCGGTGGTTCCCAGAGAGAGATTTCGTTATGGCAGTTCCCAAGAAGAAGATATCCAAGTCCCGCCGCGACATGCGCCGCTCGCACCACGCATTGGGGCCCGCCGGCCGGGTCGAATGCCCCAATTGCGGCGAACTGAAGCGTCCCCACCATGTCTGCGGCTCCTGCGGTCATTACGATGGCAGGGAAGTGGTCGAGACCCAGGGCTCGGTATAGAATGCCGTGGGCCGCCCGGCGGCGGCGCCGAAATTCGGTCGGCTGAGAGCAATGACGAAACGCTTGACCATAGCTCTCGACGCCATGGGCGGCGACGACGCACCGGACGTGGTAGTGAAGGGCGCGAACATGGCGCGCAACCGCTACCCGGATGTGGCTTTCCGGTTCTACGGGGACGAGGCCCGGATAGCCCCGCTCCTCGGTCGCTTCGCCAAGCTCTCCGCGGTGTCGCGCATCCACCACACCAGCGTCACGATTTCGGGCGGCGACAAACCCTCCCAGGCTCTTCGCAGCGGGCGGGAGTCGTCCATGGGCCTCGCCATCTCCGCAGTCAAGGACGGGTCCGCCGAGGGCGTGGTGTCGGCCGGCAACACCGGGGCGCTGATGGCCATGGCCAAGCTGCTGCTGCGGACTCTTCCCGGCATCGCACGTCCGGCCATCGCCACCGTCCTGCCGACGGTGAAATCCGAATGCGTCATGCTCGATCTCGGCGCCAATATCCAGTGTGACGCCCGCAATCTGGTCGAGTTCGCGATCATGGGGGAGGTCTTCGCGCGCACCGTTCTGGGCTTGCCGAAGCCCACCATTGGGCTCCTCAACGTCGGCGAGGAGGACATGAAGGGCCACGAGATCATCCGGGAGGCGGCGACTACCCTGCGCCGGCTCTCCCTTCCCATCGAGTTCCGCGGCTTCGTCGAGGGCGACGCGGTCTGGGCCGGGGCCGTGGACGTGGTCGTCGCCGACGGCTTCACCGGCAATGTCGCGCTGAAGACCGCCGAGGGCATCGCCAGGATGTACACGACCTTCCTGCGCTCCGCGTTCCAGAGCTCAATCGTTGCCCGCATTGGCTATCTCCTGGCCCGCCGTGCGATCGGCAAGGTGCGTGCCCGGGTCGACCCGCGGCGGTACAACGGCGCCATGCTGCTGGGGCTCAATGGCATCGTGATCAAGAGTCACGGCGGCACCGACGTATTCGGGTTCGCCAATGCCATCGGCGTCGCCGTGGACATGGCGCGGGGCGGATTCAACGACCGGATCACGGAGGAGTTCGAGCGAACCGGGACCATCGCCGCCCCGGTGCAGCAGAAAGCGGCAGTTTCCTGATGGTGGTTCGCTCGGTCGTCGTCGGCTACGGCTCGTATCTCCCCGAGAAGGTTCTGACGAACGACGATCTGGCCAGGGTCGTCGATACCTCGGACCAATGGATATCGGAACGCACCGGCATCCGGCAGCGTCACATCGCGGCGGAAGGCGAAACCACGTCCCACCTGGCCACCCATGCGGCGCGCCGGGCGCTCGAATCCAGCGGGCTTACCGGCAAGGACATCGATCTCATCGTCCTCGGCACCACCACCCCGGACGAGACGTTCCCGGCGGCGGCGACCCGGGTCCAGGAGCGCATCGGTGCCGACCGCGCCTGTGCCTTCGATGTCCAGGCCGCGTGCTCGGGCTTCGTCTACGGGCTGGCGCTCGCCGACAATTTCCTGCGCCTCGGTCAGGCCAGGACGGCGCTGGTGATCGGTGCCGAGACGTTCTCCCGGCTTCTCGACTGGACCGACCGGGCCACTTGCGTGCTGTTCGGCGACGGCGCCGGCGCCGTGATCCTGCGCGCGGAGGAAGGCACCGGCAACTCCTCCGACCGCGGCGTGCTGTCGACGCACCTCCACTCCGACGGGCGCCAGCATGACCTGCTCTATGCCAATGGCGGGCCATCGCTGACCCAAACGGCGGGCGTGGTCCGGATGGTGGGCCGCGAGGTGTTCCGCCACGCGGTGATCCGGCTTGCGACCGTCCTCCAGGAGGCGCTCGATGCCAACGGCCTCACGGTAGCGGACGTGGATTGGCTGGTGCCCCATCAGGCCAACAAGCGGATCCTTGATTCGACCGTCCGCAAGCTGGGCCTGCCGCCCGAGAAGATGGTGGTTACGGTCGATCGCCACGCCAATACCTCGGCCGCCTCGATCCCCCTGGCCCTGAGCGTGGCCGCCGATGACGGGCGCATCCGGCGCGGGCACCTCGTGCTGGTGGAGGCGATGGGGGCGGGATTCACCTGGGCCTCGGCGGCCTTGCGGTGGTAGAAATCCCCGGCCCCGGGCGGATAGGGTGGCGGATTCCCGGTCTACATAAGCGACTTCTTGCATCCCTTTGATCTTGACGGGTTTTTTCCAGCGGTTTACGCTTCCGTAAATTCGGGAGGGTGATCATGGCTGGCAATACCGTGACCCGGGCTCAACTCGGCGAGGCGGTCTACCAGGAGGTGGGCCTGTCGCGCAACGAATCGGGCGATCTCGTCGAAGCGGTGCTCAAGGAAATCAGCGACGCGCTGGCGCGGGAAGAGACGGTGAAGATCTCGTCCTTCGGGAGTTTCTCCGTCCGCTCGAAGGGTCAGCGCATCGGGCGCAACCCCAAGACCGGGGAGGAGGTGCCGATTCTGCCGCGCAAGGTTCTGGTGTTTCGCGCTTCCCACGTGCTCAAGGGACGGATCAACGATGCCATGTCGCGGCGTGCCGCCGGGATCGAGGACAGGGGCGCGGGGGCCCACCGGATGGCGCCAAATCCCCCCGAGGGCCCGGGCGGGCAGCACGGCGGTCCCGGGGGCTGAGCCTAGATGGCGGAAACGGCGCATACCCATCCAAGGGAAGCAGGCGGACAGCGGCGGAACAGCAAGTCGGCCGGGGCCTTCCGGACGATCAGCGAGGTCGCCGACGAGCTCGATGTGCCCCAGCACGTGCTGCGTTTCTGGGAGTCCAAGTTCTCCCAGGTGAAACCGCTCAAGCGGGGCGGGGGCCGGCGCTATTACCGCCCGGAGGACATCGAGCTGCTGCGCCGGATCCGCACGCTCCTCTACAGGGAAGGCTACACGATCAAGGGCGTCCAGAAGCTGCTGCGCGAGAGCCAGTCGGTGCGCAGTACGCCGCCGGCCGCGGGCGGCAACGGTACCGCCGGCGCGGACGCCGTGGCGACCCGCGACGGCGGCCGCGGCGCCCTGACGACGGGGCAGCGCCGCGAGATCGAGGCCATCATCTCCGAACTCAATGAACTGAAGAAGCTGCTGAAGGGTTAGGGCACGCGGCGGCGGTAGTGTCCGTTGCATGGGAGCCCCATGGCGGCTACAGTGCGCGGCTGCCGCGGTGCCGACGGAGCGTAGCGCAGCCTGGTAGCGCACCACACTGGGGGTGTGGGGGTCGTGGGTTCAAATCCCGCCGCTCCGACCAACGAAGGGGCCGGCCCTGGGGGCCGGCCCCTCCTCGTCGGCGATGGCCGCACCGGTCTCGGGCCCCCAGAGCCACGCCCGGCGCCGGTCGGCGCACGCCTATCGGGTTTCCCCATCATGGGCGGCTCGGTGCCCAGTGGCGGCGAGGGCCGCCGAGGGCCGGATTTTTGCCGGGTCACGGCAAATTCGGTTATAGTGGATAAAATACCAATCATAGGCGCGCAGGAAAGGGGGGACATGCCAGTGTCCGAGGATCATTTCGAGAAAAAGAACGTCTTCATCGTGGCGCTGATCATCGGCTTCGTCGTCGTGGCATTGAGCTTCGTGGGCCTGTTGAGGAACCTCGTGTGACCGCGGCCGCGTCCGGACGGCCATCCCCCTTCCCATCGTGCATCATGCCTGTGATCGGTTCGGGCCACGGACCGGGGCGAGCGAGGGTATGCGCCAAGGGGACGAAACGGGTCGCGTCCGGGCCCGGCCTCGATGCCCGAGATCCGTGAATTGTCCGGGGCTTAGCGGCTCGTCGGGGGCCGCGGGAACCGTGCAATTTTCTCGCATTCCGAAACTTAATATGTTACTCCCATGGACCAACAAACTGGATACGATGCGAGCCGCGACCGAGCACAGGGGCGGGTGTCCGGTCGAGAACTGAATTACGGGCGGGCGTTCTCATTGGTGAGTGTCGGTTTTCATTTCTCCATCATCGCAGACGGGGCGATCCGGAGTGAGTTTTCACGACCGGCGACGGGCCTTTGTCCGAGGCAAACGCCACCGGCGTGCGGCGTGGCGGAGCGGCCGCGGGCGGCCTCCGGGGCGGCAATGCGCGGGGTGGCGCGGCATCGCGAAGAAGGTTCCCTAACCCACGAGGAGTAAAGCGCACTAGCCGGTTCCACCGATTTCACGTCCGTGGCTTCAAGAGGTAACGATGAAAAAGGGAATTGTCGTAGCGTTCCTGCTAATGGTGGTCGCCGTCGGCACGGTCGCCTTCCACCTCTGGAGCCCGTGGTGGTGGACACCCATCGCCTCCAACTGGGGCTACATCGACGACACCATCGTCATCACGTTCTGGGTTACCGGACTCGTTTTCGTCGGCCTTATCGTATTCATGGCTTATTGCGCGCTCCGCTATCGCTACCGAGAGGGAAGGCGTGCCGAGTATCGGCCGGAGAACAAGAAGCTGGAGGTTTGGCTCACGGTGCTGACCGCGGTCGGCGTCGCCGTGATGCTGACGCCCGGGTTGTTTGTCTGGAACCAGTTCGTCACCGTGCCCGAAGACGCCGCCGAGGTCGAGGTCATGGGGCAACAGTGGCAGTGGAGCTTCCGTTTTCCCGGCAAGGATGGCGTGTTGGGGACCTCCAATCCCCGGAAATTCACCTTCGAGAATCCGTTCGGGTTGAATGCGGACGACCCCAACGCCAAGGATGATGTTCTGGTCGAAGTGGGCGATCTTCATCTTCCGATCGGCAAGCCCATCAAGGTCTTGCTCCGCTCCAAGGATGTCCTGCACAGCTTCTATGTGCCTGAATTTCGGGCCAAGATGGACCTGGTGCCCGGTCAGGTCACCTATTTCTGGTTGATACCCACACGGGCGGGAACTTTCGATATACTGTGTTTCGAGCTGTGCGGCGTCGGGCACCATACCATGCGCGCCAAGGTCGTCGTCGAGGAGGAGGGCGCCTTCCGGGCCTGGCTGGAGCAGCAGCCGACCTTCGCGAAGATGGCGGCCCAGGCGGGCATGGATCTGGAGGATGGTCTGAAAAGGGTATCCACCGAGGGCGGGCCGGACTCCGCCGCAAGGGAACCGACGAGGCAGGAATCCTCGCGCTGATGCGTTAAGAAACAGGATCGAAGAGGGAAGCGATGGTTTATCCCGCACCTGGCGTCACGGACTTTGTTCCGCCCGCCGAAACCGAGGACGTCGAGCTCTACCACGCGAAGAGCTGGATCACGAAATACGTCTTCTCCCAGGACGCCAAGGTCATCGCCATCCAGTACTCGTTCACCGCGATCGGCATCGGGATGGTTGCCCTGGTCCTGTCCTGGCTGATGCGCCTCCAGCTGGGATTCCCGGAGAGCTTCGCGTTCATCCAGCCCGAGGACTACTACCAGTTCATCACCATGCACGGGATGATCATGGTGATCTACCTGCTCACGGCGCTGTTCCTCGGCGGATTCGGCAACTACCTGATCCCGCTGATGGTGGGGGCCCGCGACATGGTCTTCCCCTATGTGAACATGCTGAGCTACTGGGTCTACCTGGGGGCGGTGCTGGTGCTGGTCGCGAGCTTTTTCGTCCCCGGCGGCCCTACCGGCGCGGGCTGGACCCTCTACCCGCCCCAGGCCATTCTCTCGACCACCCCGGGCTCGGAACTGGGCATCATCCTGATGCTCGTCTCGCTCGCGCTCTTCATCGTCGGATTCACCATGGGCGGGCTCAACTACGTGGTGACGGTCCTGCAGGCGCGCACCCGGGGGATGACGATGATGCGCATGCCCTTGACGGTGTGGGGCATCTTCGTCGCCACCATCCTCGCGCTGCTGGCCTTCCCGGCGCTGTTCGTGGCCTGCGTGATGATGACGCTGGACAAGCTGCTCGGGACCAGCTTCTTCATGCCGGAGATCGTGGTCATCGGGGAGCCGCTGGAGCACAGTGGCGGTAGTCCGCTGCTGTTCCAGCATCTGTTCTGGTTCTTCGGCCACCCAGAGGTCTACATCGTCGCCCTGCCGGCCTTCGGAATCGTGTCCGACCTGATCAGCGTCCATGCCCGGCGGCACATCTTCGGCTACCGGATGATGGTGTGGGCGATCGTGATCATCGGCGGACTCAGCTTCGTCGTGTGGGCCCACCACATGTACGTCAGCGGCATGAACCCGTGGTTCGGATACTTCTTCGCAACGACCACGCTGATCATCGCGGTGCCCACCGCCATCAAGGTCTATAACTGGGCCCTGACCCTGTGGCGGGGCAATATCCAGTTCACGATCCCGATGCTGTTCGCCATCGCCTTCATCATCACTTTCGTGAACGGGGGAATCACCGGCCTGTTCCTGGGCAATGTCGTCGTCGACGTTCCGCTTTCGGATACCATGTTCGTGGTCGCCCATTTCCACATGGTGATGGGCGTGGCGCCGATCCTGGTCATCTTCGGGGCCATCTACCATTGGTATCCCTTGATCACCGGGCGCATGCTCAACGAGACCATGGGTCAGATCCACTTCTGGGTCACCTTCCTCGGCGCCTATATGATCTTCCTGCCCATCCATTACCTGGGCTTCCTCGGCGTGCCGCGCCGGTACTTCGAGATGGGAGAGACCAGCTTCATCCCGGACTCCGCCCACACGCTGAGCGCGTTCGTCACCGTCGTCGCGCTGATCGTGGGCGTCGCCCAGCTGATGTTCTTCTTCAACCTGGCCTGGAGTTACGTCAAGGGCAGGCAAGCCCCCCGCAATCCGTGGAAGGCCAATTCACTCGAATGGCATACGGAGGAGTTTCCGCCGGGCCACGGCAACTTCGGCCGGACGCTGCCGGTGGTCCACCGCTGGGCGTATGATTTCGCGGTACCCGGTGTTGACGAGGATTTCGTGCCGCAGACGGTCCCCAGGAGCCGGACGCCTGCCGCCGCGAGCGAGACCTAGACCGCGCAGGGACCGACGGGCATGGGTCTTCTCGATCAGCTGACTGAGAAGCCTTGGCTGGCGTCCGAGGACCGGGCGGCCGAGTCCCGCAGCAGGGGCGCGGCCTCCCTGACGGCGGCGCAGGTCGGGCTCCGGGTGTTCCTCGCCGTGGCCACGGTCATCTTCACGCTGTTCCTCGGGGCCTACCTCGAGCGGATGACCTTCGGCGACTGGCGGCCCCTGTCCGATCCATGGATCTTGTGGGTGAACACGGCGTTGCTGGTCCTGAGCAGCGTCGCCATGCAGCGGGCCTGGACCGGCGCCGACCGCGGGCAAATCGACAGCGTGAGAAACGGCCTTCTTGCCGGGGGGGGATTCGCCTTTGCCTTCCTGGCCGGTCAGGTGGTGGCGTGGCAGCAGCTGGTCGCGGCGGGCCATTTTGTGACCGCGGGCCCGGCCAACGCATTCTTCTACCTGGTCACCGCGGTGCACGCGGTGCATCTGCTCGGGGGCCTGGTGGCCTGGGCCAGGACCACGGCCAGGGTCTGGCAGGGCATGGAAGCCGCCGCCGTCCGGGGAAGCGTCGAACTATGCACGGTCTACTGGCACTTCCTGCTGCTGGTGTGGCTGATCCTATTCGCGTTGCTTCTGTTTACGTAGGGGGACAAACGGAACATGACACAAGCTGAGGCGACAAATACGGCGGGGCTCGGTGCCCGGCCCGAGGGCATGCAAGGCGTCGTCTCCGACTGGTCGTCCGACCAGCGGACGTTCAAGAACGTCCCCTGGGGCAAGGCGATGATGTGGATATTCCTCCTCAGCGACACCTTCATCTTCAGTTGTTTCCTGCTGTCCTACATGACGGTGCGGATGTCGACGACGATTCCCTGGCCAATCCCCAGCGAGGTCTTCGCGCTCCATATGTTCGGGCAGAACATACCCCTGATCCTGATCGCCATCATGACCTTCATCCTGATCAGCAGCAGCGGGACGATGGCCATGGCGGTCAACTTCGGCTACCGCCGTGACCGCGTGAAGACGACCGTCCTGATGCTGTCGACCGCGCTGTTCGGCGCCACCTTCGTGGGCATGCAGGCGTTCGAATGGACCAAGCTGATCCTGGAGGGCGTGCGCCCCTGGGGCAACCCGTGGGGGGCGCCGCAGTTCGGCTCGACCTTCTTCATGATCACCGGCTTCCATGGTTTCCACGTGTCGGTGGGCGTGGTCTTCCTGATCGTCATCGCGCGCAAGGTTTGGCGGGGCGACTTCGATAAGGAGAGTCGCGGCTTCTTCACCAGCCGCAAGGGGAACTACGAGATCGTCGAGATCATGGGCCTCTACTGGCACTTCGTCGACCTGGTCTGGGTCTTCATCTTCGCGTTCTTCTATCTGTGGTAGGGCAGGGCAATGGCACACGCACAAGGGCAACAACATCCGATCGGTATCTATCTCCAGATCTGGGGGTGGCTTTTCATTCTCAGCACGGGGTCCTACCTCGTTGATTACTTTCACCTCCAGGG
>DASWKZ010000201.1:0-5123 GCA_036396355.1 Alphaproteobacteria bacterium
GAGGCGGGCGTGTCGCCCGCCTCCCGGGTGTTGAACGCTACTTACAAGCCGCTGTCGACATGAGCGTTGCCCGTCTCGAGGGCGATCGCCTCGATATTGAGCTCGTTATCATCGGCAACGACCGAGATGGCGCCGCGGAATTCGCTCGGATGGTTGTCGCCGCGATCCCACAGCATGATCGTTGCATCCCCGGCGAACTCCGCCCCACCCACGCATTCGTAGCTGGCCTCGATTTCCGCCGTCTGAAGGTCTGTGAACCCATTAAAATTGTCCACGTCGTAAACGATGCTCGTGGGCGTAAAGGTGCACAGCGAAGGTCCTTCCAAACGGTAGTTGATCTCGATGGTGCCGATCGGGTCCGGATCGTTGGCCACCTGGCCGTCGAAGGCATGGGTCGGATCGTTGCCGCCGGCGGGACCATCGCCCCGGTTGATGACACCGCTGACCTTGGCGAAGTTGTCCGCCGCGGCCACCGGGCAGTACGCCACCAGCACGGGCTGGTCGGCCAGATCGGCCTGCGCGATATCTTCCGAGTTCGGCGGAGTGAAGACCGCGCCATTATCCGTGAACACGCCGCCGTGACGGATGATGGTCTCGCCGCTCGAGACGGGGCCACTCACGTTGAAGGTCGCGCCGGAACCGAGAGTGATATCGCCACCGGCGTTGAGAGCGATGTCGTCTCCGTTGCCGCCGGAATTGCCGCCGGCGCCGCTCATCGCCAGGAACCGGGCAAATGAACCATTCTCATCGGCTACCGTGATGTCGATGCAGGCCCGGAGCGAAAGCGGCGCGGCATCGCCGCGGGGTCCGTTGCTCCCGATCGACCCGCCGGAACTGGTGAAAAGGCCGGAATTCTCGACGTCGATCGACTCGACCACCTGGGCCACCATTTCGCCGGCGGTGCTGGAGCTGTCGTTGGCATTGCCCGTAACACTGCCTCCCTTGGAAGTGAGCGTACCGGTAGCTATCAGCTCGCCGCCGACCTCGATGTGCATATCGCCACCGTTCCTGGAGCTGTCGTTGGCGTTTCCCGTGACACTGCCGCCGTCGGTGGAAAGCAGTCCGGTCGCGGTCATATCGCCCCCGACCTCGATGTGCATATCGCCACCGTTTCTGGCGCTATCATTGGAATTTGCGGCAACACTGCCACCCTGAGTGGTGATGACACCGGCGACCGTCAGATCATTGAATACCTGCATGGTTAGCGCGCCGCCGTTGACGACAGCTTCACCACCTGCCACGCCGCCCTGGGTGGTGATAGTGCCCGAAACCACGGCATCGCCGGCCACCGACCCGTCGTCTCCGTTCAGCACGATCAGGAGGTCCCGTCCGGAATTGTTGCCGACGCCCGCAGCCGAGATGGTGCTTCCGACATTGACGGTCAGGTTCCCACCCACGTTGAGGGTAGGTGTGGCGTGACTGAAAGTGAGCACCGCATCATCCGTGACGAGGAGGCTGCCATCCACATCCGTGACCGCATCATTGACGGTCTGATTGGTGTTGATGGTGCATGTGTCCCCGGCAGCGGTAGTGCCGAGGTCACAGTTGATAGCCCACGCACCCCCTACCGGAGCGAAAAGCAGCGCGACAGCGAAGCCGCTGCCCACGAGCGCGGATCGGAAAACAGATTTCTCGTTCATTCCCCTTCTCCCTGAACAGGCGGCTCCACCCTTCCCATCGGCGCGCCGCGTGCTCGCCTAAGAAATGGCGACCCGGCTCGGCCGGATCGCCCGTGACCAACCCACCTTTCGAGGCCTTCCCGCCGCGCCGCGATCCTTGGGTGCCGCGGCTTCGGGGGAGGTTTCCTCTTATGGGTATCTCCAATACATGTCAATATTTAGGCAAATCATCGGCACACCAGGGTGTGTGACACGGCCGTTGATTACTGCAAAAATTTTGCCTGTTATGATTTATGGTTAAGAGCGGCGAATGGAAATCTTATCCACATGGGGCCCATGTGGATTAGGGCGGCCCCGACCCGTCGCGGCGAATCCGGCCGCATCCACCGCTTGCGGGAGCCGCCCGAAGGCGCGGGGTGCGCGGCCCGGAAGGGGGCGGGCCACGGGCGATCTTTACTTGGGCGCGGCACCGCCGGCCGGGGGACGGGCGGGCGGGACGCGTGCGCCTTGCCGGCCCCGGGCGGCGTTGGTTAGCGTATATTTAACGGTGACGGGGTAGGACGTGGGCGTCGGGCCCCCGCCGCGGGCGGGGCCCATCCGCGGACGGATCGGGGTGGCATCGGTGGCAGTGGCCGGACAGGCGAGGGCGGGCATGGGATGGGCCCTGCGGTGGTGGCTGGGCGAGCTCGCCGCCCTGGTGCCGGCGCCGGTCCGCCGCTTCTTCCGCGCCGAGCCCGACCGCGTGGTCGTCGACATCTCCGGGCCCGAGACCGTGGTGCTCCGCTGCAGCGGCGCCACCTGCGAGGAGATCGGCCGGATCCCGCCCGGCGCCGATGGCGAGGCCAGGGCCCTGGCCAGGCTCGTTTCCCGCGCGCGCCGCGCCGTCGCCGTCCTGCGCCTGCCCCAGGCGCAGGCGCTGACCAAGCCGGTGACCCTCCCCGCCGCCGCCGAGTCCGAGCTGCGCGACGTGCTGTCCCACCAGATCGACCGGCACACCCCGTTCACGGCGGCGGAGGTGTGCTTCGGCTACCGCGTCGCGCGGCGGGAGTCCGGCACCGGCCAGCTCCGGGTCGAGCTCACGGTGGTGCCGCGCAAGGCGGTGGAGACCGGGCTCGAGCGCGCGCGCCGGTGGGGGATCGCGCCCGCCGTCATCGACGTCGCCGGCGAGGATCCGCTGAGCCCGCCGGAGATCAACCTGCTGGAGACCGACGGAAGGGAAGGGCGCGGCAAGGCATGGCCCCGCGTCAACGCGGTGCTGGGGCTCACGGCGGCGGCGCTGGCCGTCGCCGTCTTCGCCATCCCCCTCGAGCAGCGCCGGGAGCGGGCGGAGGCCGCGGTCCGGGAGGTCGCGGAGCTGCGCCGCGAGGCGACGGGGGTGCTCGCCCTGCGCGAGGAGAACGACGCGCTCATGCGCAAGGCGTCGTTCCTGGCCGACAAGAAGCTGGGGAGCCCTGCGGCCCTTGCCGTCCTCAAGGAGCTCACCGGCGTCATCCCCGAGGACAGCTGGCTCTACGAGCTGCGTATCGACCGCCCCGAGGTCCTGGTCTCCGGCTATTCGCCGTCGGCGGCCTCGCTGATCGGCCTGATCGACGACTCGCCCATGTTCGCGGCCCCGCGATTCCGGTCCCCCGTCACCCGCCCCAACGAGCTCGACAAGGAGCGGTTCAACCTGTCCTTCGAGATCGTGCCCCGGCCGGGGCCCGGGGCGGAGTGAGCCGGCCGTCATGCACCCGATCCTCCGCCGCGCGCTGGCGCTGACCATCCTCGGGGCCGTCCTGCTGGCGGCGTGGGCGGCCATCGTCTCGCCCCTGGCCGACAGGTTCGCGCGCTACGAAAGCACCATCGCACAGTCGCAGGCGACCGCCGAGCGCTACCGGCGCATCCTCGCCATGCGGGATCCGCTGGCGCGGCGGGTCGCGGAGCTCCGCGACAACCGCGTCCTCAGGGAAGGGTTCATCGCCGCGGCGGGCCCGGGCCTCGGCGCGGTGGTGCTCCAGAACAAGATCAAGGAGGCGGTGTCCGCCGCCGGCGCCCAGCTCACCAGCATCCAGGTCCTGACGGAAGAAAAGGAGGCGGGCTTCACCCGGGTCGGGGTGCGGGCCCGAATCACCGGCGACATCACCGCGCTGCGGGACGTGCTCCACGGGCTGGAGACCGCGTGGCCATCGATCTTCATCGACCGCGTCAACATCCGCGCCCGCACCCGCCGCTCCCGCGACAACCGGCGCGAGCTCACCGCCCAGGCCGACCTCAGCATCCAGTTCGACGCCTACGGGTACATGGAGGCGCCGGCCGCGGCGCCGGCAACGACGGAGACCGGGCGATGAGGCTCGCGATCCTGCTCCTGCTCCTGTGCGGGGCGCTGGCGGCCGCGGTCGCCGACCGGATCGGCGCCGCGCCCAAATGGATCCCGCAAGCCGCCCCGCCGGAAACCGGTGCGGCTCCCGCCCCCGAGGCGCCGTTCGCCGCCCCGCCGCGCATCGAATTCCCGTCCCCGGCGGACGTCGCCGACATCGCCGAGCGCAACCTGTTCAGCCCCGGCCGCCGGCCCCTGGTCGCCGAGGCGGCGCCGGCCAAGGAAACGCCGCTGCGCCAGACCGGCGGCATCGAGCTCAAGGGCGTGGTCATCACCCCGGCCGGACGCGCGGCCCTGATCAAGACGCGCAAGGACGCCGATTACGTCCGGGTCGAGGCCGGACAGACGGTCGACGGCTGGATCGTCGAATCCATCGGGTCGGACAGCGTCGTGCTCCGCGACGGCGCCACCAGCAGGACGGTGACGCTGGAGAGCAGCGCGCCCGACCCGGCGCCGGCGCGCCCCGAGCCGCGGACGCGCCGCGCGCCGCGCGCGGCTCCACAGCGATGACCGCGGCCCAAGGAGGCGACGGCGTGGGCATCGAGGGATCGGACAGGCAGTTAGGCATTGACGCGGGGCGACGGCTTCCGGAAGCTGGCGCCCGGCCGAAACGGGGGAGGGGGCCACCTTCCATGACACGACCAGACGCATCCCGGCGCGGCCGATTGCGCGCACCACCGCATGGACGCGGCCGGCGCGCGGTCGGTGACCTCGCCGCCGCCCTTGCCCTCGCCCTGGCGCTGGGCGCCACGGCGGCGCTGCCGGCCTGCACCAAGATGCAGGAGCGCGGCGCCGAGCGCCCGGCGGGCGCGCCGGCGGGCACCGAGCTTGCCACCGACCCGCGCGGGCCGACCGGGGACCGCGAGTCGGGCCGCATCCCGATGACGGGCGACGACGACGCCCGCATGACCGCCGAGCGCGACGTCACCCGCGGCACCGGCGCGTTCCTCGGCCGGGCGCGGCCCCAGGCCCGGGCCTACCGCGAGCCCTCGGGCGACATCACGCTCAACTTCGTCAATGCCGACATCGGCGAGGTGGTGCGCGCGGTGCTCGGCGGCATCCTCAGCGTCAATTTCGTCATAGACCCCGCCGTCAAGGGCATGATGACGCTGCAGACCAGCAGGCCGATCCCGCGCCCGGCGGTGTTG
>DASWKZ010000202.1:0-2630 GCA_036396355.1 Alphaproteobacteria bacterium
GCGTGCTGCTGCATCTGGTGGACGGCACGGAGGAGGCGCTGGGCGAGGCCTACCGCACGGTCCGCCGCGAGCTGGCGGCCTACGGCCACGGCCTGGCCGACAAGCCCGAACTGGTCGCGCTCAACAAGGCTGACGCGCTGACGCCGCAGGAGATCGAGGACAAAACGGCAGAGTTGGCCGCGGCGGCGGGCCGCGAGATCTTCGTCCTGTCCGGGGCGAGCGGCCTCGGCGTGGCCGAGGTCCTCCGCCGCCTCAGGGCCGAGATCGCGGCGCGGCGCAGCGAGAGCGACGGCGGCGGGGCCGCGACCGCCGAGGTCTGCGAGCCATGACCGCGACGCCGCCCAAACTGGAGACCGCGCGCCGCCTGGTGGTCAAGATCGGCTCGGCGCTCTTGGTCGACGAGGCCAGCCGGGGCATCCGCCGGCCCTGGCTCGAGGCCCTCGGCGACGACTTGGCGGCCCTCAAGGCCGGCGGCTCGGAGATCATCGTGGTCTCCTCCGGCGCGATCGCGCTCGGCCGCCACCAGCTCGGCCTGCACCGGCAGAGCATGCGCCTCGAGGAAAGCCAGGCGGCGGCGGCCACCGGCCAGATCCAGCTCGCCCACGCCTACCAGGAGACGCTCGCCCGCCACCAAATCACCGTCGCCCAGGTCCTCCTGACCCTCGAGGACACCGAGGAACGCCGGCGCCACCTGAACGCCCGCAGCACGCTCGGCACCCTCCTGCGCATGGGCATCCTGCCGGTCATCAACGAGAACGATACGGTGGCGACCTCGACCATCCGGGTCGGCGACAACGACCGCCTGGCCGCCCGGGTGGCGGCCATGATGAACGCCGACGTGCTGGTGCTGCTGTCCGACATCGACGGCCTCTATACCAGCGACCCGCGCCGCCAGCCCGAGGCCGCGTTCGTGCCGCTGGTGCCAGCGATCACGCCCGAGATCCTGGCCATGGCCGGCCAGGCGCCGCCGGGCTATTCCTCGGGCGGCATGGTGACCAAGCTGGAAGCCGCCCGCATCGCGGTTTCCGGCGGCTGCAGCATGGTGATCGCCGACGGCCGCCGCGCGCACCCGCTTGCCGCGGTGATCGAGGGCGCGCGCTGCACCTGGTTCCTCGCTCACATCGAGCCGCTGACCGCGCGCAAGCGCTGGATCGCGGGCAGCTTGAAGCCGATGGGCGCGGTTCGCGTCGACGCCGGCGCCTTGGCGGCGCTCGAACGGGGCAAGAGCCTGCTGCCCGCCGGCGCCACCGCGGTCGAGGGCAAGTTCGAGCGCGGCGACGCGGTTCTGGTGCGCGACGCCGAGGGCCGCGAGGTGGCGCGCGGCCTGATCGCCTATTCCTCGCTCGACGCCGGGCGCATCCTCGGCCACAAGAGCCGTGAAATCGAGGCGGTTCTCGGATACCGTGGACGCGAGGAACTTATCCACAGGGACGATCTGGTGCTGATCCGAGGGAGGAGCACATGACCGGGGCAGGGACGACCGGCGCGGCGGTCCTCAGAAGCGACCTGGCGGCCGAAATGGCGGCGCTGGGCGCCGCGGCGCGGGCCGCCGCCGAGCAGCTGGCGGTGACCGACAGCGAAACCAAGGCGCGGGCGCTCGTGGCCGCCGCGGCCGCCATCCGCGCGAACCAGGCCGCGATCCTCGAGGCCAACCGCGCCGACACGGCCGCCGCCCGCGACAAAGGCCTCGCCGCCGCCATGCTCGACCGCCTGGAGCTCGACGCGGCGCGGGTCGAGGCCATGGCCGAGGGCCTCGAGCAGATCGCGGCCTTTCCCGACCCGATCGGCCGCGTGCTCGCCGAATGGCAGCGGCCCAACGGCCTCGCCATCGCCAAGGTCGCGGTGCCGCTCGGCGTCATCGCCATCATCTACGAAAGCCGCCCCAACGTGACCGCCGATGCCGGCGGGCTGTGCCTCAAGTCGGGCAACGCCGCCATCCTGCGCGGCGGCTCGGAGAGCTTCGGGTCCTCGGGCGCCATTCTCGACTGCCTGCAGCAGGGCCTGACCGACGCCGGGCTGCCGGCCGCCGCGATCCAGCGCGTGCCCACCAGCGACCGGGCCGCGGTCGGCATGCTGCTCGCCATGAACGACTGCGTCGACGTCATCATTCCGCGCGGCGGCAAGGGCCTCATCGAACGGGTCTACGCCGAGAGCAAGATCCCGGTCCTGGCCCACCTGGAGGGCCTCTGCCACAGCTACGTGGACCGGGCCGCCGACGCCGCGATGGCGCGCAAAGTCGTGGTCAACGCCAAGATGCGGCGCACCGGCATCTGCGGGGCGACCGAGACCCTCCTGGTCGACCGGCCGGTGGTCGAGAGCCACCTGCCCGGCATCATCGAAGATCTCGCGGCGGCCGGCTGCGAGCTGCGCGGCGATGCGACAGTCCAGGCCCTCGACCCGCGGGTCCTCGCCGCGACGCCGGAGGATTGGGACACCGAATACCTGGCGCCGATCCTATCGATCAAGGTGGTCGACGGCGTCGACGAGGCGATCGCCCACATCAACCGCCACGGCTCGCACCATACCGAGGCGATCATCACCGAGGATGCGGCCACCGCCGAGCGTTTCCTCGAGCGGGTCGACGCCGGGATCGTCATGGTGAACGCCTCGACCCAGTTCGCCGACGGCGG
>DASWKZ010000203.1:0-9181 GCA_036396355.1 Alphaproteobacteria bacterium
CTCGAAGCGCGTGGACAGATTACCCGAAGGCAAAGGAGCGATGGCCGAATTGGCAATTGGCTCATGGGGGACAATAGGGAAGCCATTGTCAAGAGCACGACCGTGGCGGCGTCAAGCTCGAACGACAGCAGTCTTTCCGAAGACGCAGTGAAGAAATTTCTGATGGCTTGGCTTGAACGCGATGGCTGGGAGGTTGCAGTAGCTTGGGGCAAGTCGCGCGGAGTTGACATAGAGGCTAAGCGCGCAGGCAAACGCTGGCTAATCGAAGTGAAGGGTTGCGGATCTCGCCCCGAGATGCGCGTCAATTATTTCATCGGTATGTTGGGTGAACTATTGCAGCGCATGGACGATTCCCAAGCCCGGTACTCGATTGCACTGCCAGACATGAAACAATTTAGGGGACTATGGGCGAGGTTACCCACGCTGGCGAAACAGCGTCTTGGCCTTTCGATTCTGTTTGTGGCAGAAACTGGTCACATTACGCTGCTCGAAGAATGACATAACCCCTAATCGATCCCCAGCGCCGTGCGGATGGCGGCGATACGGGCATCCTTGCCCTCGAAGAAGAACGCCCTCTCGAAGGCGGGGCGAGTTCGGTAGCGGGCGAGCCAGGCGCCGACCGCCGGCCACTTTCCGCTCTCGAGCAGGTCCGGGCGCAGGTCGTCGATGCGCTCGACGAACGGCACCATGGCGATGTCGGCGAGGGAATAGACGCCCGCGAGCCAGTCCCGCCCGTCGGCGAGCGCCCGCTCCATGCGGTCGAAGGTGAGGGTCATCTCGGCATGGGCGGCCTCGAACTCGTCTTCGGTGAATCCCTCGCGCGCGGTGGCGCGCCAGCGGTCGCGGCGCTCCGAGGTCGGAATCCGGGAAAGCCGTTCGTCCAATTCCGCGTCCGAAAGCTTCTGCGCCACCGGGCGGCTCAGGCGGTCCCAGGTGGGCACATAGACCGCCTTGTAGGCATGCTCGTCGGACCACTTGGTCCACAGGCGCATGCGGGCCCGCCCGTAGGGATCGCTCGGGGTCAGGGGCGGGTCGGGCCAGGCCTCGTCGATGTATTCGACGATGATGGTGGATTCGATGATGGCGCGGCCGTCATGGACCAGCGTCGGCACCACGCCGTTGGGGTTGAGCTTGAGGTATTCGGGATCGTGCTGCTCGAACCTCTGGAGGTTGACGAGGCGGCTTTCGAACTCGAGCCCCTTCTCGAACAGCGCGAGGCGGGCTTTCTTCGAGCAGGTGGACGCCAGCCCGTGATAGAGCGTGATCATCGCCTTCCCCCTTGGTGACGGCGCCGCGATGGTGCCCGGTCCCCGGTTCCGGCGCAACCGCGGAGACTTCGCCTTGCCAATCGCCGCGGTCGTGGCACCATAGGCGACCGCCGCCAGGGGACATCCGATGCTCTTTCCGATCTCCGATCAGGCGCCGATCCTCCGCATCCGCGCGCCCTACGTGACGCGCGGCATCATCGTCCTCTGCATCGCAGCGTTCCTATACGAATTGGGGCAGGGCTACGAAGGTGCCGAGATCCTGGTGGCGGATTGGGGCCTGGTGCCGGCGCGATTCTTCGCCGGCACCGCGGGGCGGGCCCCCGGTCTCGAGGGATGGCTGCTGCTCACCCCCCTCACCAGCATGTTCCTTCATGCGGGACCGGCCCACATCCTCGGCAACATGCTCTACCTGTGGGTGTTCGGCGACAACATCGAGGACGCCTGCGGACACCTCCGGTTCGTCCTCTTCTACCTCGTCTGCGGCGTGGTCGCCGGCTTCGCCGATGCCGCCATGGACCCCTATTCGGCGGTGCCGAGGATCGGGGCGTCGGGCGCGATCTCCGGGGTGCTGGGGGCCTATTTCGTGCTGCATCCCCTGGCGCGCATCCGCGTCCTCACGGTCTTCCTCTTCACCTTCCGGATTCCCGCGATCGTCCTCCTCGGCCTGTGGTTCCTGCTCCAGGTCTCTTCGGGCCTCGTCGACGACGGGTCCTCGGGCGTCGCGTGGTGGGCGCACGTCGCCGGGTTCGTTTGCGGGTTCGCGCTGATCCTGCTCCTCCGGAGCCGGGATGTCGGGATTCTTCCTCGGCGACGGGAGGAGATGACCATCGGACGCCCGCCCTCCTCCGCGGCGACCCTGGCGGGGCGGACCCGGCGGCGGGGATTCCGAAGGGACCGCTAGGGGCGCGTCCGCAAGGACCATCCCCCCGCTCCCGCGCCATGCCTCCGCCGTTGGCACGGACGCCCCCCTGTGCCACCATTCCCGGCCGCCCGGTCGCGGACGGGGAAGACGGAGGAACCGGCATTGGACATCGTGCAGCCGATCGCCCTCGCCATGGGGGCATCCTGGGCCAGCGGCATCAACCTCTACGCCGCCATCCTGACGCTGGGGCTGCTGGCCGCCACCGGCAACATCGTGCTGCCGCCGGACCTCCAGATCCTGGCCAACCCCTTGGTGATCGCCGCCGCGGCCCTGATGTACGCGGTTGAGTTCTTCGCCGACAAGGTGCCGGGGGTGGACACCGTGTGGGACTCGATCCACACCTTCGTGCGCATCCCGGCGGGCGCCGTGCTGGCGGCCGGCGCCGTCGGCGAGCTTGGCACCGCGACGGAGCTGGCGGCGCTGCTGGTCGGCGGCGGGCTGGCCGCCTCGACCCACGCCACCAAGGCCGGCACCCGCGCCGTCGTCAATGCCTCGCCCGAGCCCTTCTCCAACTGGGCGCTGTCCATCGGCGAGGACATCGCCGTGGTCGCCGGGTTGTGGACGGCGCTCAAGCACCCGTGGGTGTTCCTGGTGCTCCTCGTCCTTTTCATCCTGCTGATGGCGTGGCTGCTCCCCAAGATCTGGCGCGGCATCCGGCGCGTGTTCCGCTGGCTGTTCGGATCCGGCGAGGCGGCGGCGCCACCCGACCAGGCCGGCACGACCGTGGCGCAGGGCGGCGCCGCGCCGCCGGGCGGGGCAACCCCTCCCGCGCAGCCCTCGGCGGAGGCCGCCGCCCCGTCCGGGCCCGGAAACCCGCCGGCACCCGACTCCGCGGCCGCCCCCAGGTCCGATGACGGCGGGCGGCAAGGCTGACGGCCCCGGCTGCGAGGCCGGCGGCGGCGGAGGGGAAGGAATGGGGCGAGTGACCGGATTCGAACCGGCGACTTCCAGATCCACAATCTGGCGCTCTAACCGACTGAGCTACACCCGCCATGGGGAGAAGGCGATCCTAAGTAGTGAATCGCGCATCCGGCGTCAAGCGCGGCCCATGGACGGGCCGCTTTTGCTTACAGATTGAGCGATTTGCCGTATATTTGGTCACCCACGGGCCCGATGACCGCCCCGAATATGAGCAATTCGCAGCCAGCTCGTTGATTCGCCTCGAGAATGCGAGTTGGCACATCCCCTGCTACCCCTTCAGGGCCAGGGACAGGACCAACCCGAAACCATGGATATGGCGCGCCAATGAAGAAGATCGAAGCCATCATCAAGCCCTTCAAGCTGGACGAGGTGAAGGAGGCCCTTCACGAGATCGGGCTCCAGGGCATGACGGTGACCGAGGCCAAGGGCTTCGGGCGCCAGAAGGGCCACACCGAGCTCTATCGCGGGGCCGAGTACGTGGTCGACTTCCTGCCCAAGGTGAAGATCGAGATCGTGATGGAGGATTCCCTGGTCGAACGCGCCATCGAGGCCATCACCAATGCCGCCCGGACCGGGCGGATCGGCGATGGCAAGATCTTCGTGTCCACGGTCGAGGAAGTGATCCGCATCCGTACCGGGGAGACCGGCGCCGAGGCGATCTGAGCGAAGCCCTCCGCGACGCCGATGCCCCGGGCCCGGTCCGCAACGACAATCACTGACGAGATAACGAAGGGAAGTTGTGACAATGCCCGACGACGTGAAAAAAGCCCTTTCGATGATCAAGGAGAAAGACGTCAAGTACGTCGATTTCCGCTTCACCGATCCGCGCGGGAAGTGGCAGCACACCGCTCAGCCCGCGAACACGGTCAACGAGGACACGTTCGTCGAAGGGGTCATGTTCGACGGATCCTCCATCGCCGGGTGGAAGGCCATCAACGAATCCGACATGGCGCTGATGCCCGATGCGGCCACGGCCGTGTTGGATCCCTTCGCCGCCCAGTCGCAGCTCATCCTGTTCTGCGACGTGCATGAGCCGCTGACCGGCCTCCCCTATTCGCGTGACCCGCGCTCCACGGCCAGGAAGGCGGAGGCGTACCTGGCCTCCACCGGGATCGGCGACACCGCCTATTTCGGCCCCGAGGCCGAGTTCTTCGTGTTCGACAGCGTCCGGTTCAAGAGCTCCATGGACCACACCTTCTACAAGATCGACAGCGAGGAAGGGCCGTGGGTCAGCGGCGAGGAGCTCGAGGACGGGAACATCGGCCACCGCCCGCCCATCAAGGGCGGCTACTTCCCGGTCCCGCCCGTCGATTCCCTGTCGGACCTGCGCGCCGAGATGGTGACCGTCATGGCCGAGATGGGCCTGGACATGGAGAAGCACCACCACGAGGTCGCGCCCAGCCAGAACGAGCTCGGCATTCGCTTCACCACCCTGGTGCGCATGGCCGACCAGATGCAGATCTACAAATACGTCGTGCACATGGTCTCCCACTCCTACGGCAAGACCGCGACCTTCATGCCCAAGCCGGTGTTCGGCGACAACGGATCCGGCATGCATACGCACCAGTCGGTGTGGAAGGCGGACAAGAACGTGTTCGCGGGCTCCGGCTACGCCGACTTGTCCGAAGCGGCGCTGCATTACATCGGCGGGATGATCAAGCACGCGCGGGCCATCAACGCCTTCAGCAACCCCACCACCAACAGCTACAAGCGCCTGGTGCCGGGCTTCGAGGCGCCGGTGCTGCTGGCCTATTCCTCGCGCAACCGCTCGGCGGCGTGCCGCATCCCCCATGTCTCCAGCCCCAAGGGCAAGCGCGTGGAGGTCCGCTTCCCCG
The DNA here is from genome assembly GCA_036396355.1 of Alphaproteobacteria bacterium. Classification (GTDB taxonomy): domain Bacteria; phylum Pseudomonadota; class Alphaproteobacteria; order SMXQ01; family SMXQ01; genus DASWKZ01. The sequence goes on from DASWKZ010000203.1 coordinate 4,947, forward strand.
ATCCCGCCGCCAACCCTTATCTCACCTTCGCCGCCATGCTCATGGCGGGTCTCGACGGAATCCAGAACAAGATCGACCCGGGCGATGCCATCGACAAGGACCTCTACGATCTGCCGCCCGAGGAGCTCGTGAACGTCCCCACCGTCGCCGGCTCGCTCCGCGAGGCGCTGGATTCGCTGTGGGCCGACAAGGATTTCCTGCTCAAGGGCGACGTCTTCACCGAGGAGCAGATCAAGGGCTACATGGACCTCAAATGGGACGAGGTCTTGACCTTCGAGCAGGCCCCCCACCCGGTCGAGTTCTCCATGTATTACAGCGTGTGAGCCCGCCACCGTCCGGAAAGGGAGGGGCCGGCCGCCTTCCGGGGCGGTCGGCCCCTTGGCGATCGCCCACAAGATATTGGGCCCCACCCCGTAGCGGCCGCATCATCCTGCTTGCGCCGCCCCACGCCCGTCCCTATACCTAAGCCATGGGCGTTGCGGGTCACGGGCACCGGCCCCGGGCCCGGCAAGGGTAGCGTTGATGGCCGATCTGTTCTCCACCCGGACCCCCAGGCAAGGCAAGGCGGCGGCCCGCTATTCCGCCAAGGACATCGAGGTGCTCGAGGGCCTCGAGCCGGTCCGGCGCCACCCAGGCATGTATATCGGTGGCACCGACGAGGCCGCCATGCACCATCTCGCCGCCGAGCTCCTCGACAACGCCATGGACGAGGTCCTCATGGGCGAGGCCAGCCGCATCGAGATCACGCTGGAGCCCGGCAACTGGCTGACGGTCCGCGACAACGGCCGCGGCATTCCCGTCGACCCCCACCCCCGGTTCAAGGGGCGCTCCGCCCTCGAGGTGGTGCTGACCACACTGCATTCGGGGGGCAAGTTCTCGGCCAAGGTCTACGAGACCTCCGGGGGTCTCCATGGCGTCGGCCTGTCGGTGGTGAACGCGCTCGCCGATTCCCTCGTGGTCGAGGTCGCCCGCGAACGCGGCCTCTGGAGCCAGAGCTTCCAGCGCGGCAAGCCAAGGGGCAAGCTCAAGCGCGCCGGCACCGCCCAGAACCGGCGGGGAACCACCATCCGCATCCATCCCGACCCCGAGATCTTCGGGCCCGAGGCGCGGTTCCAGCCGGCGAGGGTCTACCGCATGGCCCGGGCCAAGGCCCACCTGCACCGGGGGGTCGAGATCGCCTGGAAGGCGGACCCGTCCCTGGTCGGCCCCAAGGACGCGACGCCCGCCAATGCCGTCCTGCATTTCCCCGGCGGCCTCGCCGACCTCCTCGCCGAGATGCTGGGCGACCGCTCGAGCCTCACCCCCGCGCCCTTCGCCGGCGAGGCCAAGCTCGCCAACGGCGCCGCCGCCGGGGGCCGCGTCGAGTGGGCGCTGACATGGCCCATGGACGGCGACGGCGAGCTCCACTCCTACTGCAACACCATTCCCACCCCCCAGGGCGGCACCCACGAGAGCGGCCTGCGCGCGGGCCTGATGCGCGCCGTCAAGGCCTATGGCGAGCTCACGGGCAACCGGAAGGTCGCGCAGGTCACCGCCGACGACGTCATGGAAGGCGCGGTCGGGGCGCTGTCGGTCTTCGTGCGCGACCCCCAGTTCCAGGGCCAGACCAAGGAGAGGCTCGCCTCCCCCCAGGTGACGCGGATGGTGGAGGCCACCATCAAGGACCACTTCGATCACTGGCTCGCCGGCGATCCCGCCACCGCCGACCGCCTGGTCGCGGCCCTCATCGAGCGCGCCGAGGAGCGCGCCGCGCGCCGCCGCGCCCGCGACCAGACGCGCAAGAGCGCCACCCGCAAGCTGCGCCTGCCGGGCAAGCTCGCCGACTGCTCCGAGGCCGGCGCCGTCGGCACCGAGGTCTTCCTGGTCGAGGGCGATTCGGCCGGCGGCTCGGCCAAGCAGGCCCGCGATCGGCGCATCCAGGCGGTGCTGCCGCTCCGCGGCAAGATCCTCAACGTCGCCACCGCCACCACGGAGAAGCTCCACGGCAACCAGGAGATCAACGACCTGATCCAGGCCCTCGGCTGCGGCACCGGACCGCGCTTCGAGATCGACAAGCTGCGCTACGAGCGCGTCATCATCATGACCGACGCCGACGTCGACGGCGCCCACATCGCCTCGCTCCTCATCACGTTCTTCTACCGGGAGATGCCCGGCCTGATCGACGCCGGGCGCCTCTATCTCGCGGCGCCGCCGCTCTACCGCCTCGGTCAGGGGGGACTGACGCTCTACGCCCGGGACGACGCCCACAAGGACGAGCTTCTCGCCACCGCCTTCAAGGGGCGCGGCAAGGTGGAGATCAGCCGCTTCAAGGGCCTCGGCGAAATGCCGCCGGCCCAGCTCAGGGAAACCACCATGGACCCGGCCCGGCGCACCCTCCTCCGGGTCACCATCCCCGAGGGGGCCCGCCGCGCCACCGCCGAACGCGTCGAAAGCCTCATGGGGCGGAAGCCGGAGCTCCGTCTCCGCTTCATCCAGGAGCACGCCGCCGAGGTGGCGGAGCCGGACATCTAGCCTCGGCGGCCCGCCACTCCCCGCCGCCGATTATGGAAATCTCATGGGACGCGACAGACCCGGCCATCGCGGCCCTTCCTTTGGAGAGGCATGAATATAGCCGAGTAATTCCGTTCACCGGGATTTGATGGCGTCCCGCCCCGCTTCGCGCTATACTACGCAAAATCATAAAACAACGATCGGGGGAATATCCGTGCGGACGGGCGGCGGCGACCGCGGCCCGGGACGCGCGCGGGCGAGAACGCATAGGAAAGGACACTCATGGCCAGGATGATCCGTACCGCCTTCGGCGCAGTCATGGCGTCCGTCTTCGTATTCGCGGCGGCCGCCGACACGCCGCGCTTCGTGACGACCACCGGCCCCACCTACGACGAGAAGGACTTCGACATGTATCTGGCGGGCCGTGACGCTCGCCTCGTCGTCCGTGGCGACCCCTTCGGCATGGGCAACGAATCCTTCGACCGCGCCGTCGCCTCGCTCCTCCCCAACCGGAGGCGGGGCCAGACCACCAATTTCACGACGGTCCCGGGGGCCGACGCCGTCGAGGGCGCGCGCCTGGTGTTCATGTTCAATCCGGCGAGCATCGGAAACGATCCGTGCAGCGCCAGGGGCTACAAGGCGGATCCGAGCCCGCGGGAGATCACCCTCTCGGCGGCGTGGTGCCCGGGCAGCCAGGCGGCAACGCACCTGACGGGTTACCTCGGCGGGGCGACCGGCGTGGACGACGCGGGGTTCCGCGCCCTCGTCGCGGAAACCATGCTCGAGCTGTTCCCGTCGAACAATCCGGAGAACTTCATGAACGAGGCGGCCGATGAGTGAGGCGAGCCCGGAAATCCGCCGGGCGTCCCAGGAGGTGGCCGATCCCGGCCCCGCTCGGCCCCGTCCAACCCACTTCTTGCGCATGGGCCTGGGGTCCCCCACGTCTTTCCGCGGGAGGGGATTTCGAGAGAGGTTTCCGATGTCAAGGGTTATCACCATAGCTTCGGCCGCGATGGCCGCCGGCCTGGTCGGCGCGTGCGCCGCCGGCACGGTACAGACTTCGTCCTATGTCGAACCCACCTATCAATGGGTCAACTTCACCACCTACCACCAGAACAGGGACACGCTGGTGGAGGTCCACGGCAATCCGTTCGGTCTCGACCAAAGCGCGTTCGGCGAGGCGGTGACGGCCCACATGCAAGGTGCCACCGTGGGCCCCCCCACGCGGTTCACCACGAGCCCCAGTGGAAACATGGAAAAGAACATGCGGGTCGTGATGGCGTTCAACGTCAAGCCCGTCGGGTCGAGCCTGTGCAAACTCACCTCCACCGAGCCCGCCTATAACGGGGCCGGCACCGTGGTCTATGCCGCGTGGTGCTGGGAGGACCGCATGGATTCCTACGTCCGCGCCAGTGCCGGGCAAATCAGCGGAGTGGACGATCCGAGGTTTCGCGACCTAGTGGCCCAGACGACGATGGACCTGTTCCCGCTATACGGGGACAAAGAGTACAACGAGGACGACAACGATCACGACATGCCCAACTGAGCGGAGAGTTCGCTGGCGGCGGCGGCTGGGCGTGGCCGGCCGCCCCTCGGCCTCATGGGCCGCGGGCGGATTCGGGCCAGGAAGGTCTTGCCACGGCGATAGGCGCCGGGCGCCCGAGGTTTCGCCATTTCCGCCGCCGATGCGGTGAGTGGCCCGCAAGGCCGAGATTTCACCCATGTTCGGTCGAAGAACCCCGATT
>DASWKZ010000204.1:0-2160 GCA_036396355.1 Alphaproteobacteria bacterium
CCGACGGTGCGATTGATGTGCCAGGGCGGCATGATGCGGGCCGCGACCCGCTGCTTGATCATCGGCGCCCAGCGCCTGGCGTCCTGGTAGGTGAGCAGCGACATCGGCGCGATCGAGTTCGGCTGATGGCAGATCTGGCACTTCTCCTGGAGGATCGGCGCGACGTGCTCGGCGAAGGTGACGTCGGCGGGCGCGCCGGCGGTCCCGCCGGGCGCGCCTGCGGCGACGGCCTGGTCCGGCGCTGCCGATTGCGCCGGGAGCGCCGGCGCCTGCGCGGCCAGCACGGCAACCAGGGCCACGCCGGCGAAGATGCAACCGAGGATCCGACTCGCCAACCCGATTCGTGCCATCATGCGTACCCCTCTCGTTGGGCTTTCGTTGTCATTTGTCTCATTCAGCCGGCCCCCGCCGTATCCCCACCGCTCGGCGGCGACACCCGTACCTGGATGAACGCGTTGCTCCAGCAGCACTGCGCGTGACCGGCCCCGGAGACGCCGGACGCGTCGTTGGCGCGGACGCGGACGACGTAGTCGCCGGGAGCGGAGAACGTCGCCTGCGTACTGGCCTCGCCTCCCTCCACCGGGACCTGAGCCGTCTCCTCGCTGAAGGTCACCTCGCCGGGGCCCCGGTGCTTGAACCAGGTCAGGGTGACGGGAACGTCGGTGCGACCGCCGCTGGCGACGCCGGTGCTCGGCCGGCCGTCGTCACGGGCCCAGACGGTCAATGTCAGCGGCGTCCCAACGGTGGCGGCGAGCGGGCCGGCGGTGATCCCCGCCGGGCCGGCCCCTTCCGGCCCGCCGGCGGCCACGCGCAGCACCGGCGGCGTGTTGCCCGCGCCGGCCTCGCCGGCCAGGGCGTCGATCTTCCATTCGTCGCGTCGATGGCCGGGGATCGAGAAGGTCTCGCCGCGGACCTTCAGCGTCCAGACGACGCGTCCGCCGGCGAAGTCCGCCGGCACCTGCACCGCGAAGACCCCCCAGTGCCGCCCCGGCTCGAAGCGGGTCGGCTGCCCCCGGTCCGGGCCCTCCGGCTCGATGGAGTTGTCGGGGCCGACGGAGATCTCGACGACCTCCTCGGAGTTGCGGTTGTAGTAGCCGAACGAGAGGCTGTAGCTGCCGTCGGGGTTCTCGTACCAGCCCTCGTACACCGGGGTCACCGTCTGGCCCGAAGCCCGCCGCGGCGCCAGCGGTAGCTGCGCCCCGCCGGCTTCCTGGGCGAACGCCGTCCCGACGCCCGGATGGAGAACCATGCCGGAGAGCGCCAGGATACCGCCGGCCACCGGGCCCGAAAGGGCGCCGGCCGCGGCGAGCAGGGCGGCGCCGACGATCACGGCGATCTGACGCTTGTTTCGCATCGACCCTCCTGTGGCGGGAATCAACCGCTAGATTGGTGATTCGCGGCCCAAAAGTCAACGGACCCACGTCGCGGCATCGGGGCTCCGGGCCAGCACCTTGTGGGGTGGCTTCAACCCGGAGTGGTCTCGAGAGCGACATGAAGAGAATCGGACTCCGAGATCGAGAAGTTCATGCGACCCCAACGCGCGAGCTACCAGCTACCATAGGCTCCCCTGCCCGCGCGGTTTCGCGTGATATATCTTGCGGGCTGCGGTGCCGGCGGTCGACGGGCAAGGGAATTCGAAAGGACGCGCGCGGATGAGGGTCATGGTCTCCGGTTTCATCGTCGGGCTCGTGGCGGTCGGTGCCGCCCTGGTGACCGGCTGCCAGGGCGTTGGACCCGGGGGCGAGGCGACGACCGCAGTTTCCGAGGGTGGGGCCGAGGTGGCTGCCGGCGCGGAGGGGGCCGGGCACGAGAATGCCGTGCTCGATCTGTGGGCCGAAGGTAAAACGGCGTTCGGCGTCTACGTTCCCGACGAGCGGCCGCGCGGCGAGGGCGGACGGGGGCGGGGGCGCGGCGGCGGGCCGAGGCCGGCGCCGCTGTACACGCGCGAGGGCGGCGAGCGGCTGGCGCAGAATCCCCTCTACGACTTCGTCTTCCTCAACCTCGAGGGCGCTTACGACCCCGAGGCCGTGCGCGCCATCGCCGAGGGCCTGCGGGCGCCCGGCGCGGCGGGGAGAAAGACGCTGCTGGTGCGCATCCCGCCGATCTCGCGCGACGGCGAGGAGGAGGCGCGCGCCCGGGTGCAGGAGGTGCTCGCCGCCG
>DASWKZ010000205.1:0-2260 GCA_036396355.1 Alphaproteobacteria bacterium
GTCGCGGTAGCCGAACTCGTGGCCGGGATTGGCGAGCTCGACGCCGATGGCGCGGGAATTCACGTCACGCTCGCCGGCCCAGCACGCGACGCCGGCGTGCCAGGCGCACCGCGCCTCGTCCACGAGTGCGAAGACGCGGCCCGCCTCGTCGATCAGGTAATGGGCCGAGACCTTGGCCGCCGGGTCGCACAGGCGGGCAAGCGCCGCCTCGGCGCTCTCCATGCCGGTGTAGTGCAGCACCAGCATGTCGACGGGGCCGGCGCGGTCGTCGGAGTTGGGCGAGGGGACGTCCGTGAGGTGGAGGGCCATGCGGCCTTTTACGCCGTTGCGGGGAAACAGGCCAGCCCGGGCCGATCCGGGGCCGATCGCGCGCGGCGTCGGCCGCATCCCGCCCGGACCACCCGGAAATTTTCGAAATCGGAGTATAATTACGGCTTCGGCGGGCACGGCGTTCGCCATATGGTGAGGGCCGGAGCGAATCATGATGGCGAGATCCGGCCCAGGCCGGCAGGATACGGAGGAGAGGCCATGACCGCCGGAGGGCGGGGAATGCGCTGGTGGGCGATCCTCCTGTGCCTCGTCCTTGCGACCGCCGGGCTGTTTCATGCCGGCGCCGTTCATGGCGCCGGTGGGCACCGCGCCATGACGGCGGCCGTGGATCTGCACGCGGACGGTGAGGGCGGTTGCCATGACAACGCCCTCGACGGTTCGGAACAGGCGTGCCAGGGATTCGCGGGATGCGCGCTCTGCGGTCCGGTGCCGCAGGCCTTCGTCCTGCGGCCATCCGGCGGCGGCGCACTCATCTGTGCGGCGGACCGTTCCCCCCAAATCGCGGCCATCCCCCGCGCCCACCCCCCGCGGCTTTCCGTTCGGGCCTGAGCGCGCCGGTCGACCGGCCGCGCGATCCCCTCGCCGGGGCGATGCCGGCGGACCGTATTTCCCCTGAACGAGAGAGCCGTCATGAACCTGTCCCGCCGCGATCTTCTCGCAACGACCGCAATGGCCGGCCTTGCCGGCCTGCTGTCTCCTCTGGTGCCGCCCCGATCCCGCGCATCGGCCGCGACTCATGCCCCGCAGGCACTCGGCGTCGAACGACGCGTGATCGAGGTCCGGGGCAGGCCGGCCGACGTGTTTGGCCTCCTGCTGCCGGACGGCACCCACGGGCTGCATACCGAAGTCGGGCACCGCTTTCGGGTGCGCCTCGGGAACCGGTCCGGGGAGGAGACCCTCATCCATTGGCACGGCCTGAGGCCGCCCTGGCGCCAGGACGGCGTGCCGTCGCTGTCGCAGCCCGCCCTGCCGCCCGGCCAAAGCTACGACTACGACTTTCCGCTGACCCTTCCCGGCACCAACTGGATGCATTCCCATCACGGCTTGCAGGAGCAGCGCCTCATGGCGGCGCCGCTGATCATCCGCGATCCGGCCGAGGCCGCGGCGGACGTCCAGGAGGTGGTGGTCATGCTCCACGATTTCACCTTCCGGAACCCCGCCGAGATTCTCGCCGGGCTTCGCGGGGGCGACCATGGCGACGGGGATGGTCCGCAGCCCGCCGACGCCCATGACGGTCGCGGCGCTCCGGAGCGCGGAGGTGGCGGCCATGGCGCCATGGATCACGGCCAGGCCGCGGCGCCGGCGGATGGCCATGACGCACACGGGGGAGCCGCGGCAGCGGGGGCCGCCCATCTGCACGACGTCGAGCACGACGCCTATCTCTTCAACGACCGCACCCTCGACGATCCGACCGTCTTCCGGGTCGAGCGCGGGGGCCGCGTCCGGCTTCGGCTGATCAATGCCGCCGCCGCCACCAACTTCTGGATCGACCTCGGCAGCCTGCGCGGCCGCCTCGCGGCCGTGGACGGCGTTCCGGTCGAACACGTGCCCGGGAGCCGGTTCGAGTTGGCGATCGCCCAGCGCCTCGACATCCTCATCGACCTGCCGCGGGAACGGGGGGTGTGGCCCGTGTTTGCCGTGCGCGAAGGCGACGCGAAGCGGACGGGCTTCGTGCTCGCGACCAAGGGCGGCCATATTCCCCGGCTGTCCCCGTCGGCGCATCGCAAGGCCGAGGCGGTGGGCCTCGGCCTCGAGCGGCGCCTGAGGACGGGTCGGCCGCTCCCGCCGCGGCCCGCCGACCGCCGCCACACCGTCACCCTCGGCGAGGGTCCGGGCTATGTCTGGACCATGAACGGGGCGGTCCACGGTGCGCACGTTCCGCTGGAGGTGCGCGAGGGCGAGCGCGTGGAGATCACCTTCGCCGACCGCA
>DASWKZ010000206.1:0-1936 GCA_036396355.1 Alphaproteobacteria bacterium
GCGCCCGGGGTCGGCCACCGGTCCGCCCGCGCCGTAGCGCGTGCGGAGATCCAGCACCGTGCGCACCCCGTCGGCGAGGATCGCGCCCTTGGGCGTCAGGCCGGAGCGCGGCGAAAGCAGGCTGTCCAGCACAGCATCCACCACCGGCGGCTTGATGGCCGGCAGGTTGCGCAGCAGCAGCTCGGCCGCCTCGGCGCGGTTCCCGGGCGCCAGCGTCCATGCGAGCCCGGCGAGATACCCCCGGATGAAACCGAGAATCGCACGCGTATTGTTCGCGGCCCATCTCCGCGAGGCGGCGAAGACGCCCCCCTGGTAGCTTTCGAACAGATTGGTGCTGGTCTCCAGCACGCCGAATCCCTGGGCTTTGGCAATCGAGGTGAATGGCTCGATGGTGAGGGTGGCGGCGTGCTCGCCGTTTTTCACCGACTCCCAGCGCTGGGGCGTAGCGCCGACCGGAACCAGGTCCACCGCGTCGCGCGCGACGCCGGCCCGGGCCAGCATCTCGTAAAGGACAAAGGCGAAGCCGGTGGCCACCGCGTCGAGGGCGAGGGAACGCCCGACAAGCTCGGCGACGCGCACGATCCCGGGCGCCGCGACCAGGGCGAGCTCGATCTGGGTGGCGCCCATGAAGGCGAACAGGTCGGCGCCGCCCTCGAGCGCCACCGCGCCCCGGCCCTCGCGGTAGGCGACGACGTTGTCGAAGGCGGTGGCGGCGATCCGGAACCGGCCGTTCACGAGGTTCTCGGCCTGGTAGGCGGAGCTCGGGGTCGTGGTGATGTCGACCGCCACCCCGGCTTCCTCGAAGAATCCCTTCTCCCGGGCGGCGAAGATCGGCAGGTTGGGCGCCCCGGGAAAGGCGATCAGGTCGATCGCGGCGGGATTGTCGGAAACGCTCACTGAGCTGCCCTCTTTGGATGAATTTGGGCCCCATGAATCGCACGCCACACGGCAAGCGGGGTCGCGGGCATCGGCAGGTCGTGGATGCCGTAGTCCCTCAGGGCGTCGACGATGGCGCCGACCACGACCGCGAGTGCCGGCGTCGTCCCTCCCTCGCCGCCGGCCTTGATCCCGAAGGGATTTGTGGGGGACAGGACCTCGACGATCTCGTCCGTGAGCGCGGGGAGGGTGTCGGCACGCGGCATGGCGTAGTCCATCAGCGATCCGCACAGGGGCTGGCCCGATTGGGGATCGACGACGCATCGCTCCCACAGCGCCTGTCCGACGCCCTGGGCGATGGCGCCGTGGGTCTGGCCATGGACGATGAGAGGATTGACGCAGCGCCCGACATCGTCCACCGAGATGTAGCGGGTGAGCTCGGTGCGGCCGGTCTCGGGATCGACCTCGACCTCGCACGCCGCGCAGCCGTTGGGGAACACCGGGCGGTGCATCTCGTTGTCGGCCACCACCGCGAGCCCGTCCTTGAGGTCGTCGGGAAGCGCGATCTCCGCCGCCTCCTTCGCGAGCTCCAGGAAGCCGAGGGCGCGGTTGGTTCCCCGCGCCGTGAAGGTGCCCTCGGCGTAGTCGATGTCCTCTTCCGGGACGCCCAGCACGACCGCCGCGATCCTCCTGCCCTTGGCCGTGAGCTCCTCGGAGGCCATGCCGATGACCGTGGCCGCGTGGCGCATGGACCGTCCCGAATGGGACCCCCCGCCGATGCTGACGACGTCGGTATCGCCCATGATGATGCGGACGGTTTCCACGGGCACGTTGAGGAGATCGGCGACGACCTGGGCGAAGCTGGTCTCGTGGCCCTGGCCGCTCGGCTGGGTGCCGATGACCACCTCCACCGCGCCCTCCGGGGTGACGGTGAGCTCGGCGCGCTCCCTGGGGGCGCCGGTGGAGGATTCCACGTAGTTGGCGAGCCCGCGGCCGAGCAGCCTGCCGCGCGATGCGGCCTCGTCGCGGCGCCGCGCGAAGCCGCCCCAATCGGCGAGCC
>DASWKZ010000207.1:0-2263 GCA_036396355.1 Alphaproteobacteria bacterium
CCGTGGTCTATGTCGCCTCGGTCGCCATGATCTTCGGCCTGTTCCTCGCCGCCGACTGGTTCAACATGCGGGCCGACGACCTGGTGCTGCTGCTGCCCTTCGGCATCGCCGCCCTGTTCTACTGGCTGTTCAAGGGATCGAAGATAGGGGACGAGAAGTGAGGCGGCGCGCCGTCCGACGCCCTTGACCGCCGGGACAAACCCTCGGACAACCCCTCAGAAATCGATGCAGCGCCCGCCCTTCTCCCAGTCCCCGTAGCGGGTGGGATCGGGGCGCACGGGCTTCTTCGCGGGCGCCGTAGGTTGAGCGGGCGCGCGCTCCTGGCCTTCCGGGGCCTTGGCACCCCCGGCGGGCACGCCTTTTCCGGCATCCCCCCCGGCAGCCGGGGGTTTCGGGGTCTCGCGCATCGCCTTTCGGCCCTCCATCGCCCGGCGCCACCGCCCTTGAATGGCGCCATGCCCCACTCTAGATAATGCGCGGTCCCATTTGCACCCCTTTCGGGCCAGGAAAGGCGATCCATGGGTTACTTCCGCACCACGCTCCTACTCGCCGCCATCACCGCCCTGTTCCTGGGCGTCGGCTACCTCATCGGCGGCACCGGCGGCATGGTCGTCGCCTTCGCCCTCGCCCTCGGGCTCAATCTGTTCGCCTACTGGAACTCCGACCGGGTGGTGCTCTCGATGTACCGGGCCCGCGAGGTCGACCGCCGCACGGCGCCGGGCCTCTACGGCATCGTCGAGCAGCTGGCCGACCGCGCCGACCTTCCCATGCCGCGCGTCTATCTGATCGAATCCGACCAGCCCAACGCCTTCGCCACCGGCCGCAACCCCGAGAACGCGGCGGTGGCTGCCACCGCCGGCCTGCTCCAGCGCCTCTCCCACGAGGAGATCGCCGGTGTCATGGCCCACGAGCTCGCCCATGTGCGCAACCGCGACACCCTGATCCAGACCATCACCGCCACCATCGCCGGCGCCATCGGCATGCTCGCGAGCTTCGCCTTCTTCTTCGGCGGGCACGCGCGCAATAACCCGCTCGGCATCATCGGCGTGCTGCTGATCGCCATCCTGGCGCCGGTGATGGCGATGCTGGTGCAGATGGCGATCTCGCGCACCCGCGAATACGAGGCCGACCGCGTCGGCGCCGAGATCTGCGGCCATCCCCTGTGGCTGGCCTCGGCGCTCGAGCGCATCCAGGCCGCGGCGAGCCGGCTCGACAACGAACCCGCCGAGGAGAACCCGGCGACGGCGCATATGTTCATCATCAATCCCCTCCACGCCCACGCCGTCGACGGCCTGTTCTCCACCCATCCCGCCACCGAGGAGCGCGTCCGCCGCCTGCGCGGGATGGCCGGCGTCGCCGGCCCCTGGGGCTGAATCGATTCACCCACCCGCGCGACCGCACGAACGCGCGGGTCTTTCACATCTGCGGCCATGTCGCGCGCCTCGCCCGCACCCGGCGTTTGTGGTGAAATCCGCCGATGGCCGTCCCCCAGCGCAAATCCCCCCCGAGACGCGAGACCCGGCGCCCGTCCGGCGCCCGCGCGGTGGCCCTCGCCGCCCTCGCCCGCGTGATCGAGGACGGCGCGCCCCTCGAGGCCGCCCTCGAATCCGCGCCGGGGCATTCCGCCTGCGACCCCCGCGACCGCGCCTTCGCCCGCCTGCTCGCCGCCACCGTGCTGCGGCGCCTGGGCGAGATCGAGGCCGTGACAGCGCGCTGCGTCGAGCGCCCGCTGCCCGGGCGCGCCGGCGCCGCGCGGCGCGTCCTGGCGCTCGGCATCGCCCAGATTCTGTTCCTGGGGACGCCGGCCCACGCCGCCGTCGCCACCGCCGTCGAGCTCGCCGGGGCGGCGGGGGCGGCGCGCCACAAGGGGCTGATCAACGCGGTGCTGCGCCGGGTCGCCCGCGAGGGGCGCGCGCTGCTGGACGACCTCGATGCCCCGCGCATAGATGCCCCCGACTGGCTGTGGGATTCGTGGGTGGAAGCCTACGGGGCGGAGACGGCGCGGCGCATGGCCGAGGCCCACCTCGCCGAGCCGCCCCTCGACCTCACGCTCCGCGATCCCGCCACGGCTGAGCGCTGGGCGGCTGCGCTCGCGGCCACCGTCCTCCCAACCGGAACCCTGCGCCGCGCCGGCCGCGGCGCCATCCCGGATCTCCCGGGCTACGCCGAGGGCGCGTGGTGGGTGCAGGACGCCGCCGCCGCCCTGCCGGCGCGGCTGTTCCGCGATCCCGCCGGCGCGCGCATCCTCGATCTCTGCGCGGCG
>DASWKZ010000208.1:0-8484 GCA_036396355.1 Alphaproteobacteria bacterium
TGGTGCCGCCGGTAAGAATCGAACTTACGACCCCGCCCTTACCAAGGGCGTGCTCTACCCCTGAGCTACGGCGGCCCCGGAGGCGGCGCACCATGCCACAAGGGGGACGCCTCCGCAACGGGGCCTCCCTCCCGAATTGCCGGGACCCGTGGGCGCGCCTATCCTCCGGGACATGACGGCGAAGGAACCAGGCCGCCCGGCCGCGGGCCGCGCCGAGGCGCCTTCGGACCGCGCCGCCCGGCGGCGCGCGCGCCAGGCCGAGGCGCTCCGCGCCAACCTGCGCCGGCGCAAGGCCCAGGCCCGCGCCCGCGCCGGGGGGGAGGGCGGGGACGGGCCACCCGATGGGAACGACGCGCCCGGCGCCGGGCGATAGGGCCTCGTCGTTTCCCGTTTCCGCCGTCCCGACGCGTTTACCGGACGTTAACGTTAACGGCGCCATCATGGGCCATGGATTGATCCCCGGCTCGGGGAGAGGGAGGACGACATGGCCCTGACCAAGAACTCAGTGGAGACACTGATCGACCTGGTCGAGATCAAGCTCAGCTGCATCGAGATCTACGACAACCAGGACGCCCGCACCGTCAAGGCGCTGCAGCATTGCCGGCGCGAGCTCTACGATCTGATCGGCGGCGCGCCGCCCGCGGAGGTCGTCCGGCTGCGCGAGCACGCCGCCGCCTGAGCCGGGGCGCCGGGGCAGGGCCCGCCGCAACCGGCCCCGCCCGCCCTTGAGCGCCCAGCCCGCATGGAGTAACAAGAGACCCGCCGCGCCCGCTCCCGGCGCGGCCGGGGCGCGCCCTTCCGCGGCCCCGATCCCCACCGGCGACGGGGCCCATGGACAGGATACGCATCCGCGGCGGCAGGCGCCTCAGGGGCACCATCCCCATCAGCGGCGCCAAGAACGCGGCCCTGCCGCTGATGGCGGCGAGCCTCTTGACCGACGGGACTCTCCGCCTCGGCAACCTCCCCCACCTCGCCGACATCTCGACGCTGGCGAGCCTCCTGGGCGTGCTGGGCGTCGACATCTCCATGGACGGCGAGGCGCCCGGCGGCCACGCCGGCCGGGTGCTGGCGCTCCGCGCGCATCGCATCGCGTCGACCACCGCCCCCTACGATCTGGTGCGCCGCATGCGCGCCTCGGTGCTGGTGTTGGGGCCCCTGGTGGCGCGCGAGGGCATCGCCCGGGTGTCGCTTCCCGGCGGCTGCGCCATCGGCAACCGGCCGGTGGACCTGCATCTCAAGGGCCTCGAGCAGCTCGGCGCCGAGATCGAGGTCCAGGGCGGCTATATCGAGGCCCGCGCGCCCAAGGGCCTCCGGGGCGCCCATATCGTGTTCCCGTCGGTGTCGGTGGGCGCCACCGAGAACCTGCTGATGGCGGCGGCGCTGGCCAAGGGCGAGACGGTGCTGGCCAACGCCGCGCGCGAGCCCGAGGTCACCGACCTCGCCCGCTGCCTCATCGCCATGGGCGCCGAGATCGAGGGGCTGGGCACCGACACCCTCACCATCCGGGGCGCCGAGTCGCTGTCGGGCGCAGCCCACGGCGTCATCCCTGACCGCATCGAGACCGGCACCTACGCCATCGCCGCCGCCATGACCGGGGGCGAGGTCGAGCTCCTGGGCGCCGAGGCGGCCCAGGTGGAGGCCCTGATCGAGGCCCTGCGGGCGGCCGGCATCGCCGTCGCCGAGACACGTCGCGGCCTGCGCGTCGCCCGCGGCCGCGCGCGGCTCACCGGCATCGACGTCATGACCGAGCCCTATCCCGGCTTCCCCACCGATCTCCAGGCCCAGATGATGGCGATGATGGCGACCGCCCGCGGCGCCGCCATGATCACCGAGACCATCTTCGAGAACCGCTTCATGCACGTGCCCGAGCTCGGCCGCATGGGCGCCAACATCACCGTGCACGGGGCCTCCGCCATGGTCCGCGGCGTGCGCGCGCTGACCGGCGCCGAGGTCATGGCCACCGATCTCCGCGCCTCGGTGAGCCTGGTGCTGGCGGGGCTGGTCGCCGCCGGCGAGACCGTCGTCAACCGGGTCTATCACCTCGATCGCGGCTATGAGAGACTGGAGGAGAAGCTGGCGGCCTGCGGCGCCGACATCGAGCGCCTCGAGGACTGAGCCGGCGGCGGGACGGGCGGGCGCGAAGGGATGGCCCCGATGACAGGACCCCTGAAGCTGCGCGCGGTGGACGCCGACGACTTGGCGGTGCTGGCCGCCTGCCTGCAGGACGCGCTGGTGCCGGTCCACGACATGCGGTTCCTCGCCGACGAGCGCCGCTTCGTGCTGGTCGCGAACCGCTTCCGCTGGGAGACCCTGGGGGGATCGGTGAGGGGGGAGGGCGCGGCGGTGGACCGCGGCGCCGGCGCCTATGAGCGCGTCCATTGCGGCATCAGCTTCGAGAACGTGACGAGGGTTCAGACCCAGGGTTTCTCTCCCGCCGCCGCCGAGGATCACGGCCGGCTGCTCGAGGTGCTCACCCTCCTCGCCGACGGCGACGCGGTGACGCTGCTGTTCGCCGGCGGCGCCGCGCTCCGCCTCGCGGTCGAGGACATCGAGGTCCTGGTCCAGGATCTGGGCGAGCCGTGGCCGACCCTGTGGCGGCCCCGGCACCCGGTCGAGGACGAACTGGAATAGCCGGGCGGAACGCGCTACAACCCCCGGCCCATCCGGGACCGGCGACGGAGTCTGGAGCCATGCGTGACAACGAGCCCCTGGTGATGGCCGTGCCCAGGGGGCGCATCCTCGACGAGGCGCGCCCGCTGCTCGCGCGCGCCGGCGTCGTGCCCGAGGCGGGCTTCGACGATCCCGCCACGCGCAAGCTCATGTTCCGCACCAGCGACCCCGGGCTCGCGCTCATCTGCGTGCGGTCCTTCGACGTCGCCACCATCGTCGCCTTCGGCGGCGCCCAGCTCGGCATCGCCGGCAGCGACGTGCTCATGGAGTTCGGCTATTCCGAGATCTACGCGCCCCTCGACCTCGGCATCGGGCGCTGCCGCATGGCGGTGGCCGAGCCCGCCGACCTGGTGGCGGGCGACGACCCCAGGCGCTGGTCCCACGTCCGGGTCGCCACCAAGTATCCCGAGGTCACCCGCCGCCACTTCGCCGCGCGCGGGGTCCAGGCCGAATGCATCAAGCTCAACGGCGCGCTGGAGCTGGCGCCGTCGCTCGGCCTGTGCCAGCGCATCGTCGACCTGGTCTCCACCGGGGCGACGCTCCGCGCCAACGGCCTGGTGGAGGTCGAGCACATCGCCGACGTGAGCTCGCGCCTGGCGGTCAACCGCGCCGCCCTCAAGACCCGGCCCGAGGAGGTCGGCGCCTGGATCGAGCGGTTCGGGGCCGCCGTCAACGGGGCGGCCGGCGATGGCGCGTAGGCTTTCCAGCACCGGGGGCGGCTTCGCCGAGGATTTCGCCGCCCTCGTCGCCGCCCGGCGGGGCGGGCCCGGGGACATCGAGGCCGATGTCGCGAAGATCCTCGCCGCCGTGCGCGCGCGCGGCGACGACGCCGTGATCGAATACACGAGCCGTTTCGACCGCCTCGAGCTCACGCCGCAAACCATGGCCATCGGCGCCGAGGAGTTCGCCGCCGCCGAGGCCGCCTGCCCGCCCGAGGCGCTGGAGGCGCTGGAGCTGGCGGCCCGGCGCATCGAGGCCTATCACCGCCGCCAGCTTCCCCGCGACGAATCATTTACCGACGAGGCCGGGCTCAGCCTCGGCTGGCGCTGGCGGCCGATCGCCGCGGTCGGCGTCTATGTGCCGGGCGGGCGCGCGGCCTATCCGTCCTCGGTACTGATGAACGTGCTGCCGGCCCGGGTGGCGGGCGTCCCGCGCATCGTCATGACGGTGCCGGCGCCGGGGGGCGCTCTCAACCCGCTGGTGCTGGCCGCGGCGCGCCACGCCGGCGTCACCGAGGCCTACCGCTTGGGCGGCGCCCAGGCCGTCGCGGCGTTGGCCTTCGGGACCGCCACCATCGCGCCCGTGGACAAGATCGTCGGACCCGGCAACGCCTGGGTGGCGGCGGCCAAGCGCCAGGTGTTCGGGACCGTCGGCATCGACATGGTGGCGGGTCCGTCCGAGGTGCTGGTGGTGGCGGATGCCGACAACGATCCCGACTGGATCGCCATCGATCTCCTCTCGCAAGCCGAGCACGACGCCGCCGCCCAGTCGATCCTGATCACCGACGATGCCGCGTTCGCCGCCGCGGTGGAGAAGGCGGTGATCGCGCGCCTCGCGACCCTGCCGCGGGCCGCCATCGCCGGCGAGAGCTGGCAGCGGAACGGCGCCGTGATCGTGGTCGCCGACCTCGCCGCCGAGGCGCCGGCGCTCATCGACGCGCTCGCGCCCGAGCACCTGGAGCTCGCCGTCGCCGATCCCGGGTTCCTGGCCGGGGCCGTGAACAATGCCGGCGCCATCTTCCTTGGCCGCTTCGCCCCCGAGGCGGTCGGCGACTACGTCGCCGGCCCCAGCCACGTGCTCCCCACCGACCGCAGCGCCCGGTTCGCCTCGGGCCTCTCGGTGCTGGACTTCGTCAAGCGCACCTCCGTCATCGGCTGCGACGCCGGGGCGCTCGCCGCCGTCGGTCCCGCCGCGGTCACGCTGGCCGAGGCCGAGGGGCTGGACGCCCACGCGCTCTCCATCGCGCTCCGCCTCAACCTGCCCACCGGCCGCTGAGGCGCGGCAGTCCCGGCATGTTCCGAAGAACCGTCCTGGGCCTGATGCT
The DNA here is from genome assembly GCA_036396355.1 of Alphaproteobacteria bacterium. GTDB lineage: Bacteria > Pseudomonadota > Alphaproteobacteria > SMXQ01 > SMXQ01 > DASWKZ01. Next base: position 4,715 of record DASWKZ010000208.1, read on the forward strand.
GGTCCTGCTCGCGGTGGCGCCATGGCACGGGCAAGGCCTCCGCGCCGAGGATGAGACCATCCGAGTCCTTCGGGATACCCCGGTCTCGCAATTGGAGTTCGGTATGTTCCGGCTGGAGGCCTCGCTCCAGGCGACCCAATGGGCGGAGGTGCCGGAGCTGACCCATGGCTCCGTATCGGTGAGGGCGACCGCCTCCCCCGTTCCGCCCCACGGCGCCACCGGCATCGCGATCGCGTTCGACCTCGGCAGCGAGTTCTACAACGAGCGGCTGTGCAGGCGAATCTTCGATGTCGTTCGCGAACGGGGCGGCGTCGAGGACGGCAAGCTGCTGCCGGCCTTCAGGGAAAGATATGGGGCCTCCTACTATGCCGGGTTCTTCCTGTCCCCCTATGGCTCGGGCGCGAGAGACCCGAAGCGCCGCCGCGCCGGGATCGATGGCCTGATCTCGATCCTGGTGACCATGAACGGGGGGACCTGCCGCGGGCGCCTCCTGTCGACGGAGATCCGGTTCTCGGAGGACTGAATCCAGGGTCCCGGCCCCGCCGGGGCCATGAGGCTTGACGCCCCGGGCCCCGGCGATCATTGTCCTCCGCAGCCTGAACCAAGCAGGGAGGGATGATGCCGAAGGAAGAGGCCCTCGAGCTCGCGGGCGAAGTCTCGGAGCTCCTGCCCAACGCCATGTTCCGCGTGAAGCTGGAGAATGGCCACGAAATCCTCGCCTATACCTCGGGGAAGATGCGCAAGCACCGCATCCGCGTCCTCGTGGGCGACAAGGTCAACGTCGAGATGACCCCCTACGACCTGACCAAGGGTCGAATCACCTTCCGATTCAAGTAGCGGCCCCGCCGCTGGTGCCATGCCGGGGCCGCACGAACTCGTCCTCGCCTCCGCCTCGCCGCGGCGCCGCGAGCTGCTCGCCCGCATCGGCCGGGCGCCCGACCGCGTCATCGATCCCGGGATAGACGAATCCCCGCGCAAGGGGGAGCCGCCGGCGGCCTGCGCGCTGCGCCTCGCCCGCGAAAAGGCCGAGGCCGTCGCCGCCCGCGCCGATGCCCGCGGCGCCGTCGTGCTGGCCGCCGACACCGTGGTCGCCTGCGGCCGGCGCATCCTTCCCAAGCCCGCCGATCCGGACGAAGCCGAGTCCTGCCTCAGGCTTCTCTCGGGCCGCCGCCACAGGGTCCATGGCGGCATCGCGGTGGCGGTGCCCGGCGCCACCATCCGCACCAAGCTGGTCACCACCCGGGTCGCGTTCAAGCGGCTGACCGAGGGCGAGATCGCGGCCTATCTGCGAACCGGGGAATGGCGAGGCAAGGCCGGCGGCTACGCCGTGCAGGGCCGGGCCGCCGTGTTCGTGCGCTGGATCAACGGCTCCTATTCCAACGTGGTGGGCCTGCCGCTGTTCGAGACCGAGCAGCTGCTCGCCGGGCTCGGCCTCGCCCGCGCCGAGGAGTGCGTGCCGTGATCGACGAGATCCTGGCCACCCGCGGCGGTGGCGGCGTGCGCATCGCGTTGCGCGAGGCCGGCCGCCTCATGGAGCTCATCGCCGGGACGCCCGAGGCGCCCGGCGCCGTCGGCGACATCGTGCTCGGCCGCGTCACCGCGGTCCTCAAGGGGATGGAGGCCTGCTTCGTGGATATCGGCGCCGAACGCGCCGGATTCCTGTCCCTCGCCGGGCGCCCGGGGCCGGGCGGAAGCCCGCCGCCCGAGGCGCCGGGATCGGGCCGCGCGTCTTTGACCGAGGGCGCCCGGGTGCTGGTGCAGGTGGGCAAGGCGGCGCAGATGGGCAAGGGGGCGGGGCTCACCCGCAACGTCACCCTGCCGGGGCGCTACCTGGTGCTGGCGCCCTGTCAGGGGCGCATCGCCGTCTCGCGGCGCATCGCCGGCGAGGAGGCGCGCGCCGCGCTCGAGCACGCGCTTGCCGCCATCGCCGAGCCGGGCGAAGGATTCATCGTGCGCACCGCCGCCGCCGGCGCCGACCCGGCGGCCCTGGCCGAAGACGCCCGCGAGCTGCGCCGGCGCTGGGAGGCGATCGAGGACGCCATGGGCAATGTCGAGCCACCGGCGCGCCTCCACACCGAGGCCGTCGGCATCGGCGCCGTGCTGCGCGACCGCGCCCATGACCGGCTCCGCCGTGTCATCGTCGACGACGCCGGCGCCGCCGGGGAGGCGCGCGCCTTCCTCGCGGCCCATCTGCCCGCGGTCGCCGCGCGGGTCGAGGAATGGGACGGGCCGGGGGCGCTGTTCGAGGCCCTCGGCGTCGAGGACGAGATCGCCGCCGCGCTCCTGCCCGAGGTGGCGCTTCCCTGCGGCGGCTCCCTCGTCATCGAGGAGACCCACGCGGCCAATGCCATCGACGTCAACACCGCGCGCAATACCGGCCGCTCCGGCCACGCCGAGACCGTGCTCGCCACCAATATCGAGGCGGCGGGCGAGATCGCGCGCCAGCTCCGCCTGCGCAATCTCGGCGGGCTCACCGTCATCGACTTCATCCACATGGAGGACGAGGACCACCGCGGGCGGGTGCTGACGGCGCTCCTGGACGGGCTCGCCGACGATCCCGCCTTCATCCGCGCCACCGGGTTCTCGGAACTCGGCCTCGTCGAACTGGCGCGCCGGCGCGGCCGCGGGCCCCTGGCCGAGAGCCTCGAAGCCGGCGAGGGGAACGAGGCGGGCGCGGGCTGAGGCGGGCTTGGCCGCGCGCGGGGGAGCGGCTACAGTCCGGCCATGACCGGAGACGGCAAGGGACGGTCCGGGGATCCGGGCGCGGACGCGGGAAACGAGCGCGGCCCCGGGCGGGTGAAGGCCTGCCCCACCTGCGGCAAGCCCGCCACCCGGGAGCACCGCCCGTTCTGCTCGCGCCGCTGCGCCGACATCGACCTCGGCCGCTGGTTCCGGGGCGACTACCGTGTTCCCGCGGTGGAGCCGCCCGACGGCACCACCGAGGAGCCGGGCGGCGGGGAGGGCGGGACGCCGTCCGGCTGATCGGCGGGGCGCCGGGGCGTCTTTACAGGGGGGCGGATTCTCCCTATAACCGCCCGGCTTCCGCGCCCCACGGCTGCGGGCACACGGCGCCCAGGTAGCTCAGTTGGTAGAGCAGGGGACTGAAAATCCCCGTGTCGGTGGTTCGATTCCGCCCCTGGGCACCATTCCTTTCAATGGGTTAGAGGCTATGAGAGATTTCTCTCCTCTGCCGTTTGTGTAATTTCCGTGTAATCGTGCCGTGGGTTTAGACGGAGCTGGGTAGCCTGACGGAACCTCCAGGTGCCGATATTGTCCTCTCGTGGTGCCGCCGGGTCATTGCGCAAATTGAGCAGTAGGCGGATAGACGCCCCAGGTCGCGCCGAAGCCCTCATGGCCCTCAATCGCGGCCTTCCACTCCTTCGATATCCGGATCGGGAAAGCGACGATCTCCTCTTGCGTGTCCCAAACCTCGTGGTCGAAAAATTCACCAATCAGTCTATCGCAGTGAAAGCACCCGTTGCTCATGTAGCTCCGTTTCTGCGTGTGACTGTACCGCCGTTTGATTTCACCTATCCCGAGGTTTTTGGGGAGACGTTTGAGCATGGTTTGGAGAAGGTTCTGGTGCTTGCCCATGTCGGGCACCCTGAGCATGCACGTGTGGGGCCCGAAGGCCACGTCTACAAAAGTCACGATACGTGTTTGTTTCCCGCATGATCGGTGCCAGCAATTGGTAAGTGCGCCTTTGATGGAGACAGTCGCCTCGACATTCTCGGGCACACCAAAGCGGAAACGGCGGGCGAATACCCCGT
>DASWKZ010000209.1:0-19459 GCA_036396355.1 Alphaproteobacteria bacterium
GTCGGCAGGAGCTGCCACAGATAGGAGCATGCGAACAGGGAGAGCGGCAAGACGACGAACGCGAGGATCACCGCCGCGATCCAGGTCTCGACGATGGGCGCGAGAATGAGGGCGGCGATGAAGCCGAGGACCACGGACGGCAGCGACGCCATCATCTCCATCGCCGGCTTGACAACCATGCGAACGCCGTGATGCACGAACTCGGAGGTGTAGATCGCGCCGAGCAGGGCGATCGGGATCGCGAACAGGAGCGAGTAGAGCGTTGCCTTCACGGTGCCGAAAATGAGCGGAATCAGCGAGAATTTCGGCTCGAAGCTGTCGGTGCCGGACGAAGACTGCCAGGTATACTCCGGGCCCGGATACCCCTCGTACCAGACCTTGCCGAAGATCGAGGAGAAGGTCGTCTCCGGATGGGGGATCGACACATCCCACGCGTACACGCTGCGATCGTTCCCGAGCGCGATCACGCCGTCCTCGCGCGGCGAGAGCGCGACCGTCCCGATCCGCGTTTTGCCGGCCGCGTCGGCCAGCTTCTTCAGGGTCTGCTCGCTCGTGGTATGGCGCAGCCACACGTTGCCGTCCGCGTCCGCGGTGACGACGGTTCGCCCGCGCTGGCTCTGGTCCATGGCGACCACGCCGCTCGAATGACGCTCGAGGTCGTGCGTCTTGACCATATGGTATCCGTCCTTGGTGGCCACGCCCGCTGCCTGCAGACGGGACCAGTTGGCGAACGAGCCGTCCGATCCGCCGACCACGATGGACTGCTCGCCGATCATGAAGCCGAGGACGGTTATCTCCGCCTCGCCCGGCAGCAGGTCCACGGTCTCCGCCAGGACCGGCGCATCGAAGTTGCGGGCGTCGTAGCGATAGAGATGGCCGCTGCGTTCCGCGATATAGACCTGGTCCGCCTTCTCGGTGATGAGAAGATCGCTGACGTGGAGTCCCTTCGGCAATTCCGGCAGGGTGGCGGAGGCGACCGACTCGGCCGCCTGGCCGGTGAGGAGGTTGACCTTGGTCTCGGTGCGGCTGAGCTTGGCGATGCCCAGCGTATCCACGGTGACGAAGGCCTTGGCCGGGCGCTCCACGGTGCCGCCGATGCGGTAATCCAGCGCGTAGATCGCGGCGTCCGAGATCTTCCGGGGCTCCCCGAGCTCGAGCGAGACCGTGAGCTTGCGATACTGGTTCCCCGGGATTCGCGAGAACACGGCGGTGCCGTCGGTAAGGTCGCGCTTGTCCAGTTGCCTCAGGCCGGCGGGCAGGCTCTCGGGCGTCAGAATCCGGACTTCCATCGCGACCTTGCCGATCCGCACGCTTCCGTCGTCGAAGCCGAACGCCACGTCGGGGCGCCCCAACGGGCGCGCGAAGGCGGTGGCGGTCCGGCCGCCGAAATCGAATTGAGGCGCCTCGAGCGGCGCGCCGGCGCCGAGGTGGAACACGGTGACCTTGCCGGTCTCCGAGACCGAAACCGAGAGGGTCTTGTATTCGTCCAGGGTTTCCAAAAGGATCCTGCCCTCCGGCGCCGCCTTGGAGAACACGCGGGCCTCGCCGACCGCGCCGCCCGTGAACAGCGGTACGACCACCTCGGCGAGGAAGGCCATGATGCCGAACACGGCCACGATCACGAACAGGCCGCCGACCGTGATGGTCCAGTTCGCGAGCTTGTCGATGATCAGGACCGACCGTCGCGTCTGGCGGTTGGGTGGGCGCCTTGCGAGAGGGGCGTCGGTCGTTTTCCGGTCCGCGGTCTCGGCTGACATGATGAGTCCCGGTAGAACATCGTTAAGCGGTGCGCCCCCATCGGGAACCGAAGCCCCCCGGCCCCGGGGGTGGATTCGACGGGCCCCGTGGCGGGCGGGCGGTCGAGAACGGTTAATGGAACAACGAATAGAGAATCAGGACAAGCGATCCGATCGGAAACTGGATGTCAAGGTCGAGGACGGGGCTCTGGCCCCGTCCCCAAAAAGCCGCGCTACATCTTCATGTCCAACAGGCCCATGGCCTTGAGATCCGCCTCGCGCACCGCGTTCGTGACGGGGAAGTACCCGTCCTTCACCACGGCGGTCTGGCCGTCCTTGGAATAGACGTACTTGATGAACTCGGCGCGCAGCGGGTCGAGCTTCTGGTTGGGGTTGATGTTGACGTAGATATAGAGGAACCGCGCCAGCGGGAAATTGCCCGTGTACGCGTTGTCCGCCGTCGCATCGTAGCAGGTCCCCCCCGCCTTGGCCGCCAGCGGCACCGTGCGCACGTCGGCGGTCTTGTAGCCCACGCCCGAGTAGCCGATGGCGAACTTGTCGGAGGCGACGCCCTGCACTACCGACGAGGAGCCGGGCTGCTCGCGGACCTCGTCCTTGTAGTCGCCCTTGAACAAGGCCACGTCCTTGAAGTAGCCGTAGGTGCCCGAGGCCGAGTTGCGGCCGTAGAGGGCGATCGGCTTGCTGGCCCATTCGCCGGCCAGCCCGAGCGGGCCCCAGGTGGCGACGGAATTGTCGAGGCCGCCGCGTCGGGTCTTCGAGAACACCGCGTCCACCTGCTGCATGGTCAGGCACTTGATGGGATTGTCCTTGTGGACGAACACGGCGAGCGCGTCCACCGAGGAGCGGATGGCGGTCGGCTTGAATCCGTACTTCTTCTCGAACTGGTCGATCTCGGCGCCCTTCATGGGCCGCGACATGGGGCCGAAATGCGACGTGCCGGCGATCAGCGCCGGCGGCGCGGTCGAGGAGCCCTTGCCCTCGATCTCGATCTTGACGTTGGGATACTTCGCGTTGAAGCCCTCGGCCCAGAGCGCCATCAGGTTGTTGAGGGTATCGGATCCGATGGATTTGAGGTTGCCCGACACGCCCGAAACGGGCTTGTAGGCGGGCAGCTTCGGGTCCAGCGCCACCTGGGCGGAGGCGGCCGAGGTCAGGGCCACGCTCGCCGCGGCAGCAAGCATCGTGGTTTTGAATTTCATGAGGGACTCCCGTTGGTTGAAGGTAGATGGCCTTCGCACGCGGGTCCGGCGCCGTCGGGCCGTCCGCAACCGCCTGCTGCCGCGACTTTAGGAACGGCCCGGAACACGATTACTACAGCTATGTGAAAGATATGTGACACGGCCCTGCCGACGGCCGGGGTCGCCGGGCTCAGGCGGCGGGCGCCTCGGAATCCGGGGCCTCCCCGGCGGGCGGCTCCGGCAGGCACACGGCGAAGGTGCTGCCCACCCCCTCCTCGCTCTCGACCTTGAGCAGGCCGCGGTGGCGGCTGACGATGTGCTTGACGATGGCGAGCCCGAGCCCGGTGCCGCCGACCGCCCGCGACCGCGCGGTGTCGACCCGGTAGAACCGTTCGGTCAGGCGCGGGATGTGCTCGGCGGCGATGCCCTCGCCGTGGTCCGAGACCGCGATCCAGACCACGCCGGGCGCCCGCCCGCCGCCTCCGCCGGCGCCGAGGCCGGGCGGGACCTCGCGCTCCGCGCGCACCGAGACCCGGATCTCGGTGCCCTTGCGGCCGTATTTGATGGCATTGTCGATGAGGTTCTGGAACAGCTGCGCGAGCTGGTCGGCATCGCCCGGCACCGCGGGGAGTCCCTCGGGGATGTCCGGGACGATGGTCATGGCCTTGTTCCTGGCCTCGAGCTGGAGGCTCGCGATCACGCCCCGGAGGACGCGGGGCAGGTCGACGGCAAGCTCGGGGCGGGCATGCTCGCTCATCTCGATGGCCGAGAGCGACAACAGGTCCTGCACCAGGCGGGCCATGCGGCTCGCTTGCTCGTGCATGAGCTTGAGGAACCGCTCCCGGGCCTCGGGATCGTCGCGGGCCGGGCCGCTGAGGGTCTCGATGAACCCGGTCAGCGTCGCCAGCGGCGTGCGCAGCTCGTGGCTCGCATTGGCGATGAAATCGGCGCGCATCTGCTCGGCCCGGCGCCGCTCGGTGAGGTCGTAGAGCGCCACCAGCACCGTCGCGCCATCGGCGGCCGGCTCCCGGAACGGCACGATCTGCACCGAGAAGAACCGGTCCACCGGGTCCTGGACGGCGAGGCTCACCTCCCGGTGGGTCTTGGTGGCCAGCACCTCGTCGGCCGCCTCGAGCACCCGGGGGTCGCGGAAGGCGGTGGCGAGGTCGTTGCCCGAGGGATCGGCCCCGATAAGCCCCCGCGCGTGGCGGTTGACCCGCATCACGCGGCGTGAATCGTCGAGCAGCAGCAACGGCTGGGGAAGGGCGTCGAACACCCGTTCGCTCGCCACCATGCCGCCGCGCAGGGCCTGCTCGCGCCGGCGCCCCTCGCGGGCGATGCGGCGCATGGCGGCGGCGATCTGGGCCAGCGGCGCCCAGCCGGTGATCGCGGGGTGCGGGGCCTCGCCGTCGCGGGCGAGGGCGTTGCCGTAGGCGAGGATGCGGACGACGTCCCTGGTGACCGGCGCCGCCAGCGCCGCGGCGGCGGCGAGGCAGGCGAAGGTGCCGAGCGCCGCCCAAAGCGGGGCGAGGGCGCCGAGCAGGACCAGCGCGATCAGCACCGCGAGCCCCGGCAGCGCCCAGGTCAGCGCCGCCGACGACAGGCGCCCCAGGGGAAACCTCCGCTTCTCGTTCGCCATGGCGTGCGCGTCCTGTTCGACGGGGGCGCGGCGCCCGCGCCCGGGCCGGGGCCTAGCGCAGGGTCTCGTGGGCGGCCAGCGCCGCCATGGTCACGATCTCCGAGACGGTGGCGCCCATGGGCAGGATCTGCACCGGCTTGTCCAGGCCCAGCGTCAGCGGCCCGATGACGGTGCCGCCGCCGAGCTCCTGCAGGAGCTTCGAGGAGATGTTGGCGGGATCGAGCGCCGGCATGATCAGCACGTTGGCCGGGCCCGACAGCCGGCAGAACGGGTAGTGCTGCTTCATCAGCTCGTGGTCGAGCGCGATGTCGACCGCCATCTCGCCGTCGTATTCGAAATCGACGTTGCGCCCGTCGAGGATGTCTACCGCCTCGCGGATGCGCTTGCCCTTCTCGCGCAGGGGGTCGCCGAAGGTCGAGAACGACAGCAGCGCCACCCGCGGCACGTGGCCCATCTGCCGCGCCTTGGCCGCCGCCTGGGTGGCGATGTCGGCGAGCTCCTCGGGCAGCGGCACCTCGTGGACCGTGGTGTCGGCGATGAACACCGTGCGGCCGCGCGCGATCAGCATGGTGAGCCCGAACACCCGCTCGCCGTTGCGCGGGTCGATCACGCGGCGGACGTCGTTGTAGGAGACGAAGGACGAGCGCGTGAGCCCGGTGACCAGGGCGTCGGCGTCGCCGTGGGCCACCATGCAGGCGGCGAACACGTTGCGGTCCTGGTGGACCATGCGCTGGCAATCGCGGTAGAGCACGCCGCGCCGCTGCAGCCGGCGATAGAGGTAGTCCATGTAGGCGCGGTTGCGCGCCGACAGCGCCGCGTTGGTGATCTCGAACTCGTCGGGGTTGGCGATGCCGATCCGGTTCATGGCCTCGACCACCCGGTCCTTCACGCCCACCAGGATGGGGGTGCCGTAGCCGGCGCCCTTGAACGAGACCGCGGCGCGGATCGCCTTCTCCTCCTCGCCCTCGGCGAACACCACGCGGCGCGGATTGGCGCGCACCTCGCGGAAGATGAGGTGCAGGGAATCGGCGGTGGGATCGAGGCGCCGCGAGAGCTGGGCCCGGTACTCGGCCATGTCCTTGACGGCGACGGTGGCGACGCCGGTGTCCATGGCGGCCTCGGCCACGGCGGGGGGAATCGCGACGATGAGGCGCGGGTCGAACGGGACCGGGATGATGTAGTCGGGGCCGTAGCGGAGCTGGGCGCCGCTATAGGCGTCGGCGACCTCGTCGGGCACGTCCTGGCGGGCGAGACTGGCCAGGGCCTTGGCGGCCGCGATCTTCATCTCGTCGTTGATGGCCCGCGCGCGGACGTCGAGCGCCCCGCGGAAGATATAGGGGAAGCCGAGGACGTTGTTGACCTGGTTGGGGTAGTCGGAACGGCCGGTGGCGATGATGGCGTCCTTGCGGACGGCGCGGATGTCCTCGGGGGTGATCTCGGGATCGGGGTTGGCCATGGCGAAGACGATGGGCTTGCGCGCCATGGACCTGACCATGTCGCCGTCCACGGCGCCCTTCACCGACAGGCCGAAGAACACGTCGGCCCCCTTCATGGCCTCGGCCAGGGTGCGCGCCTTGGTGGCGACGGCGTGGGCCGACTTCCACTGGTTCATGCGCTCCTCGCGGCCCTGGTAGATGACGCCGAGGGTGTCGCACATGGTGACGTGGTCGTGGGGCACGCCCATGCGCTTGACCAGCTCGACGCAGGCGATGGCGCCGGCCCCGGCGCCGTTCACCACCATCCTCACGTTCTTGATGGCCCGCCCGGTGATGTCCAGCGCGTTGAGCAGCCCGGCGGCGGCGATGATGGCGGTGCCGTGCTGGTCGTCGTGGAACACGGGGATGTCCATGAGCTCGCGCAGGCGGCTCTCGATGATGAAGCATTCGGGCGCCTTGATGTCCTCGAGGTTGATGCCGCCGAAGCTGGGCTCGAGGAACCGCACGCAGTTGATGAACTCGTCCACGTCCTCGGTGCCGACCTCGAGGTCGATGGCGTCGACATCGGCGAAACGCTTGAACAGCACCGACTTGCCCTCCATCACCGGCTTGGAGGCCAGCGCGCCGAGGTTGCCGAGGCCGAGCACGGCGGTGCCGTTGGAGACCACCGCCACGAGGTTGCCGCGGACGGTGTATTCGTAGGCCTTGGCCGGGTCCACGGCGATCTTGAGGCAGGGCGCCGCCACCCCCGGCGAGTAGGCCAGCGACAGGTCGCGCTGGGTGACCAGGGGCTTGGTCGCGATGATCTCGATCTTTCCGGGCCGCCCCGCCGCGTGGAAGGCGAGGGCCTCCTGATCAAGGGCCCGGTCCGAGTGGTTGGCCATGCGCTCCCTGTCCTTTGCGGAGGCCCCGGTCTCCGCCCCTGGTCCCGGTCTGGGGGTCGCGCCCCCGTCGGCGTGGGTGAATCCGGAGAAACTTACCCGGTTTTGGGCGCTTGCCAAGCACCATCTCCGGCGCGATCGCGGCGCCGGGGGCGCCCTCGGTCGCGCGCGCGGGATATGGTAGTTTGGCCGGCGCGCGGCGCTTGCGCCCGAAACTGGCAGGGAAGGGACGTCCCATCGTGGCCGACGAGGCGGTCGAAAGGGCGGGTACCGGCACCGGGGACGCCCCGGCGGATGCGGCCGCCCAGCCGGTGTCCGAGACCTCGACGCCGATGATGACGCAGTACCTGCGCATCAAGGAGGCCCATCCGGGCTGCCTCCTGTTCTACCGCATGGGCGACTTCTACGAGCTGTTCTTCGAGGACGCCGAGGCCGCGTCGCGGGCCCTCGACATTGCCCTCACCCACCGCGGCAAGCACCTCGGCGCTGACATCCCCATGTGCGGCGTGCCGGTCCATGCCGCCGAGAGCTACCTCGCCCGCCTCATCCGGCAGGGCTTCCGGGTCGCCGTCTGCGAGCAGACCGAGGATCCGGCCGAGGCCCGCCGTCGCGGCACAAAGTCGGTGGTCGCGCGCGAGGTGGTGCGCCTCATCACCCCCGGGACCCTGACCGAGGAGACCCTGCTCGAGGCGGCGCGCAACAACTTCCTCGCCGCCCTGGCCGAGGCCCAGGGAGTCCTGGCTCTCTCCTGGCTCGACGTGTCCACCGGCGAGTTCGCGACCGAATCCCTCGAAGGGCGGGAACCGGGCGCGGCGCTGGCGCGACTGGCGCCGGGCGAGCTCCTGGTCTCCGACCGCCTGGCCGCCCGCCCCGAGGTGGCGCGCGCGCTCACCGACGCGCGCGAGGGCGGGACCACCGCCGTCACCCTCCAGCCGGCGAGCCTGTTCGATTCCGCCAACGCCGAGCGCCGCCTCGCGCGCCTGTTCGGGGTCGCCACGCTCGACGCGTTCGGGCGCTTCTCCCGCGCCGAGCTGGCCGCCGCCGGGGCGTTGGTGGACTACGTGGAGCTCACCCAGAAGGGGGCGCTCCCCCGCCTTGCGCCGCCGCGCGCGGTGGCCGCCGGCGAGACCATGGAGATCGACGCCCAGACCCGGCGCAACCTCGAACTCGCCTCCGCGCTCGGCGGCGGCCGGCGCGGCAGCCTGCTGGAGGTGATCGACCGCACCCGCACCGGCGCCGGCGCCCGGCTGGTGGCGGCGCTGCTGGCCGCGCCGCTCACCGATCCCGAGGCCATCAACCGCCGCCTCGACGCCGTCGCCTGGTTCCACGACGACGACGGCGCGCCCGGGGGTCCGCGCGGCGCCGTGGCCGCGGCGCTCAAGGGCGCGCCCGACATCGAACGCGCCCTGGCCCGGCTCACGCTGGGCCGCGGCGGGCCGCGCGACCTCGCCGCCATCCGCCGCGGGCTCGAGGCCGCCATGGCGCTCGGCGCCGCCCTTGGCGAGGGCCCGCCCCACGGCCTCGCGCCGCCGCCGCCGCTGGTCAAGGAATGGCTCGCCGACCTCGGCGATCACGGCGCGCTCATCGCGCTCCTGGCCCGCGCCCTCGTCCGCGAGCCGCCGCTCCTCGCGCGCGACGGCGGCTTCGTCGCGCAGGGATTCGATCCCGCGTTCGACGAGGCGCGCGGACTGCGCGACGACAGCCGCAAGCTGATCGCCGGCCTCGAGGCCCGCTACCGCGACGCGACCGAGATTTCGGGCCTGCGCATCCGCCACAACAACGTGCTCGGCTACTTCATCGAGGTCCGGCCCGGCCAGGCCGAGGCCCTGGCCGCGGCAACCGGCCCCGACGGCGAGGCGCGGCATTTCCACCACCGCCAGACCCTGGCCTCGGCGGTGCGCTTCAATACCGCCGAGCTGGTCTCGCTGGAGACCCGCATCGCGCGGGCCGCGGAGCGTGCGCTCGCCCTCGAGCTCGAGATCTTCGAGCGCCTGCGCGCCGAGGTCGGATCCTACGCCGAGGCCATCGCCACCGCCGCCCGGGCGCTGGCCTGGCTCGACGCGGCGGCAGGCTTCGCCGGGCTCGCCCGCGAGGCCCGCTACGTGCGCCCGGCGGTGGACGGGAGCCTCGCCTTCGAGGTGCGGGGCGGTCGCCATCCCATGGTCGAGGCGGCGCTCGGGCGCCAGGGCGCTGGCGGTTTCGTTCCCAACGACTGCGACCTCACGGCGCGGGAGGCCGCGCCGGCGACGGGCGGCGGCGAAGACGGCGACGGGCGGGGCAGCCGGCTGTGGCTGGTGACCGGCCCCAACATGGCCGGCAAGTCCACCTTCCTGCGCCAGAACGCGCTGATCGCGGTGCTCGCCCAGATCGGCTGCTTCGTGCCCGCCGAGGCCGCCCGCATCGGCGTCGTCGACCGGCTGTTCAGCCGCGTCGGCGCCGCCGACGACATCGCCCGCGGGCGTTCCACCTTCATGGTCGAGATGGTGGAGACCGCCGCCATCCTCAACCGGGCGGGGCCCCGCGCGCTGGTGATCCTCGACGAGATCGGGCGCGGCACCGCCACCTTCGACGGGCTGTCCATCGCCTGGGCCACCATCGAGCACCTCCACGAGGTCAACGCCTGCCGCGCGCTGTTCGCCACCCACTACCACGAGCTGACGGCGCTGGCGGGCAGGCTCCACGAGCTCTCCAACCACGCCATGCGGGTCAAGGAGTGGAAGGGCGAGGTGGTGTTCCTGCACGAGGTCGGCCCCGGCACCGCCGACCGCTCCTACGGGATTCACGTGGCCCGGCTCGCCGGCCTGCCCGCGGCGGCGATCGGCCGCGCCGAGGAGGTGCTCTCGGCGCTCGAAACCGGCGAGAAGGCGGATCGGCTTTCGCGCCTCGCCGACGACCTGCCGCTGTTCGCCGCCGCGCCAAGGCCCCGGTCCGCTGCGCCGCCACGGGACTCAAGGGTGGAAGCGGCGCTGCGCGAGGCCCATCCCGACCAGCTCAGCCCCAAGGAGGCGCTGGATCTCCTCTATCGCCTCAAGACGCTCCTGGCGGGGGACGAGGCCGACACTTGAGGCCCATCGATACGCCACTCACGCGTTGGACCACTCGCGGCTGGCGCGCTCGGCGCCCTCCGGCCTGCGGTAGACCGGGGCTTCGAGCGCGCCCTTGGCGGCCTCGTCGGGGGGCAGCGCCTCGTCCCAGCGGTTGGCGACGTAGCGTTCCCCGGTATGGCCGTCGGACAGCTCCGAGGCCAGCCACACGATGGGCGCGCGCATCACCGCCGGGTCGACCAGCGTGCGGGTCTCGAGGAAATGCTCGGGGACGAAGGCGGTGCGCGCCGCGCCCCCCGGGATCAGCGAGTTGCAGGTCACCCCGGTGCCCTCGAGGTCCTGGGCGAAGATCAGGGTCTCGGCCTCGATCGCCCCCTTGGACGGGCCGTAGGGGGCGTTGCCCTTGCGCTGGATGGTGCCGAGCGACGTGGTGACGTTGACGATGCGTCCCCAGCCCTGGGCGACCAGATAGGGCGCCACCGCCCGGCACATGAAATAGGTGCCGGTGACGTTGACCTTGATCACCTCGGCCCAGCGCGCGGGATCGGTTTCCCAGAAGGCGATGGAGGTGTCGGTGGCGTTCTTCGGGATCACGTTGAGCTGGCCCAGCGCCCCGTTGTTGACCGCCATGTGGAGCGCGCCGAACGTGTCGAGGGTCTCGTCCCGGGCGCGCTCGCATTGATCGTAGTCCGCGACATCGTAGGGCAGCGCCAGCGCCCGGTTCTCGCCGTGGCGTGCCGCGATCTCGGCGACGGTGGCGGCGAGCTCCTCGGCCTCGGGCGTCATCAGGCCGCAGCGCCCCCCCGCCGCGATGATGGCCTCGGCCATCTCGCGGCCCATGCCGCGGCTGGCGCCGGTGACGATGGCGACGCGGCCCCCGAGATCGATCGCGGTCATGGCCGCCCTGCGCGATGTGTCATGGTAATTATCTCCTTACGGGTCAGGTACTTACGCGTTTCCGAACAGGCGCCCGAGGCCGGCGATGCGCGGCATGCCGCCGAGCCGGGGCGCGAGCCGGCGCGCCGCCGCCCACAGCACCGCCTGGTTCGAACTCACGCAGGGCTTGCCCGTGCGTCGCTCGGCCTCGGCGATGATCTCGATCTGGGTGGTGTTGGTGCACGAAAGGAACAGCCCGTCGGCGCCCTCGCGCATGGCGCCGAGCGCGACCGCGAGCCAGCGCGCCGGCTCGACGGTGATGTAGTCGTTGCCCCCCTTGAGCCCGAGGGCGACATCGCCGACGACGCGGAAGCCGAGGCGGGACAGATAGGCGGCCTCGGCGTCGTTGGTGGCCTGGACGTAGGGACTCACCAGCACCAGCGAGGTCACGGCGAGGGCCCTGAGGGCCTCCACCACCGCGGCGCCGGTGGAGAGGGCGGTGGCCCCGGTCTCCTCGGCGATCAGCTCGAGGATGCGCGCCTCCTCCTCGGGCCCGTCGGCCATGGCGCCGCCGGTGCAATGGAACACGATGGCGTCGCAGCGGGCGTCGGCCAGCGCCCCGGCGGCGGCGCGGATCGCGTCGTGGATCTCGCCGAGCGGCCGGTGCCAGGGGCCGGTCATGCGCAGTCGCGTCACGTGAACGGCAAGGCCCGGGGGCGCGAAGTGGCGGAACTGGGGCTCGCTCAGGCGGTTGGAGGAGGGGATGATGAGGCCGAGCCGGGCCCTGGGGGTCGCGAGCGCCGCCGGCCGTCCGGTGGAGGAGGCGGGTGCGGCCGCTTCGGGCTCCGCGGCGCTGGTCATGGGGGTCTCCCGGTGTCCTCGGCGCGCCCGCCCAGGGCGCGCCCGCTTGCACGCCAGTATGGACCGGCGGGGGGCCGAGTCAATCGCATGGCCGGGGCCCGCGGCGCTGGACAGGCTCGCGCCGGCGCGGCTACAACCTCCCCCGCATCAAGAACGATTCCTCAGGGAGGCCGGCTTGGACAACGTCAGCGACGTCCGCACGCTCCAGGAACTGGTGATCGAGGCCCGCAAGCGGCTCGCCCCCGCGGTGTGGGACTTCCTCTCGGGCGGCGGCGAATCGGAATCGACGCTCAAGCGCAACCGCTACGCCCTCGATACCATCGCCTTCCGGCCGCGCGTCCTGATCGACGTGAGCGCGCCGGATCCCGCCGCCACCTTCATGGGCCACCGGCTGCGGATTCCCGTCATCTGCTCGCCCATCGGCTCGCTCCATCTCTTGGACCCCGCCGGCAATCTCCCCATCGTCCGGGCCATGGAGCGCTTCGGCTCGATCGCGGCCATCTCCATCATGTCCAACCCGCGCCTCGAGGACTGCGCCGCCGCCACCCGTGCCCCCAAGATCTTCCAGCTCTACGTGCGCGGCGACATGGCCTGGGTGGAGCGGACCCTGGACCGCGTGGTCGCGGCGGGCTACGAGGGCCTCACCATCACCGTGGACACCGCCCATTACGGGCGGCGGGAGCGCGACCTCTACAACCGCTTCAACCGCCGCACCGTGGTCCAGCGCGCCAACCTGGAGGACATCGATCCCGACAAGGAATGGATTTACCGTGGCGCGCTCACCTGGGAGTTCGTCGATCACTGCAAGAAATACTCGGGCCTGCCGATCCTCCTCAAGGGCATCGCCACCGCCGAGGACGCCAGGATCGCGCTGGATCACGGCATCGAGGTGATCTGGATCTCCAACCACGGCGGCCGCCAGCTGGATCACGGGCGGGGCGCGCTGGAGGTGCTGCCGGAGATCGTCGAGGTCGCCAAGGGCAAGGCCGGGATCGCCATCGACGGCGGCTTCCTGCGCGGCTCCGACGTGACCAAGGCGATCGCGCTCGGCGCCGACGTGGTTGGCATCGGCAAGCTCCAGGGCTGGGCGCTCGCCGCCGGTGGCGAGGACGGCGTGCTGCGCGCCTTCGAGATCCTGGAGGCCGAGATCAAGGTGACCATGGCGCTCCTCGGCGTGAATTCGCTCTCCGAGCTCACGCCCCGGCACCTGCAGACGGGCGTCCTCCCCATGAACCCGCCCACCCCGTGGAGCGCGTTCCCGGTGGTGACCGAGGCCTTCGAGCGCTGGGACCGGGGCACGTATTAACGGATCATCCTTCGGCCCCCTCCACCACCTGGGCGGCGCCGATCAGGCGCCGGAGGATCCTGAGCCCCCATTGGTGGTAGTCCGGCCCGGCATGGGAGGCGCAGGCGCGGGCCAGCACCACCGGGCGCAGCCCCGCCTCGAACAGGTCGACCGCGCATTTGAGCACGCAGTTGTCGGTGGCGATCCCGCAGAGATGGACCTCCCCGGCGCCGAGCCTCGCCAGGCGCTCGAGGAAGGGGCCGTCGACGCAGGTATAGAGGCGCTTCTCGAGGATATGGGCGTCCTCGCGCGGGCGGAAGGCCAGCGCCGTCTCCGCGCTCCCCGGCGCGAAGCGGTCCCAGCCGAGGAGGCGGCGGTGGGCCGAGCCCTCGGGGTTGACGAAGCGGGTCGCGAGCACCGCGGCATAGTCCGCCTGGAGCGCCTCCACCCGGCCGGGCACGTGGGCGGTGGCGGGGGTCATGAACCCCTGTTGCACGTCGATGATGAGGAGGGGGACGGTCATGGCGTCGGCCTTCCGCGTGGCCGCCGGTCCGGCGATGGCGCCGGGCCGGGCGCGTGCGCGCCATTTGTGCCATACTTCGAGGCCTATATATAGGGGGCGGGCCGGCAAGGCGCCGGGACCCGCCCGGATTTCGCCATGCTCGAGACCGTCGCCGCCACCCCCGAGACCGTCCGCGCCGAGCCCCCGGCCGCGGCCATGGACGCGCTCGGGCCGCGCCTCGCGGCGCTGGCTGCCGGCGGGCTCCGGCCCGCCGAGCTGCGCCCGCGGCTGCTCGCCGCCGCCCGCGAGGCCCTCGTCGCCGCGCGCGCGGACATCCGGGAGGACTTCGTCGCCGGGCGGCTCGACGGGGCCGGGGCGGTCGCCGCCCATACGCGCTTGGTCGATACCCTGCTCTCGGCGCTGTTCGACGTCGTCACCGGAGCCGTGTTCCCCCACGCCAACCCGACCAAGGGCGAGCGCCTCGGCCTCGTCGCCACCGGCGGCTACGGACGGGGCGAGCTCGCCCCTCATTCGGACATCGACCTCCTGTTCCTGCTCCCCTACAAGAAGACGCCGTTCAGCGAGCAGGTGATCGAATACGTCCTCTATCTCCTGTGGGATCTCGGTTTCAAGGTCGGCCAGGCAATCCGCTCGGTGGATGACTGCATCCGCCTGGCGCGGCAGGACATCACCATCCGCACCGCCATGCTGGAGGCACGCTTCGTGGCCGGCGAGCGTTCCCTGTTCGAGACCCTGCGCCGCCGCTTCCGCGCCGAGATCGCCGAGGGCACCGGCCCGGCCTTCGTCGAGGCCAAGCTCGCCGAGCGCGACGCCCGCCACCGCCGGGTCGGCGATTCCCGCTACGTGCTCGAGCCCAACGTCAAGGAGGGTAAGGGCGGCCTGCGCGACCTCCATACCCTGTTCTGGATCGCCAAGTACATCTACGGCGTCGACGATGTCGCCGCCATGGTCGCGCTGGGGGTCTTATCCGAGCGCGAGGCCCGCCGCTTCGCCAAGGCCCAGAACTACCTGTGGACGGTGCGCTGCTACCTCCACTACCTCACGGGCCGCGAGGAGGACCGCCTCACCTTCGACCTCCAGGAGCCCATCGCCCGCCACATGGGCTACACCGACCACGCCGGCACCCGCGGCGTCGAGCGCTTCATGAAGCACTACTTCCTCTACGCCAAGGAGGTGGGGGGTCTCACCCGCATCTTCTGCGCCGCGCTCGAGGACCAGCACAAGCGCCGCCCGCGGCTCCGCTTCCCCAGCTTCGGCCGCGGCCGTCGCGTGGTCGACGGATTCGCGGTCGATCGGGGCCGCGTGCAGGCGGTGGACGAGGATGCGTTCCGCAAGGACCCGGCGGCGCTCCTGCGGGTCTTCAGCGTCGCCCATGCCGAGGACGCCGACATCCATCCCGCGACGCTCAAGCAGATCACGCGCTCGCTGCTGCTGATCGACGACCGACTGCGCCGCGACAAGGAGGCCAACCGGCTGTTCCTCGATCTCCTCACGGACCGGCGCAATCCCGAGGTCATGCTCCGGCGCATGAACGAGGCCGGCGTGTTCGGCCGCTTCGTGCCGGATTTCGGCCGCGTGGTCGCCCAGATGCAGCACGACATGTATCACGTCTACACGGTGGACGAGCACACCATCTTCGCCCTCGGCATCTTGCACCGCATCGAGGAGGGCGGGATGGGCGACGTCATGCCGGTGGCGAGCGAGGTGATCCACAAGATCGCCTCGCGCCGCGCGCTCTACGTCGCGCTCCTGCTGCACGACATCGCCAAGGGACGGGGCGGCGACCACTCGGTGCTGGGCGCCCGCATCGGGCTCCGCCTCGGGGCCCGGTTCGGCCTCTCCAAGGAGGAGGCGGAGACGGTGTCGTGGCTGGTGCGCTACCACCTCTTGATGAGCGCGACCGCGTTTCGCCGCGACATCGACGATCCGCGCACCGTGGCCGATTTCGTGGAGATCGTGCAGTCGCCGGAACGGTTGCGCCTGCTTTTGTGCCTGACCGTCGCCGACATCCGCGCGGTGGGGCCCAGCGTGTGGAACGGCTGGAAGGCGGCGCTGCTGCGCGAGCTCTATTTCGCGGCCGAAGACGTGATGTCGGGCCAGCAGAGCTCGCGCGGGCGCGCCGACCGCGCCGCCGCCGCGCGCGACGCCCTGCGCGAGGCGCTCCCCGATTGGAGCGACGAGGCCTTCGAGCGACACGCCCCGCGCGGCTATGCGCCCTACTGGCTGGCCCTCAACACCGACACCCATCTGCGACACGCCCGGCTGGTGCGGGCGGCGGCGGAGGCCGGCGCCCCGCTCTCCATCGACCTCGTGGTCGATGCCTTCCGCTGCGTCACCGAGGTGACCGTCTATGCGGTCGACGATGCCGGCCTGTTCTCGCGCATCGCCGGCGCCATGGCGCTGGCCGGCGCCAACATCGTCGACGCCAAGATCTTCACCATGAGCGACGGGATGGCGCTGGATTCGTTCTGGGTCCAGGACATCGACGGCAACGCCGTCACCGAGCCCGCCGCCCAGAAACGGCTCCGCGAAACCCTGGAGAGGGTGATCTCCAAGCAGCGGCGGCTGGGGCGCAAGCTCAGGATCAAGGCGACCCTGCCGGCGCGCACCCGGGTGTTCAGGGACCTGCCGCGGGTGCTCATCGACAACACCGCCTCCAACACCCATACGGTGATCGAGGTCAACGGCCGCGACCGTCCCGGATTCCTCTACGACGTCACCACGGCGCTGACCGAGCTCAATCTGCAGATCTCCTCGGCCAAGATCTCCACCTACGGCACCCGCGCCGTCGACGTGTTCTACGTGAAGGATCTGTTCGGCCTGAAGGTGACCCACGAGAGCCGCCTCGAGGCCATCCGCGAGCGGCTGCTGGCGGCGATCGCGGAGCCCGAGGCCGAGGCGCCGCCGGAGGTGGCGGGCAAGGCGCCCCGGGCGGCGAAGGCGTCGGCCAAGGGCCGCGCGCCGGCCGGGAAAAGGACGGCCGCCAAGGGGGCGGCCGCGGGCGGCGGCGCCCGCGCCCCCGCGCGCCGCGCCGGCAAGGGCGGGAAGCGGCCGGAGCGGCGCCGTTGATCCTGCCCACGGCCCCCTGAGCCGCCCCTCGCGGCATGGCGCTCCTCCGCTCCATCACAACGGTCGGCGGCTATACCTTGCTGAGCCGCGTACTCGGCTTCGCGCGCGACGTGCTGTTCGCGTCGATCCTAGGCGCCGGCCCGGCCGCCGACGCCTTCTTCGTCGCCTTCAAGTTCCCCAACCTGTTCCGGCGGCTGTTCGCCGAGGGCGCGTTCTCGGCCGCCTTCGTTCCCACCTATGCCGGGCTGCTGGCCACGGCCGGGACCCGTGCCGCGCGCCGCTTCGCCGAGGAATCCCTGGCGGTGCTGCTGACGGCGCTGTTCGTGCTGGTCTGCGCCATCGAGGTCCTGATGCCCTACGCCATGATGGCGATCGCGCCGGGATTCGTCTCCGACCCGGCCAGGTTCGCCCTGGCGGTCGACCTCACGCGGATCACCTTCCCCTATCTCCTGTTCATCTCGCTGGTGGCGCTGATGGGGGCGGTGCTCAATGCCCATGAGCGTTTCGCCGCCGCCGCCGCCTCGCCGGTGCTGCTCAATCTCGCCCTGATCGCGGCGGTGCTCGGCTGGGGGCTGATCGCGCGTAGCCCCGTCCATGCCGTCGCCTGGGGGGTGGCGGCGGCGGGCGTCCTGCAGTTCGCCTGGCTCGGCCTCGCACTGCGCCGGTTTGGATTCTCCATGGGGCTGCGCCTCCCGCGCCTGACCCCGGAGGTGCGCAGGCTCCTGCGCCTCATGCTGCCGGTGGCGCTCGGCGCCGGCGTCTATCAGATCAACGTGCTGGTGGACGTGGTGATCGGCTCGCTGCTGCCCTCGGGCGCCATCTCCTTCCTCTACTATGCCGACCGCGTCAATCAGCTGCCCCTGGGGGTCATCGGCATCGCGGTGGCGACCGCGCTGCTGCCGCTGATGAGCCGCCAGATCCGCGCCGGCCACGAGGCCGACGCGCTTGCGAGCCAGAACCGGGCCCTCGAGGTGGCGGCGCTGCTCACCCTGCCGGCGGCGCTGGCCCTGGTGGTGGCGGCCGAGCCCATCATCGCCACCCTGTTCGGGCGCGGCGCGTTCGGCCCCGAGGCCCGGACGGCGACGGCCTGGGCGCTCGCCGCCTACGCCGTGGGGCTCCCCGCCCATGTCGCGGTCAAGGTGCTGGCGACCGCCTATTTCGCCCGCGAGGACACCCGGACGCCGGTCAAGGCGGGGGTGGTCGCGCTCATCGTGAACGTCGTCTTCAACCTGCTGCTCATGGGCCCCCTGGCCCATGTGGGGATCGCGCTCGCCACCTCGATCTCGGCCTGGGTCAACGCCGCGCTCTTGGCGCGCGGGCTCGGGCGCGCCGGCCGGCTCGCGCCCGACCGGCGCCTGCGCCGCAAGCTGCCGCGCATCGCGCTGAGCGCGGCGGTGATGGCGGGCGCCCTCGCCCTCGCCATGCCGGCGATCCTGCCCCATCTGGGCGCGCCGGAGGGGGAGCGGGTGGCGCTGCTCGCGGCCCTCGTCGCCGGCGGGGTCGTCGCCTATGGCGGCCTCGCGATGATCTCCGGCGCCGCCCGTCCCGGCGAGCTGCGCGCGGCGCTGCGGCGCGCATCCCCGGGCGCCGGCCCCGTCCCTTGACCGGGCCCCGGCTTTGTGGCCATAAACGGCGCCCGGACAGGGCCGAGCGGGGATGGCGGAGCGGTGAAGAGGATCTTCTCAGGGGTGCAGCCGACGGGGAACCTGCATCTCGGAAACTACCTCGGCGCCATCCGCAACTGGGTGGCCCTCCAGGAGAATTTCGACTGCATCTTCTGCATCGTCGACCTGCATGCCCTGACCCTGCCCCAGGTGCCCGACGAGCTGCGCGCCCACACGAGGGAGGTCGCCGCCGCCTATCTCGCCGCCGGGATCGATCCCGAGAGGTGCGTCATCTTCAACCAGGCGGCGGTGTCCGGCCACGCGGAGCTGGCCTGGCTGCTGGGCTGCATCACGCCGCTGGGCTGGCTCAACCGCATGACCCAGTTCAAGGAGAAGGCGGGCGGCAAGCGAGAGAACGCGGGCCTGGGGCTCTATGCCTACCCCGTGCTGATGGCCGCCGACATCCTGCTCTACAAGGCCACCCACGTGCCGGTGGGCGAGGACCAGAAGCAGCACCTGGAGCTTGCCCGCGACATCGCCGGGGCCTTCAACCGGCAATACGGGGTCGACTTCTTCCCGCTGCCGGAGCCGCAGATCCTGGGCGAGGCGACGCGCGTCATGAGCCTGCGCGACGGCTCGGCCAAGATGAGCAAGTCGGATCCGTCCGACAACTCGCGCATCAACATGACCGACGACGCCGACGCCATCGCCCGCAAGATCCGGCGCGCCCGCACCGATCCCGATCCGCTGCCCGGGGATATCGCCGGGCTGGAGGGCCGCCCCGAGGCCGCCAACCTGGTCGGCATCTTCGCGGCGCTGGCCGGGCGGGACCGCGCCGGGGTGATCGGGGAATTCGGCGGCCGGATGTTCTCGGAGTTCAAGCCCGCCCTGGCCGATCTCGCGGTCGCGGTGCTCGCCCCCATCGGCGCCGAGATGCGGCGGCTCATGAAGGAGCCGGGCTACGTCGATTCGGTCCTCCATCGCGGCGCCGAGCGCGCCGGCGAGATCGCCCGCCATCACATGTCGGAGCTGCACCGCATCGTCGGCGTCCTGCGTCCGTGACGGGCGCCGCCGGTTTTTCCGCCGCCGTCCCGCGTTTTCCCTTGCGCTTTGCATGCCGCGGGCGCACAAACGATAGGCAGTCGACAACCCCTTGAATCCCGCGCCCTTCGGCCGGGACCCCCCGATGCAGATTTATCTGCCGATCGCCGAGATCTCCCTCAATGTTCTCCTCCTCCTGGGTCTGGGCGGCCTGGTCGGATTCCTCTCGGGCCTGTTCGGGGTCGGCGGCGGCTTCCTGATGACG
>DASWKZ010000210.1:0-3729 GCA_036396355.1 Alphaproteobacteria bacterium
AGCCCCCGGTCCCAGAAGGCGGGATCGGCGGCATTCAGCCCGAACGGGCGCAGGAGCTCGCGGTGGCGCAGCGTGCCGCCGGCCCCCAGCATCCGCAGGTATTTCGCCTCGAACCCCCGGGGCGCGGCCTCGTAGGTGGCGTAGAGCGAGTTCACCAGGCAGTCGCCGAAGGCGTAGGCGTAGACGTAGAACGGCGAATGGATGAAGTGGGGGATGTAGCTCCAGTAGTGGCGGTACTCGCCGTCGAGGCGGATCGCCGGGCCCAGGCTCTCGCGCTGGACGGCGAGCCAGGTCTCCGCGAGCGCGTCGGGGGTGAGCTCGCCCTCGCGGCGCGCGATGTGCACGCGCAGCTCGAAGTCGAAGAACGCGACCTGGCGCACCACCGTGTTGAGCATGTCCTCGACCTTGGCGGCGATCATGTGGCGGCGCGCCGCCGGGCGCGACTCCTCGGCGAGCAGGCGGCGGAAGGTCAGCATCTCGCCGAACACGGAGGCGGTCTCGGCCAGGGTCAGCGGCGTCGAGGACATCAGGTGCCCCTGCGGGCCGGCCAGCACCTGGTGCACCCCGTGGCCGAGCTCGTGGGCGAGGGTCATCACGTCGCGCACGCGGCCCTGGTAGTTCATGAGGATGTAAGGGTGCGCGCTCGGCACGACGGGGTGGGAGAAGGCGCCCGATTCCTTGCCCGGCCGGGCCTCGGCGTCGATCCAGCGCTCGTCGAAGAAGCGCCGGGCGATGCGCGCGAGCGACGGCGAGAAGGCGCCGTAGGCGGCGAGCACGGTATCCCTGGCCTCGGCCCAGGGGATGGCGCGGTCGGGCGCGCGCGGCAGCGGCGCGTTGCGGTCCCAGTAATCCAGCCGGCGCTTGCCCATCCAGCGCGCCTTGAGCCGGTAGTAGCGGTGCGAGAGCCTGGGGTAGGCGCGCTTGACGGCGCCCACGAGCGTGTCCACCACCTCGTCCTCGACGTAATTCGAGAGGTTGCGCGCGGAGACGGGACCGGGGAAGCGGCGCCAGCGATCCTCCACCTCCTTGTCGCGGGCCAGCGTGTTGGTGATCAGCGCGAAGGTGCGCGCGTTCTCCCCCAGCACCTTGCCGACGGCGAGGGCGGCCTTGCGGCGCGCGGGGGCGGAGCGGTCCGAGAGGCGGTTGAACGCCTCGGTCGCCGTGAGCTCCCGGCCGTCCACGGGGAAGCGGAGCGCGGTGATGGTCTCGTCGAACAACCGCACCCAGGCGGCGCGTCCGCTCGGCCCCTTCTCGTGCAGGAGCCGCTCGAGGTCGTCGGCGAGCTGGTGGCGCCGCCACACGCGGGCATCGCGCACCCAGGGAGCAAAACGGGCGAGCTCCGGGGCGCGCAGCTTGCGGCGCAGGATGCGCTCGGGGATGCGGTTGAACTCGAGGGTGAAGAACAGGAGCCGCGTGGCGATGTCGTTCACCCGCTCGCTGGTGGTCTGGTAGAACTGGCCCACCTTGGCGTCGGTCACCGCCCCGGCGTGGAGGAGCTGGGCATAGGACATGACCTTGCTCAGGATCTCGTCGATGGCCTCGTACTCGGCGATGGCCTCGCCCAGGCGCCTGCCCGAGAGGCGCGCGAGGCTTCCGCGATAGGCGTTCTCGAAGCGCGCGGCGCGCTGCTCGGCGCGGGCGAGGTCGCGCGCCAGCGGCGGGGAACCCGGCCCCGAATAGAGGTGATCCAGATTCCAGCGCGGCAGCGGACCGAGGGGCCGTGTTCCCGTCGCGGTCCGCTTCGCCGTCCTCGCCGCCTTCGCCGCCTTCCGTATCGTTCTTGCCATCCCTCGCTCCAATCGACGTCCCCTTGGCCCAGCCCGGCCGAGCGCGCATTATAGGGGCGGAGGCCAATGGGAGAAGGGGCCGAGGTGACATCCAGCCGCCCGTCCCCCCGCGCCGTCGACCCGGCCGGGGAGGAAACCCTCACGACGA
This sequence comes from Alphaproteobacteria bacterium, assembly GCA_036396355.1. Lineage (GTDB taxonomy): Bacteria > Pseudomonadota > Alphaproteobacteria > SMXQ01 > SMXQ01 > DASWKZ01. Next base: position 1,936 of record DASWKZ010000210.1, read on the forward strand.
TGTTCCTGGGCCAGGCCGCGCGCCGGGGCGCGGCCCCGTTCCTCCACGCGCGGCGCGGCGAGGGGTGGACCACGGTGACCTGGGCCGAGGCCGCCGAGGCCGTGCGGCGCCTCGCCGGGGCGCTTTCCGCGCTGGGGGTCGGGCCCGGCGACCGCGTGGCCCTGATCTCGGAGAACCGCCCCGAATGGCTGATCGCCGATCACGGCATCATGGCCGCCGGTGCCGTCACGGTGCCGGCCTACGTCACCAACACCGAGGACGACCACCACCACGTGCTCTCGGATTCCGGGGCGGTCTGCGCCGTCGTCTCGACCGCGGCCCTCGCCGCCCGCCTGCTGCCCGCCGCCGCCAGGGCGCCAGCCTGCCGCCACGTCATCGCCATGGAGGAGGTCGACCTCCACCAGGCCCTCGGCTTCACCCTGCACCGCTGGGACGCGCTGCTCGCCGCCGCCGCGCCGGCCGAGCCCCGTCCCCGCCGGCGCGCGGACACCGCCTGCATCATCTACACCTCGGGCACCGGCGGCACGCCGAAGGGGGTGATGCTGAGCCACGGCGCCATCCTCGCCAACTGCGGGGGCGCCTGCCACCTGTTCCGCCACCTCGATTTCGGGGACGAGGCGTTCCTCTCCTTCCTGCCGCTGTCGCACTCCTACGAGCACACCGCGGGCCAGTTCCTGCCCATCGCCATCGGCGCCGAGATCTACTACGCCGCCGGCGTGGAGACCCTGGCCCAGGACATGGCCGACGCGCGGCCCACCATCATGACCGCGGTGCCACGCCTCTACGAGGTGCTCCAGGGGCGCATCGCGGCCGGGCTCCGCCGCGCGAAACCGTTCCAGCGTGCCCTGTTCGGGCGCGCCCTCGCCCTCGGCCGCAAGCGCTACGAAGCCCCGGAGACGCTCTCCCTCGGCGAGCGGTGCCTCGATCGCGTCCTCGATCTCCTCGTGCGCCGCAAGGTGCGCGCGCGCTTCGGCGGCCGGCTACGCTTCATGATCTCGGGCGGCGCCCCCCTCAACTACGAAGTGGGCCTGTTCTTCCGGGCCCTTGGCATCGACATCCTCCAGGGCTACGGCCAGACCGAATCCGCCCCCATCATCAGCTGCAACCCGCCGGACAGGCCACGTATCGAGACCGTGGGCCCGCCGTTCCGGGGCGTCGAGGTGCGCATCGCCGAGGACGGCGAGATCCTCGCCCGCGGCGAGCTCGTCATGCAGGGCTACTGGAACAACCCCGAGGCGATGGCCGAGGCGCTGCGCGACGGCTGGCTGCATACCGGCGACATCGGCGTCATCGACTCAGACGGCCACCTCCGCATCACCGACCGCAAGAAGGACCTCATCGTCAATTCCGGCGGCGACAACCTCTCGCCCCAGCGCGTCGAGGGGTTCCTGACCCTGGAGGCGGAGATCGCCCAGGCCATGGTCTACGGCGACCGCCGGCCCCACCTGGTCGCGGTCATCGTGCCCGACGAGGCGGCCGCCCGGGACTGGGCGCGCGGCCACGGGCGCGACGGGGCGCGGCTGGGCGAGCTCGCCGCCGACGCCGAGTTCCACGCCCACCTCGCCGGCGCCGTCGACCGCGTCAACCGGCAGCTCTCGGCCATCGAGCGGGTCAGGCGCTTCATCCTGACGGACGAACCCTTCACCGTGGAGAACGGCCAGATGACGCCGACCATGAAGGTGCGCCGCCACGTGCTCCGGGAGCGCTACGGCGACCGCCTCGAGGCGCTCTATCGGTAGGGAAAAGAAGGCCCCCGCCCGGCGGGGCGGGGGCCTCAATCGGAACGGACGGAGG
>DASWKZ010000211.1:0-1873 GCA_036396355.1 Alphaproteobacteria bacterium
AGCCGCGCCCCGGCGCTGCCCGAGGGCGGGCCCGAGGAGATCGGCGAATCGGAGGCGCTCGCCCGCCTCGATGGGGCGCTCGCCGACAGCGTCGGGATGCACCAGCGCGCCGACGTGCCCTACGGCATGTTCCTCTCGGGCGGCATCGATTCGTCGGCGGTGCTGGCGCTGATGGCGCGGCTGAATGCGACGCCGGTGCTGGCCTTCACCTGCGGCTTCGACGATCCGTCGGTGGCCGACGAGCGCGAGGCCGCGCGCAAGGTCGCCCGCGCCTGCGGCGCCCGCCACGTGGAGGTGGGGTTTACGGCCCGGGACTTCTGGGAGCTTTTGCCGCGCGTCGCCGCCGCCATGGACGATCCCGCCGCCGATTACGCGGCGCTGCCCAGCTACAAGCTGGCCGAGGCCGCGGCCCGCGAGGTCAAGGTGGTGCTGGTGGGCGAGGGCGGCGACGAGCTGTTCGCCGGCTACGGGCGCTACCGCTCGGTGATCCGGCCGTGGTGGCGGGGCCGGCGCGCCATGCGCACCCGCGGCGCCCTCGACGGGCTCGGCCTCCTGCGCGAGGAGCCGCGCGGCTGGCGCCTCGGCATCGAGGCGGCCGAGGCCACCCAGGCCCGCCCCTGGCGCTCGGCCCTGCAGACCGCCCAGGCCGTGGACCTGGCCGACTGGCTGCCCCACGACCTCTGCACCAAGCTCGACCGTACGCTGATGGCCCACGGGGTCGAGGGACGCACGCCGTTCCTCGACCCGGTGGTCGCCGCCGCCGCCTTCCGGCTGCCGGACCACCTCAAGATCCGGGGCGGCCTCGGCAAGTGGCTCCTGCGCCGCTGGCTTGAGACGCACCTCCCCGCGGCCGAGCCGTTCGCGAAGAAACGCGGCTTCACGGTGCCGGCGGCGGCCTGGATCGCCGAGGAGGGGAAGCGCCTCGGCCCGCTGGTGGCGGCGGCGCCCGGCATCGCGGAGATCTGCGAGGCCCGGTCCGTGCGCCGCCTGTTCGCCGCCTCCGGCAAGCGCCCCGGGTTCGCGTGCTGGGTGCTCCTGTTCTACGCTTTGTGGCACCGCGCCAACATCCTCGGCCGGGCGCCGGAGGGCGACGTGTTCGACACATTGGGCGCGGCGCCATGACGGTCGACCGCCTCGTCATCCGCCGCCCCGACGACTGGCACCTGCATCTCCGCGACGGCCCCATGCTGGCCGCCGTGCTGCCGGAGACGGCGCGCGTGTTCGCCCGCGCCGTCGTCATGCCCAACCTCGATCCGCCGGTGGCGACGGTGAAGGACGCCGCCGCCTACCGCAACCGCATCAATCGTGCCGGCAAGGGCGGCGCACGCTTCACGCCGCTGATGACCCTCTACCTCACCGATGCCACCGAGCCGGACGAGGTGGAGAAGGGCTACCGCGCCGGCATCGTCATCGCCTGCAAGCTCTATCCGGCGAACGTGACCACCAACGCCGCGCGCGGCGTCACCGACATCGCCAACATCCGGAAGGTGCTCGCGCGCATGGAGAAGGTGGGATTGCCGCTCCTGGTCCATGGCGAGGTCGCCGATCCGGAAGTGGACATCTTCGACCGCGAGGCGGTGTTCATCGACCGCGTGCTCGCGCCGCTGATGCACGACTTCGAGGGCCTGCGGGTGGTCTTTGAGCACGTCACGACGAAAGAGGCCGTGGACTTCGTCGCCGGGGGGCCTCCGCGCCTCGCCGCCACCATCACCCCCCACCACCTGATGATCAACCGCAACGCCATGTTCCGGGGCGGGCTCCGCCCCCACGCCTATTGCCTGCCGGTCGCCAAGCGCGAGGCCCACCGCCTGGCGCTGAGGAAGGCCGCGGTGTCGGGCAACCCGCGCTTCTTCCTCGGCACCGATTCGGCGCC
>DASWKZ010000212.1:0-9013 GCA_036396355.1 Alphaproteobacteria bacterium
AACTTCAGCCATGCATTCCGTTTCGATCGTCGAATTTCCCGTAACCTGCGTGAATACTACACCCAGATCCTGCACATCGTGAGGATCAGGATACATCCCTTTGAAGTTCGCCAGACCCTGCTGCATGTGGCCAAAGCCTAAGAGCCGATCCCGAAAGTTGTTGAGTCGGCAGAATCGGTTGTGATTCATTGTCGGGCATCCGTTGACTTTGGAGGGGATGCCGGATGTGGAAGCCTGAACACCGCGCGGCGTGCGACCGTCGCGGCCTTCGTTACCCGAGCGATCTGACCGATGCGGAGTGGGCGCTGGTCGAACCTTTGATCCCGCCGGCGAAGCACGGCGGTCGCAAGCGGACGGTCGATGTCCGCGAGGTGCTGAACGCGATCTTCTACGTTCTCTCGACCGGCTGCCAGTGGCCGGCGCTGCCGAAGGACCTGCCGCCGAAGAGCACGGTACACAACTATTTCATGTTGTGGGACTGGGACGGGACGCTGGAGCGCATCCACCATGAGCTCTACGTGGCGGTACGCGAGGTCGAGGGCCGGGAGGCCAGCCCGTCGGCCGCGGTGATCGACAGCCAGAGCGCCAGAGCGGCGCAAAAAGGGGGGCGTCGATCGATCCGCAGGGGTATGACGCGGGCAAGAAGATCACAGGCCGCAAGCGGCACATCCTCGTCGACACGCTCGGTCTGCTCCTGAACGTCGTGGTCCATCCCGCCGACGTGCAGGATCGCGACGGCGCGGTCGAGCTGCTGCGCCGGTCCCGCCGCCGGTTCCCGTTCATCGAGCGCATCTTCGCCGACGGCGGCTACCCGGGGCCGACGATGGCGGCCGCCATCGCCGGTACCGGCGCCTGGAAGCTGGAGATCGTGAAGCGAACCGATCCGCATCGCTTTGTCGTCCTGCCCAGGCCATGGGTCGTCGAACGCACCTTCGCCTGGATCGGCCGAAACAGACGCCTCGCCCGCGACTTCGAGCGTTACGCCAGAACCGTCGCCGCCTTCGTACGACTCGCCATGATCCGCATCATGCTCCGGCGCTTGACCAGGCTAAACCCATGTCCCTGAATCGTAACTTCCAGGATCGGCTCTCAGGCCGCGGGCCTTTCCGTTTGTCCGGCGATGGGGCTAGCGCTCAAGGGCCGCCTCGGCTTCCCGCACCAGGCCGCCCGCGCTCTGGATCGGCTCGATGCGCTCCAGCGCCTCGAAGCGGACCCGCGCCTTCCAGCAGAAACTGGCGTCGTTCCAGCTGAGCGCGGAGGCCTCGTTGGCGGCCCGCGTCATGTGGTCGTCGAGCCTCTTCGTGGCTTGGCGGCCGTAAAGACGGCGGAAATGCGCCTTGAGCACGCGCCCGTTCTCCCTCAGGGCCGGCCGGTGGCGGATGACGAAGGCGTTGTACTGGTCGCGCAGCACCGGCTCGCCGCAGGAGAGCGCCGCCACCATCAGCTCGGTCTGCAGGCGCCGGAAGGAGAAGGCGTCCTGCTCGATGGCGGAGAGGTATTCGCCACTGGCGACCGTGGCGCCGGGGGCCGTCCCCGCGCTGCCCGGGTTCTCGGCGGACGCTTTGCCGGCCAGGGCGAGCGACGCGCATGCGACGGTCAGGATGGTCCCCCAATGCGGCATCGCCCGGACTCCCCCCTCTTCCGCGGCCGCCGAGGCGGCCCAAGGCCCGCTAGAATCGCCCCCAGAAATTAACGCGCGGTTAGCGGCTTGTCACCCGAATCCTCGGGACAGGCGGGGCCGGACGCGCCGGGCACCGCGTCGCCCTTGCCGGCCCTGGCCCCGCCGGGCCTCCCCATCGCCGCCTCGATGCCAAGATCGAGCGTCCAGTAGAACACCCCCGCCGAGCGGTCGTAGGCGCGGCCGATCCCGGCGTGACGGAACGCCGGGTCGAGGGCATTGCGCCGGTGCTCCGGGCTCGCCAGCCACAGCCGCACCACCTCGCCGGGCTCGGCGCCGGCGCGGGCGATGTTCTCGGCCGCCCGGCGGTGGGGGTAGCCGAAGCGGGCAAGCCGCGCCCCGAGGTCGGCGCCGTCGCTGCCCTCGTGGTCGAGGCGGCCCGTCGCCGCCATGTCGCGGGCATGGGCGCGGGCCGCGCAGAACAGGCGCCGGTCGGGGATGAGCGGCGGGTAGCGGTGGACCGCCCGCGCCGAGTTGAGGAGCTGGAGCGCCCGCACCTCGGCCCGGTCCGGCACCGCTTCCTCCTGCGCCCGCGCGGCGCCCGCCCACAGGGCGAGGATGGCGGCGCCGACCGCGAGGACGGTCGCGCCATGTGTGCCGTTCGGGGCCATGGGCGCAGCCTAGCGCGGGGGAGCCGGGGTTCGCCAGCGGCGGCGTCCCCCGTCGGTTGAACGGGCCGGGGTTTGCGACTACTCTCCGGCGGCCTCGAACCGCACCCGGGACCGACCATGACCGAACCCGTCAGGAAGGTGGTGCTCGCCTATTCCGGCGGGCTCGACACCTCCGTGATCCTGCGCTGGCTGCAGGAGACCTATGGCTGCGAGGTGGTGACCTTCACCGCCGACCTCGGCCAGGGCGACGAGCTCGCGCCCGCCCGCGCCAAGGCCGAGGCCATGGGCGCCAGCGAGATCTTCGTCGAGGACCTGCGCGAGGCCTTCGTGCGCGATTACGTGTTCCCCATGTTCCGGGCCAACGCGCTCTACGAGGGGGTCTATCTCCTCGGCACCTCCATCGCCCGCCCGCTCATCGCCAGGCGCCAGATCGAGATCGCGCAGGCGACCGGCGCCGACGCCGTCGCCCATGGCGCCACCGGCAAGGGCAACGACCAGGTGCGCTTCGAGCTCGCCTATTACGCGCTCATGCCCGACATCAAGGTGATCGCTCCCTGGCGCGAGTGGGACCTGACCTCGCGCACCAGGCTCCTCGAATACGCGGAGCGGCACCAGATCCCGGTCGCCACCTCGAAGCGCGGCGAGCCGCCCTATTCCACCGACGCCAACCTCCTGCACGTCTCCTATGAGGGCAAGGCGCTGGAGGACCCGTGGGTGGCGCCCGACGAGGACATGTTCACCCGCACCGTGGCGCCCGAGAGGGCGCCCGACGCGCCGGTGCAGGTGGAGATCGACTTCGAGGCCGGCGACCCGGTCGCCGTCGACGGCGAGCGCCTCTCCCCGGCGGCGCTGCTTGAGCGGCTCAACGCCTTGGGCGGCGCCCACGGCGTCGGCCGCGTGGACATGGTCGAGAACCGTTTCGTCGGCATGAAGTCGCGCGGCGTCTACGAGACCCCGGGCGGCACCGTCCTCGCCGCGGCGCACCGCGGCATCGAGAGCCTGACGCTCGATCGCGGCGCCGCGCATCTCAAGGACGAGCTGATGCCGCGCTACGCCGAGCTCGTCTACAACGGCTTCTGGTTCTCGCCCGAGCGCGAGATGATCCAGGCCGCCATCGATGCGTCCCAGAAGGAGGTGAGCGGCACCGTGCGGCTCAAGCTCTACAAGGGATCGGTGCGGGTGGTCGGACGCAAATCCCGGCGCAGCCTCTACGATGCCGAGCACGCCACCTTCGAGCACGACGCCGTCTACGACCAGCGCGAGGCCGAGGGGTTCATCAAGCTCAACGCGCTGAGGCTGCGGCTCCTCAACCGGCGCAACCGGTAGCCCATCACCCCTTCGTTACGTTCGGGTTCAGCCGCCCGCCAGGCCAGGCAAAATCGGCACGTCGATGACGACGCGGTGGCCGAACAGGAAGACGAGGTAGAGGCCGAGGCCGGTCGCGATCCGGGACCAGCCGATCTCGGCGAGGCTCACCCGCGCCCGGCCCGCGAGGACGGCGGCGAAGGGCAGGGCCGAGGACTGCGCGGCGAAGGGCGCCCAGTTCGCGCCTCCCTGGGACCGCCTGCGCGATTCGATATGGGCCATGCCGCCGAGGCAGAGCGCCAGCAGCCCGCCGAAGAAGATCGCCGAGGCGAGGTCGCCGTTGGCGGCGAGGTGGAGCGCGGCCCAGATCGCCAGCGCCCACAAGACCGGGTGGCGCGTGACCTTCTGGATGCCGACCGGCTCGCGCACCCGTTGGGCGAACAGGCGGTCGCCGCCGACCGCCGCCGGGCTGGCGGTGGTGACGCCGGCGACCAGGAACACGGTGGCCACCGGCATCAGCGCCACCGCCGCCCACCGCGCCCACAGCGGATCGCCCCACAGGTCCTCGAACGGGGCGCGGGCATAGGCGAGGTTCATCCACACGAACAGCGCACCGGCGAGCAGCGAATAGGCGAGCAGGAACCCGCGCTCGGTGAGCAGCCGCACCAGCGCATCCCGCGCCGACCTGGCCGAGAGGAGGAAGTGGCTCGCAACGAAGAGCGCGGTGGCGGCGAGGAGGGGCGTGAAGGTGGCGGCGGTTTCGTCCATGGCGCGTATGCTCTCCGGGGGCGGCGCGGTTTCCTAGATCCCGGGGTCGGGGAGGCCCGCCTGTCGGCAGGCGGCGATCACGGTGTTGCGCAGGAGGCAGGCGATGGTCATGGGCCCGACTCCGCCGGGCACCGGGGTGATGTGGCCCGCCACCTTCGCCGCCTCGTCGAAATCGACGTCGCCGACCAGCCGCGTCCTGCCGTCGGCCGCCTCCACCCGGTTGATGCCGACGTCGATCACCGCCGCGCCGGGCTTGATCCAGTCGCCCTTGACCATGCGTGCCCGTCCCGCCGCCGCCACCAGGATCTCGGCGCGGGCGCATTCGGCGGCGAGCTCGCGGGTGCGGGAATGGGCCACGGTCACCGTGCAGTTCTCGGCCAGCAGCAGAGCGGCCATGGGCTTGCCGACGATGTTGGAGCGTCCCAACACCAGCGCCCGCTTGCCCTCGAGGGAGCCCAGCGCGTGTTCGAGCAGCATCAGGCAGCCCTGGGGCGTGCACGGGACCAGCCCGCCCGGCGCCCCCGTCGCCAGCCGGCCGACGTTGACGAGGTGGAACCCGTCGACGTCCTTGGCGGGATCGACGGCCTCGGTCACCCGGACGGGATCGATGTGGGCGGGCAGCGGCAGCTGCACCAGGATGCCGTGGACCGCGGGGTCGCGATCGAGCCGTTCCACCAGCGCGAGGAGCTCCGCCTCGGTCGCCTCCGCGGCGAGGTGGTGGGAGAACGAGGCCATGCCCGCCGCCTCGGTGGCCCGGCCCTTGTTGCGCACGTAGATCTCGCTCGCGGGGTTCTCGCCCACCAGCACCGCGGCGAGGCCGGGGGTGAGGCCGTGCTCCTCCCGGAGGCGCGCAACTTCTTCCCCGATGCGGCCCCGGAGGCCCTCGGCGAAGGCCTTGCCGTCGATGATGCTGGCGCGCGCCGATGCGCTCATCCCGTGTCCCCCTCGGCTGCGATCCGCGCCAGTATAGTCGCGGGATCGCCGGCGACCATGACCGTCTTGCGCCGGGCCCGGGCGCCGGCGGCGACGGCGAAGGCCGATTTCGGCAATCGCCAGCGCCGGGCCAGCAGCGCGATCAGGGCGGCGTTGGCCCTGCCGCCCTCGGGCGCCTCGGTCAGCGCGACGGCGAGCCGGCGGCGCCCGTCGGCGTCGGCGACGATCCCCTCGACGGCGGCGCGGCGCGCGCGGGGCTTCACGCGCACGGCGATTCTCACGCCGGTCCCGTCATGGGCGACGCTGGCCGGGCCGATACCCTCCTCGGCGGTGCCCATGGACCGGCGGCGCTACCAGAGGTATTCGCGTATCAGGTTGCGCGCGAACCAGATGGCGAGAAGCAGGATCAGCGGCGAGATGTCGATGCCGCCGAGACTGGGGATGACCCGGCGGATCGGGCGCAGGGCCGGCTCGGTCGCGCGGTGGAGGAAGTCGCTCACCAGGTAGACGAAGCGGTTATGCGTGTTGATCACGTTGAAGGCGATCAGCCAGCTCATCACCACCCAGATGATGAGGATCCAGATGTAGATCTCGAGGACCGCGTCCACGAGCAGTAGAATCGACTGCATTGGCCTCTCCGCCGGGTCCCGCCCCGCGGCCAAACCTAGCGGCCGGGGCGCACCCATGCAAGACGGGGTCGGCGGCGAGGAGCCGTGCCGGCGCGCACTTGACAGCCCTCCGCCCCCGCCCACATTATCCGCGTCTCCCGACGGGGAGCGCGGGGCAGTAGCTCAGTTGGGAGAGCGCGACGTTCGCAATGTCGAGGTCAGGGGTTCGATTCCCCTCTGCTCCACCAGAATTCCGAGGGGCCGGCGACGCCATCGCCGGCCCCTTTGCCGTTCGGGGTTCTTGTCCAGCGGGGCGCAAGGCCCGATTCAGGCCTCGATCACCTCGCCGGCGCGGACCTTGCGGGCGTCGAACGCGATGAGCCCGGCCGCCGCCTCGCGCAGGACGCCGGGCGGGTCGTCCCCGCGCGCCACCGCGTCGATGGCCTCTACGAGCATGCGCCGGAACAGGACGACGCCGCGGTCCGAGGTGCCGAGGGTTTCGCGCGCGCGGTCGGCGATGCGCCCCTGGCTCTCCTGGGCGGCGCGGTCCTGCTCGCGGGAGGCAAGACCCCACCAGCCGTCGTCGACGCGCTCGTAGACGCCGCGCTCGTATCGCCTGAGCCCGTGGGTGACGAGCGTCTCGCCTTGGCCGCGGGCCTCGCGCGCACGCACGTGGAAGGTGCGGGTCTCGCCATCGTCCACCGGCGTGCGCATGCGCAGGATATGGCTGGGCTCGTCGCCCACCCGCGCCCCGAAATAGCGGCTGTGGGACGGGAACAGGAAGTGGGATACCTTGGCCTCGTCGCCGGGCACCTCCAGCGCCACCCGCACTCCGTACCAGGTGCGCTGCCACTCCGCCGTCGGGCGCTTGAGCGCGTATTCCGGATAGACGCCGGCATGGAGCGCGATGGAATGCATCTGGTCGACGGCGTTCTCGGCCCGCTGCAGCCAGTTGCAGTGCTCCTCGCTGGCCCCGACATGGCGCACGCAGTCCTCGCGGAAGAGGAGGTCGTAGCGCGGCAGCGCCGGCACCGGCGCCGGCCCCAGATAGGCGAATACCAGGCCGGCCGCCTCTGCCGTGGCGTAGGCCCGCTGGCGCACCTCGTCCACCAGCGGCGTCCCCGCCGGCTCCGCCGGCATCTCCAGGCAGCGCCCGTCATGGGCGAACTTCCAGCCGTGGTAGCAGCACCGGATCCCGTCCGCCTCCACCCGGCCCAGCTCCAGCGAGGCGCCCCGGTGCGGGCAGGCCCGCGCCAGCAGCCCCGCCTTGCCCGCCCCGTCGCGGAACAGCACCAGGTCCTCGCCCAGCAGCCGCACCGGCACCGGGCGGTCGGCCACCGGCTCCGAGAACCAGACCGGCCACCAGTAGCGGCGCAGCATCTCGCCCGCCGGCGTCCCCGGCCCCACCCTGGTCAGCCGCTCGTTCTCCTCGGGGGTCATCGCCTCGTCCTCCCTCCGCCCGCGCCCGCACCGCCGGGCGCCGGTCCTCGCCACCCCATCCATACCCCCAATGCCCGCCCCCGATAAGACCCCAATCCGGAATGAGACTCATTCCGGGGCTCCATCGAGCGGCGGCCCGCGGTCACCGGCCCGGCGAAGCGCCCCGAGTTGGCGCCCCCCGCGCCATCGCCTCCGCCCCGCCATCGATCTCCGCGACGGGGGCCAGGAGCGGCTTGAACGACTCCTCGAGGCAATCGAGGAACACCCGGATCTTCTCGGGCACCGGCTCCGTGCGCGGGAAATACGCGATCACGGGACGGACCGGATGGGTGATATCGGAGAACAGCGCGCGCAGCTCGCCGCGCTTCAGTTCCTCCCGCACGCCCGGCTCCAGCAGGCGGCACAGGCCGACTCCCTGGAGGACGGCCGCCCGCAGGGCGCTGAGGTCGTTGCTGCTGTGGGTCCCCGAGACCCGCACCGAACGGATGCCCCGCGGGCCGATGAACTGCCAGTCCTTGGGCGACGGCTGGGTGGAATGCGCGATGCAGTTGTGATGCACGAGCTCCGCCGGATCGGTGGGCATGCCGGCGCGGCGGAAATAGTCCGGCGATCCGCAGATCACGTAGCGGGCCGTCCCGAGGACGCGATGGGCGAGGCTTGTCTGGTTGATCATGGTGTCGCGGTCGGAGGAGGGCCTCACCGTCACGTCGATGTGCTGCTCGATGATGTTGACCGGACCGGAGGTGAGGATGACCTGGACGAACAGGTCCTTGTACTCGTCCATGAACGCCGAGACCGCGGGAATGACCAGGGTGCGCCCGATCCCCATGGTGGAATGGACGCGCAGGGAGCCCCTGAGCCCGGTGTTGAACGCGGCAACGGCCCGGCACGCCTCCTCCAGCTCCTCGAGGATGCGGGTCGCGCGGGCATGGAAGTCGGCGCCCGCCTCCGTCAAGGAAAGTTGCCGGGTCGAGCGGTTGAGGAGCTGCACGTTCAGGGTTTGCTCCAGGCGGGAAACGTGCTTGCTGACGGTGGACTGCGACAGGCCCAGCTCCGCGGCGGCGGCGCTGAAGCTCCCCGTCCGGACGACCTTGACGAAGGCCCGTATGTCGCTCAGGTGCTCCATCCGGCGGCGCGAATCGATCCCGCAATCCCATCGTGCCCGCCGAGTATATAGACAGGGGTCGGGGCCGGCCCTATGAATCATGCGCCGGCGGGGAGGACCCCTCCCGTGGCCGGGACCCCGCCGGGAGGGAGGAGACGAGGCGATGACCCCCGAAGAGAACGAGCGGCTGACCAGGGTGGGGCCGGGGACGCCGGCCGGCGAGATGCTGCGGCGCTACTGGTGGCCGGTCTGGTTCTCGGGGCTGGTGGCCGACCGCCCGGTGCCGGTGCGCCTCCTGGGGGAGGACCTGGTGCTGTTCCGCGACGGGGCGGGCAAGGCGGGGCTGCTGGCGCGGCACTGCCCGCACCGGGGCGCCTCGCTGGAGCTGGGCCGGGTGGAGGCGGACGGGATCCGGTGCTGCTACCACGGCTGGAAGTTCGCCCATGACGGGCGCTGCCTGGAGATGCCGGCGGAGCCGGCGGGCACGCCGCTGCTCTCGGAGGTGCGCCAGACCGCCTATGCCACAGAAGAGGCGGCCGGCCTGGTGTTCGCCTATCTGGGGCCG
>DASWKZ010000213.1:0-2195 GCA_036396355.1 Alphaproteobacteria bacterium
CCGACGGCGCCAACAGGCCGCCCGAGATCATCCCCGCGTGAGCGTCCGGGGGCGCACCGTTCCCCCGCCGCCCCGTCGCGTCTATGATCCCGCGCCATGGCGGGCGGTGACACCGAACACAGGATCGAGACGCCATCCGGGCAGGGCCTCATCGCCCGGCGCATCCACGCCGAATGCGATCTCCTGCGCCTCCACGCGCTCGACCCGGCGCGCTACCCCCATCTGCTGGAGAGCGCCGCGACCGGGATGGGCACGCGCGCCTTGGAGCAGGCCCGCCACGACATCCTGTTCGCCTTTCCCGGCGAAACCTTCCACGTGCCGCCGGCGGCGCCGGGCCACGGCTTCCTCGACGCACTCGCCCGTGCTTTCGCCCGCGAGGGCGTCGGCCCAACGCAAACCCCCGAGGCCGCCGGCATCCCCTTCCGCGGCGGCTGGTTCCTCTATCTCGGCTACGAGCTCGCCGCCGAGGCGGAGCCGGTGCTGCGCCTCCCGGCCTCGCCCCACCGGTTGCCGACGGCGCTGGCCGTCCGCTTCCCGGCCGCCGTCATCCGCGACCGCCGGCTCGGCCAGACGCTGATAATCTCCGAGGCCGACGACCCCGCCCGCCTCGACGCCATGGCCGAGGACCTCTCCCGCGCCCCGGCGCCCACCGAGGAAATCGACACGCCGGTGCTGGCGGGCCCGCTCGACGAGGATCCTCCGGGTGACTACCTCGCGGGCGTGGCGACGGCACGGGACTACATCTTCGCCGGCGACGTGTTCCAGGTGAACCTGTCGCGCGTGTGGGGGGCGCGGCTGCGGCCCGGGATCGCGCACGCGGCGCTGCATGCGCGCCTGCGCAGGGCCAACCCGGCGCCCTTCGCCGCGCTTGCCACCTTCGGGGACCGCGCCATCGTCTCGTCTTCCCCCGAGCGCCTGGTCCGGGTGCGCGCGGGCGCGATCGAGACCCGTCCCATCGCCGGCACCCGCCCGCGCGGGACGCCCGGCGCCGATGACGCGGCGCTCAGGGCCGAGCTCATCGCCCACCCCAAGGAGCGGGCCGAGCACGTCATGCTGGTGGACCTCGAGCGCAACGACCTCTCCCGCGTCGCCGTGCCCGGCTCCGTCGTCGTGGACGAGATGATGACGCTCGAATCCTTCGCCCACGTCCATCACATCGTCTCCAACGTGCGCGGAACCTTGCGCGCGGATGCGGGTCCGGCCCAGGTGCTGGCGGCGCTGTTCCCGGGCGGCACCATCACCGGCTGCCCCAAGGTGCGCTGCATGGAGATCATCGCCGAGCTCGAGGGCGTGGGGCGTGGTCCTTACACCGGGGCGCTGGGCTATCTCAACCGCGACGGCGACATGGACCTCAACATCCTGATCCGCACCCTGGTCCGCGACGGCGACGATGTTCACTTCCGCACCGGGGCCGGGATCGTCGCCGATTCGGAGCCGCTGCGCGAGCTCGCCGAGACCCGGGCCAAGGCCCGGGGGTTGGCCCGCGCGCTCGGCGCCGACGTGGAGGGGACGTGAGCGATCCGCCCCGTGCGCTCATCGACGGGCGCCCGGCGGCGGGGGGCGGGCTCGATCCCGCCGACCGCGGCCTGGCCTATGGCGACGGCGTGTTCCGCACCGTCGCCATCGCCGACGGCGCGCCCGAGCTGTGGGACCGTCACATGGCGGCGCTCGGGGCCGACTGCGCGCGCCTCGCCATCCCGGCGCCGGACCCGGCGGTGCTCGCGCGCGAGGCAAGTGGGCTGATCGCGGCCATGGCCAGCGGCGTCCTCAAGATCATCGTCACCCGCGGCGCCGGCGGGCGCGGCTACCGCCCGCCCGCGGCGCCGGTACCGACCCGCATCCTCGCGCTCCATCCGGCGCCCGACCATCCGCTGGAATGGGCCTCGCGGGGCGTCGCCGTGCGCCTGTGCGAAACCCGGCTCTCGCACCAGCCGGCGCTCGCCGGCGTCAAGCACCTCAACCGGCTGGACCAGGTGCTGGCCCGCGCCGAGTGGTCGGACCCGGACATCGCCGAGGGGCTGATGCAGGCCCAGGACGGCGCCGTGGTTTCCGGTACCATGACCAACCTGTTCCTGGTCCGCGGCGCCAGGCTGCTGGCCCCGGAGATCGCGGGCGAAGGCGTGGCCGGGGTAGCGCGCGGCCTGGTCCTCGACCACGCCCGCGACTCGGGCATCGTGGTCGAGACCGGCCGCTTC
>DASWKZ010000214.1:0-1605 GCA_036396355.1 Alphaproteobacteria bacterium
GAGGCGATGGTGGAGGCCTTCCTGGTCGCAGTCAACACCGTGGCCGGCGAAGGGGGCTGAGGTGCGGATCGTCTACGTCGCCGATGCGCGATCCCCGATCGCCCGGAGCTGGATGGAACCCTTTATCCGGGCGGGCCATGAAGTACATGTGGTCTCCACGTTTCACGCCCCCGGCGTCCCCGGAGCCGCGTCCTTCGAGGTCGTGCCGGTCGGTTTCAGCGGCCTGAGCCGGGGCGGCGTCGTGGGCGGCGCCGGCCATGGTGCGGCCCGGCCCGCGCTCCCCTGGCTGAGCGGCGCGGGCTCGATGGGCCTGAGGGCGAGCGTGCGCCACTGGCTCGGGCCGGTGACGATCGGACCGGCGGCCGTTCGGCTGCGGCGGATCCTCGCCCGGCGGAAGCCTGAGCTGGTCCACGCGTTGCGGCTGCCGATGGAGGGGATGCTGGCGGCCGCGGCCGACCCGGATTGCCCCCTGGCGATCTCGCTGTGGGGCAACGATCTCACGCTACACGCTCCGGCCGCGCCCGGTATGCGGCGGCTCACTAGGAAATCGCTCCGCCGCGCCGACGGCCTGATCACCGACTGCCGACGCGACGTGCGCCTGGCGGGCCAATGGGGATTCGCAGGCGGGCGGCCTCATGCCCTCCTTCCCACCAACGGAGGCATCAGCCTCACGTTGTTCCACCCCCCTACCGGAGGCCAAGAAGATTCTCCGCTTCCGCCCGCCTTGGGGAATGTCGCCATCCGCGGCAGAGCCGAGACCGCGGTCAACCCGCGCGGATTCCGCGGGTACGTGCGGAGCGACACGTTTTTCCGCGCCGTGGCCCGGCTGCAGCCGGACCGGCCGGCCCTCCGCTTTCTCTGCCCGGCGATGGCCGGCGAGAGGGAGGCCGAGCGATGGCGAGAGAGGATGGGGGTCGAGCAGAACGTAATCCTCCTGCCCCGCCTGGGTCCCCAGGAGATGGCGGCTGTCTTCCGCCTCTCGGGCATCAGCGTCTCCGTCAGCGAGCACGACGGCACGCCCAACAGCCTGCTGGAAGCGATGGCCTGCGGCGCGTTCCCGGTGTGCGGGGATCTGGAGTCGATCCGTGACTGGATCGAAGACGGCGTGAACGGCCTGCTTGTCGACGCCGGCGACCCGGCGGGACTGGCGGGGGCTATCGCCAGGGCGCTTGACGATGAGGGCCTGCGGCAGCGCGCGGCCGAGCTGAACCAGGAACATGTGAGGACGAGGGCCGAGCGGGGGAAGGTGTTCGAGGAGGCCGAGGCGTTCTGCCGGGAGCTCGTGAAGCGGTGAACGGGGCCGGCCTTCGCCCGATGCTATAATCCGCCGACCGTTCGCTTCGCTCATCGAGCGGTGCCCGATGAGCCGACCCCCCAGCGCATCCTACGCATGAAACAGGTCGTCCAACACGTACGCAGCGGCAAGACCGCCGTCGTCGATGCTCCCATACCCGCGCGCGGGCCGGGAATGGTCCTGGTGCGGACGGCCGCGTCGGTCATCTCCACCGGGACGGAACGGACCCTCGTCGAGTTCACCGAGAAGAATCTGTTGGGCAAGGCAGTGGCGCGTCCGGATTTGGTCCGCCAGACGCTGGACAAGGCCCG
>DASWKZ010000215.1:0-7236 GCA_036396355.1 Alphaproteobacteria bacterium
CCAGGACCTTGGCCGCCGGGTCGTCGTGCTCGAGCCGTTCCATTTCCCTACATCCCCACCGTTCCCGTGCCCCCGGCTTCGGCCGCTCACGGGGGCGCCGGCATGGTTATATGCAATTTATCCTAGGGTGTTAGAAGTAAACCAATGATGAATTGGGCCGCCCCGCCGACCCACCGCCGCATCGGGCCGGCGGCGGGCCGCGGCAGGGAGCGGACGGCGCCGGCCGAGGCGCCGCCGGTCGTTAACAGAATATTGAGCTTTGCGCGCTAGGTTTTGCCTCGCAAATCCGTGGAAAGCGACCGAATTCCATGTTGGATCTCTACGCCAGGCGACCGAGGCGCGATTCGCTGCTGCAACGCTATGGTGACCAGCTCGGCCACCTGGTCCAGCGGAACCTGACCGAGCTTGCCCTCATCGCCGCCAAGCAGGACGCCGAGCGCGCGGCCGGCACCGCGCGGATGGCGCACATGCGCGCGGAGGCGGCCAACCAGGCCAAGACCGAGTTTCTCGCCAATATCAGCCACGAGCTGCGGACCCCGCTCAATGCCATCATCGGCTTCTCCGAGGTCATCCACGGCCAGCTTCTCGGTCCGGTGACCAGGACCCCGCGCTACCTGGCCTATGCCAAGGACATCCACGACGCCGGCCAGCACCTGCTCGCCGTCATCAACGACATCCTCGATATCGCCAAGATCGAGGCCGGCCAGCTGGAACTCGAGGAATCCGAGTTCAACGTGGGGACCACCATCGATGCCTGCCTGGCCATGCTCAACGAGCAGGCGCTTACGGCGGCGCTGGAGCTCTCCCGGATAGAGCACGGCCAGCTCCTCGTCCTGAAGGGGGACGAGAAGAAGTTCCGGCAGATCGTGATCAATCTCGTTTCCAACGCGATCAAGTTCACGCCCGACGGCGGTCGCGTCACGATCGAGACCGGGCTCGCCGGGGACGGGCGTCTTCGCGTCGTCGTCGCGGACACCGGGATCGGGATCGCGCCGGAGAACATCGTCAAGGCCATGGCCCCCTTCTCCCAGGTGGACAACACCCTGGCGCGCAAATACGAAGGGACCGGGCTCGGACTGCCCATCACCAAGGCACTGACGGAACTCCATGGCGGGACGCTGGAACTGCGATCCCGCGTCGGCGAGGGGACGACCGTGATCGTCCACTTCCCGGCGGAGCGGGTTCGCGGGCCGCAATGAGAATCGCCCGACCATGACCATCCAGGACTACGCCAGGAAAGTGGAGGCATTCGCCAAGGACCACGCGGCCACCTCGGAAGAGGGCGCGAGGTCCGGTCCCGCGGCCGACTGGTCGGCCCCCCTGGGCCGGGTGGTCTCGGTTTCCGGTTCCCAGGTCATCCTCCTCCTCGACGGCGCGCGCGGAGAGCCCGTGGGCGGTCCGCGGGCCGTGCAGATGGGGACCCTCGTCAAGATGCGAACCCCGGAATCCGTGGTCTTCGGCATGGTCGGCGGCCTCAGTGTCCCGATCCCGGCCCAGCGCGCCGGCGAGCCCGAGATGCGAATCGTCGAGGTCGAGCTCGTCGGCGAGATGGTCGAGGGCTCGAACCGGTCCATGCAGATCTTCCAGCGCGGCGTGTCCTTCTGCCCGGCGCTGGGCGACGAGGTCCACGTGGCGAGCCAGGAGGACCTCAGGAACGTCTACGCGCGTCCCGCGGTGCCGAGCGCCCGGGTCGGCACCATCTATCAGGACCAGACCCTGCCTGCCTTCGTCTCGGTCGACGACCTTCTCGGCAAGCACTTCGCCATCCTCGGCACCACCGGCTCGGGGAAGTCCTGTGCCGTGGCCGCCATCCTGCGCGGCATCCTTTCGGACCACGACACGGCCCACGTCCTGTTGCTCGATCTGCACAACGAATATACCCGCGCATTCGAGGATTGCGCCGAGATCCTGGACACCGGTGAGCTGGAACTCCCTTACTGGATGCTCAGCTTCGAGGAGCTGAAGGAAATCATCATCGGCCGCGTGGAGCACCGGGAGGCCGATACCGCCATCCTCAAGGACGCGGTGATCGACGCCAAGGATAGCTACCACGAAGGCAGCCGGCAGGTCGGGCGCCTCAACGCCGATGTGCCGGTTCCCTATCAGATGTCGGACGTCCTCAGGCGCATCGACATCTCCCTCGGCAAGCTCAACAAGCCCACCGACTCGGCACCCTACCTCCGCCTCAAGGACAGGATCAGCGCACTGCAGAGCGACCGGCGCTACGCCTTCATGTTCGAGGAGGGGCTCAAGGTGCGCGACAACATGTCGGCGATCCTGTCACGCCTGTTCCGGGTCCCGGTGGACGGCAAGCCGCTCACCATCCTCGATCTCTCCGACGTGCCGTCGGAGATCATGAACGTCGTGATCGCGCTGATCTGCCGCCTCACCTTCGACTTCGCCCTGTGGGCCGAGCGCGAAGCCCCGATCCTGCTGGTCTGCGAGGAGGCCCACCGCTACGCCGTCCAAAGCGGCGACGTCGCCTTCGAGCCGACCAGGCAGGCGCTGTCGAGGATCGCGAAGGAAGGCCGCAAGTACGGCGTCTCGCTGTGCCTCGTGAGCCAGCGGCCGTCGGAGCTCTCGGTCGGCATCCTCTCGCAGTGCAACACCATCTTCGCCATGCGCATGAGCAACCAGAAGGACCAGGAGTTCGTGCGCGCAACGCTCTCCGAATCGGCGATGGGCCTTCTCGATTCCCTGCCCTCGCTGCGCACCGGCGAGGCCATCGGCGTCGGCGAAGGCGTCTCGATCCCCGTGCGTCTGCGCTTCGATCTGCTGCCCGACGCCCAGCGTCCGCGCGGCGGCACCGCCAACTTCTCCTCGGCCTGGAAAGGCAACGGCGCCGGCGACGGCACCGTCGCCAAGATCGTGGAGCGCTGGCGCCGCCAGCGTTTCTAGAGCATTTCCCGTTTAGTTTTACGCGGTCCGGTCCCGGCCCCCCACCCTGTCCCTTCCCCACGTCGTGCGAAGCACGCATGCGCGTGACGGGGGGAGGGAACGTGGGGATGGCGGCCATACTTCTTATTCCCTCCCCCTGGACCTGCCTTCGCCGAAGCGAAGCCGCTTCGGCTTCGCGCAGGCAGGTGGGGGAGGGTGAGGGAGGGGGTGGGAAACGCCAAACGGTTCCACCCAGGTGGACGACGCTCTAGCCGGCTTCCGGGCCGGGAGCCCGAATCCCGACAGTCCGTGACGCGCCCGCCGCGCCGGCGCCGCCATCGGCCGCGCCGATCGCCGGGGCGGGCGAGGTCGGCCGAGCGATCAGGCCTGCGGATCGAGGATCTTGCAGCGGGCGCCGCCGAAGACCTGGCTCAGTCGGCCGGTGTCGTCCTCGAGCGGCAGCAGGATGGAACGGTAGAGGACGCGGCGGCCACGGACATCGGCGAACTCGCCCTCGCTCAGGATCGGCGCGCCGCGGGTCAGCGCCTCGCGGAAATCGCGCGCGACCACCGCGAGCAACGTCGCGGCGGGAAGGTCCGCGATCGGACGGTGCGGGCCGGAAACGCCCGACAGGCGGCCGACCCGCTCGCCGATGCCGCGCAACTCGACCCTGCCGTCCGCGGTCGAGACCACGGTGAAGCAGTCCTCCATGAACTCCCCGGCCACGGCCGATGCGAACACGTCCGCGCGGACATGGCCGTTGGTGCCGCGCAGGCCCCGCCACAGGCCCATGAGTTGCATGGTGAGCCGCCGGTCGCCGGCGACCACCTTGACGGGACGTTCGTCGTGGTCGAGCCGCTCCATGGATCCTCTCTCCGCCCGCCGCCCCGGCCGATGGCCTGTCGCGGGGCCTTGGGGGCTACGGGAATGAAGCCCCACCCTAGGTCGAAAGAGGTAAACGAACAGTGAACGGCACAAGCATCCGGCCGGCGCGGCCGCCCGGCCCGGGGGGGCGTGCCGGGTGGTGGCGGCGGATTAACCCTTCCTTGACCATTCCCGCCCAGCATCCCGGGGGTCGGGGCGATTCCTCGCGGAGCGCCCGATCCGCCCGCGGCGGGGACCACCGGGACGGGTGCCGGATATGCCGATTTGCGGGGTCGACAAGGATTGCGCGCCCACATACGATGGGGCCGAAAACGTCCGGCCGGTGCCGAGGGCTTCCGGTCGCCGGGGGGTCGTGCATGGGCGCGACCGGGGATTCCGCGTGAGAGCCGTTATGGTCGTGTATTGCATCCCCCCGCGCCCGCGGGAAGCCTGATCTGGATCGTGCGAGGATGGCCTACCGCGAACCCACCGAACACCCGGGAAGTCGCCCGACCGAAGGGAACGGCTCCGCCGGACGCGGCGTGGCGGCCGACCACGGCACCGCCCCATCCCCTGCCGCCGAGGCGGTCGCGATCGGCCGGGTGGTTTCGGTCCGCGGCTCGAGGGTGGTCGCGGTGGCGGCGGGGCAGGCCGCCGGCACGGCGCCCCAGGACCTCCAGTTATCCGCGCTCGTGAAGATGCACACCCCGGAGTCGGTCATCTTCGGCATGGTCAGCGGTCTCGATAGCCGCGAGCCCGGTCCGGGCGAGGGCCGGGCCGAGACCTACGCCGTCCAGATCGACCTCGTCGGCGAGACCGTGACCGACGCCGGAGGGCGGACGCAGGCCTTCCAGCGCGGCGTCTCGTACTCCCCCAGGCTCGGCGATACGGTCTACGCGGCGACGGCGGAGGATCTGCGGCAGGTCTATGCGCGCCCCACCGCTCCCTGCGCGCGCGTCGGGCATATCTACCAGGACCGCAGCCTTCCCGCCTACATCGTGGTGGACGAGCTCCTCGGCAAGCATTTCGCCGTCCTCGGCACCACCGGCTCCGGAAAATCCTGCGCCGTGTCGCAGATCCTGCGCGCGATCCTCGCCCAGCACGGCATGGGCCACGTCGTGTTGCTGGACCTGCACAACGAGTATGGCGCGGGTTTCAGGGACTGCGCCGAGGTGCTGGGCACGGGCGAGCTGGAGCTGCCGCACTGGATCCTCAATTTCGAGGAGCTCCAGGAGATCCTGATCGGCCACAACGAGGATCGCGAAGCCGCCGCCGCCATCCTCAGCGAGGGCGTCATGGACGCGCGGCGGACCTATCTGGGCGAAGACGCTGCGCACCGCAGGTTCACGGTCGACACGCCCATCCCCTACCGCATGGCCGACGTCCTCAGGCGCATCGACATCTCCCTCGGCAAGCTCAACAAGCCCACCGACTCGGCGCCCTACATCCGCCTCAAGGACCGCATCAGCACGCTGCAGAACGACCGGCGCTACGCCTTCATGTTCGAGGAGGGGCTCAAGGTGCGCGACAACATGTCCCAGATCCTGTCGCGCGTGTTCCGGGTCCCGGTGGACGGCAAGCCCCTCACCATCCTCGATCTCTCCGACGTGCCGTCGGAGATCATGAACGTCGTGATCGCGCTGATCTGCCGCCTGACCTTCGACTTCGCCCTGTGGACCGACCGCGACATGCCGGTCATGCTGGTCTGCGAGGAGGCGCACCGCTACGCCGCCGACGGGGACGACAGTTTCGCGATGACCCGGAGGGCGCTGTCGCAGATCGCCAACGAGGGCCGCAAGTACGGCGTCTCGCTGTGCCTGGTCAGCCAGCGGCCGTCGGAGCTCTCGGTGGGCATCCTCTCGCAGTGCAACACCATCTTCGCCATGCGCATGAGCAACCAGAAGGACCAGGACTTCGTGGAGACCCGGCTCTCCGAATCGGCGATGGGCCTTCTCGATTCCCTGCCGTCGCTGCGCACGGGCGAGGCCATCGGCGTCGGCGAGGGCGTCTCGGTGCCGGTCCGGCTCTATTTCGATCTGCTTCCCGCCGAGCAGCTGCCGCGGAGCGGCACCGCGTCGTTCTCGTCGGCCTGGCGGGGCGAGGGCCGCGACGAGGCCTATATCGAGGACATTGTGGAGCGCTGGCGCAACCAGCACCGCTGAGGGCCCGGCCGCGGCGGGTCGGCGGTCAGTCGGCCCGCGCCTCCCGCAGGATGATCTCGACCGCCTCCGGGGCGATGCGGTGGCCGTGCTCGGGCAGGATCACGAGCTCGTAGGAACCGCCCTGGCCGAGGTCCGAGACCGCCTCGGCGACCAGGGGCGCATAGAGCCGCGCGCCGACGCCCCGGAAGCAGCAGCCGTCGAACTGGTTGTGGATCTGGATCTGCCGGCGCCCGGGCCCGGAACTCCCCAGCGCGTACATCTCGAGATAGTTGGCCGACCGCAGGAGCGCCGGCGCGGTGTACTCCCAATCGACCATGTTCATGCGATTGGGGGGTTCCCCGAGGAGAAAGAGCGGAAGCGTCCCGACGACGGGAAAGCTCTTGCGGATGCGGGGATCGACGGCGGCGTAGACGGTCGCGGTCCAGCCCCCGCCCGAGAGGCCCGCCATGTCGATCCGCTCGAAGCCCTCCCGCGTCAACTGGTTGACCGCCGCCAAAACGGGGTGGAGGAACAGCATGAGCGGCGAGAAGGACTCGGTTTCCATCCAGCGGTAGCCGCCGTGCCCGAAGCGGTTGGGCAGGGGACCCAGCCGCGGCGTGGGAAGGTAGTCGGGCGCGACGTTGGGGGCGAGGCCCGGCATGGCTATGGCGACGACGTCGAATCCGGCATCGAGCAGGGGGTTCGCCAGGACCCGGCCGGCCGCCACGGCATCGCCCTCGTGCCCGTGGTGGTAGAGCATCGCGCGCCCGATGCTCCTCGCCGGCCGGAGGCGCAGGAGCACGGCACGGAAACCGTGGGGCAGGTCGGCGGACCAGCGCTCGACGCCGGCGAGGCTCGCGCTGTCCCGGAGGGCGTCCGGGCGCGGCAGGCCGGTCTCGATGCGGTCGGGCAGGGCGGCGAGGTCGAGCGCGTCCCGTTTCCAGATCGCGCCGATGAGGGCGCGGCGGCGCGCCTCCGCCTTCGCCGGGGTGCGGACGTCGATAAGGCGACGGATGTCGTCGGGCCCCAGGTGAAGGCGGGGCGGTTCCGTGAAGGCCCGTGCATCGCCGCGGGACTGATCGGGCACCCTTTCCAGCACGCCGGGGGCCTCGCCGGCCCAGCGGGCGAGGAGCCCGACATTGGCGGCGACGAGAAGCGGGATGCCGACGGCGACGACGATCCGCCGCCCCGCGAGCAGGATCGGCATCAGCGCCAGGTTGGCAAGGCCGACATACATGCCCAGCTGATAGGTGATCTTGCGCGGGAGCTCGAGTCCGGCGAGGTCGAGGACGTACTTGTCGCCGATCCCCAGCGCGATCGCGTGGAAGCCGGCGAGGAAGGTCCCGAGTCCCAG
>DASWKZ010000216.1:0-13247 GCA_036396355.1 Alphaproteobacteria bacterium
GCGCGGCAATCGCGTCGAGGAATTCGACTTCGAGTCCGCCAGCCGCAAGCAGCTGCGCGGGAATATCTATCTAGCGAAAGTCACGCGCGTCGAGCCGTCGCTGCAGGCGGCCTTCGTCGATTACGGCGGAAACCGCCACGGTTTCCTCGCCTTCTCCGAAATCCACCCGGACTACTACCAGATCCCGGTCGCCGACCGGCAGGCGCTGCTGGAAGACGAGGCGCAGCAGCAGGCCGAGCAGGCCGCCGCCGAGGATGAGGCCGATTCCCGGCCGGATGCCGAGGCTGCCGGCGAGGCCGACGGCGAGGGCGAGACCGAGGCCGACGGTGACGACAGCGGCGAGACGGCCGACGACAAGCCGGCGCCGGCACCGGAAGCCGCCGGCGGCGGCGAGGACGCGATGGACGAGGTGCCGCGGCCGCGCAACCGGCCGAAGCACCAGTACAAGATCCAGGAAGTGATCAAGCGCCGGCAGATTCTGCTGGTGCAGGTGGTCAAGGAGGAGCGCGGCAACAAGGGCGCGGCGCTCACGACCTACCTATCGCTGGCCGGCCGCTACTGCGTGCTGATGCCCAACACCTCCAGGGGCGGCGGCATCTCCAGGAAGATCTCGAGCCCGTCCGACCGCAAGCGCCTGAAAGGGCTGCTCTCGGAGCTCGACATCCCCGAGGGCATGGCGGTGATCCTGCGCACGGCGGCCATCGAGCGGTCCAAGGCCGAGCTCAAGCGCGACTTCGAATACCTCATGCGGGCCTGGGACCAGGTCCGCGAGCTAACGCTGAAGTCGATCGCCTCCACTCTGGTCTACGAGGAGGCGAACCTCATCAAGCGCTCGATCCGCGACCTCTACGCCAAGGACATCGACGAGGTCCTGGTCGAGGGCGACGAGGGCTACCGCACGGCCAAGGAATTCATGCGCATGCTCATGCCGAGCCACGCCAAGAAGGTCCAGCCGTACAAGGACCCGGAGATTCCCCTGTTCCACCGCTACCAGGTCGAATCGCAGTTCGACGCCATGCACTCGCCCCAGGTGCAGCTCAAGTCGGGCGGGTACATCGTCATCAATGCAACCGAGGCGCTGGTGGCAATCGACGTGAACTCCGGCCGCTCCACGCGCGAGCGCAACATCGAGGAAACCGCGTACAAGACCAACCTCGAGGCCGCGGAGGAGATCGCACGCCAGCTCCGCCTGCGGGACCTGGCCGGGCTCATCGTCATCGACTTCATCGACATGGGGGACAGCCGCAACCAGCATACGGTGGAACGCCGGCTCAAGGAGGCCATGCGCACCGACCGGGCGCGCATCCAGATCGGTCGGATCAGCGCTTTCGGCCTGCTCGAGCTCTCGCGCCAGAGATTGCGGCCGAGCCTGCTCGAGGCCAGCAGCCAGACCTGTCCGCACTGCGCGGGCACCGGCGTCGTGCGGTCGGTCGAGTCCGCTGCGCTGCACGTCCTGCGGGCCATCGAGGAGGAGGGCATCCGGCACCGTTCGCTCGAGATCAACGTCACCGTCCCGGTCAAGGTCGCGCTCTACGTCCTCAACCAGAAGCGCGCCCGGCTGGCCGAGATCGAGGCCCGCTACGGCCTGCGCGTGATGATTTCCGGGGACGACACCCTGGTACCGCCCAATTTCAGGCTGGAGCGCGTGGTCGAGACGCCGGCGGAGCAGCGCGGCCCGGCGGAGGATCGGGCCGAGGTGCGCGTCGATTCGGCCACTGCGGCGGGGACCGAGGAAGAACGTGGCCACCGCCGGCGCCGCCGCCGCCGGGGGCGCCGCGGCGAGGACTCCCACGCCGAGGATGCGGGCCAGCGGGAAGGCGAGGAATCTATCGAGGCCGAGGAGGAATCTGCCACCGCCGAGGCCGCGGAGTCCGAGGCGCCCGGCGCCGCCCAGGACGACAAGCTCGGCCGCCGCCGGCGCGGGCGGCGCGGCGGACGTCGGCGCGGCCGACATCCGCGCGAGGAGCCCGAGGGCGCCGCCGAGACCGCCGCCGGCGATGCCGGGCCCGCGTCCGAAGGCGAGGAGACGGTATTGCCGCCCGAGCAGGCCGCGGAAGGACGTTCGCCGCCCGCGGCGAAGCCCAAGCGGCGCGGCCGGCGCCGTTCTCGGAAGAGCGATGCCGGCGCCGAGGCCGCGCCCCCCGAGGCGGTATCCGCGCCGGAGGTGGACGAGGCCGGGGTGGACGAGGCCGAGGCGGCGCCCGTGCCCGAGGACGCCGCCCCGGAGGCGGCAACGATCGCGCCCACGGGCAACGGCCCCAATGGCGGCGGCGAGCCGGCGGAGCCGCCCTCCCCGGCGGACCGGGTTCCCGCCGGGGCGGAGGTCACGGACCGCGCCGGCGACGCCCCGAAACGCCGCGGCTGGTGGAATCGCTTTACCCAGTAGCCACGCCGGCAACGGCGGCGGCACTTGCGATCCACGGGGCCCGGAAGGCGGCGGTCACCGGCGGTTGCGCCCGCGCCGCCATTCCTCGAGGCGGCTGACGGCCGTTCGCATCTCCTCGGTGGGGCCGGCGTAGCAGAAGCGGATGTAGCGACCGCCCCGCTCGGGGTCGAAATCGATCCCCGGGGTCGCGGCGACGCCCGCGGATTCGAGGATCTCGCGAGCCAGCGCGACGCTGTTCTCGCCCAGCGCGCCTATCCCCGCATACACGTAGAACGCGCCGTCGGCGGGGGCGAACGGGCCGAATCCGCACGCCTCCAGCCCCGCCAGCAGGATCTCCCGGTTCTCGGCGTAGCGGCGCAGGTTGGCATCGAGCTCGTCGCGGCAATCGAAGACCGCCTCCGCCGCGATCTGGGACAAGGTCGGCGGCGATATGAACAGGTTCTGGGCGAGGCACTCCAAGGCCCGCGCGAGATCTTCGGGCATCACCATCCAGCCCAGCCGCCATCCGGTCATCGAGAAGTACTTGGAGAAGCTGTTGACGACGATGGCCGACGGCTCCAACGCGCACATGGTCTCCGCGCGCTTCCCGTAGGTGATCCCGTGATAGATCTCGTCGGATACGATGCGCACGCCGTGCCTGCCGCACCACGCGGCGATCTCCTCGAGGCGGCCGCGATCGAGCATGGCACCGGTGGGGTTGGCCGGGCTCGCGAGGATCAGGCCGTCCGGGGGCTCGGGGAGCGCCTCCAGCAACGCGACGGTCGGCTGGAATCCCGTCTCGGGCCCGGCGGGGAGGATCACGGTGTCGATGCCGAGCGCGCCGAGGATATTGCGATATCCCGGATAGCCGGGGCTGGCGAAGGCGACCCGGTCGCCGGCGTCGAAGGCCGCCAGGAAGGCGAGGATGAAGGCGCCGGAGGAGCCGGTGGTGACGGCGATCCGCCCGGGATCGATCTCGATCCCGTAGGTTGCGGCGTAGTGCCGGGCGATGCGCCCGCGCAGGGCAGGCCGGCCGAAGGCCTCGGTGTAGGCCAGACGGTCGGTGGCCACGGCCGACCTTGCCGCCGCCGCCACCACCGCCGGCGCCCCGGTCGAGGGCTGGCCGACCTCCAGGTGGACGACATCGTGGCCGGCGGCGGCCCGCGTGAAGGCCGCCGCCATCACGTCCATGACGATGAAGGGGGAGATGCCTCCGCGCCGCGAAACCTTGATCGCCATGGCCCGGCTTAATTCTGCTGGGCGAGGCCGTGGCCGCGGCGATCGGTGCGCACGTCGCACTTGCCGCGCTCGGGTTCGAACCCCTCCGGGCAGGTGTAGACGTTGACCCGTCCCATGGCCGGCGGGCCGAAGGCCACGTCGTGACCGCTTCTCCTCAGCAGATCCGCGATCGGCCGCGCGTCGGGCCGGTCCTCCAACATGACCCGGTCCGGCTGGGCCGCCCGGTAGAAGCGGGGCCCGGCAAGCGCCGCCTCGGCACCGCGATTGTCCTCCATGATCCCAAGCGCGGTGGTGACCAGGGCCACCGGAGCCACCGCGCCGCCGGTGGCGGCGCCCACATACTCGGCCTGGTCCTGGACCTCGAGACGCTGGACCATGAGGGCCAGGGCCGGGACCCCACGCCCGGCCGGGTCGGGCGGCGCCGCGATGACGATCCCCGTCCCCGCCGCCACCTTGGCGCTGCCCATGATCCCGTTCATGGTGAAGGCGCAGGCCACCGACTGCCCATCGCGATCGGCGGCGACGACGCTGGCCGACCCCTGGTCGCGGGGCTCGGGCCCCGGTCGCGGGGTCCCCTCAACCGAGACCGGCCCGACGCCGCTCCGGCGGAAGCCGTCGAGGAGCCGCTTGATTCGGCCCTCCTCCACCATCGCCTGGACCGGCTCGCCGACGACACCCGGCGGCCCGAACCAGCGGCCGGCATCGGCGAACGCGCGCCTCGAGACCTCGGCGATGAGATGCGGCCGCTCGTCCTCCCCCTCCCTGGCATAGATGCGCTCGCGGTACAGCATCGCCCACATCTGGGCGGCGACCACGCCGGCCGGCGTCGGCGCGAACTCCGCGGCCTGGTTGCCGCGCTTCACGCTCACCGGCGCCCGGAAGCGCGGCCGGTAGTCGCGGATGTTGTCCGCGGTCATGGCCACGCCCGCCTCCCGGTACGCCTCGGCGACACGCCGGGCGAACGAGGCCGCGAAGAACTGGCCGGGCTCGCGGCGCAGAAGACCGAGGGCCGTGGCCAGCTGGAACTGCTGGATCTTCTCGCCCTCGCGCACGGCACCGCCGGCGGCCCCCCCGAAGATGGCCCGCGCGGCCGGATCCTGCAGCACCCCGGGGGCCTCGGCCAGGGCCCGGACCAGGGCGCGTGACGCCACGTTGCCGAAGCGCGCCAGCCCCTCGCCCGGCGCCACCAGCTGGGCCCAGGGGAGCCGTCCGTATTTCGCGTGCAGCAGGAACATGCCGCGCGGACTCGCCGGCACCGGAATGCCGGCCAGCGCTCCCGTGGTGGGATGCGTGAAATCGAGTGCCTCGATGGCCGATTTCTCGCGGTCGTGCACGAGACAGGCGCCGCCGCTGCCGAGGGAGGCCGCGGAAGGGTAGGTCACGGCCATGGTGAAGTATGCCGCGACCGCCGCGTCCGCGGCGCTGCCGCCGGCCGACAGCACGTCCCGGGCGATGATCACCGCCTGGGGCTCGTCACCGGCGACGCCGCCCAGGAACCCCCGGACGTAGCCGACGGTCCCGGCCCCGGGCCCGCTCGACTGGCAGGCCGCCAGCAACACCGGCAGCGCCGTCGCGAGCGCCATTTGACGAAGGGATGGGCTGCCCCTACCCTGCCCCGAGAACCCGATCATCCTGGTCACGCGGATCATGGCGAGATTCATACGCACGCGAGCCATAGCCCTTCTGGCGATTGTGGTCGTGACGGTCGCCGGCCCTTGCCGCGAGGCCACGGCGGCGAGCTTGATCCGTGACGCGGAGATCGAACGTACCATCCGCTCCTACGCGGCGCCACTGTTTGAGGCGGCGGGGCTCAATGCCAACGACATCCGCATTTACATCATCAACGACGACTCCCTCAACGCCTTCGTCGCCGGTGGCATGAACCTGTTCATCCACACCGGGCTCCTCCTGCGCTCCCGGAACGCGGGCGAGGTCATCGGCGTGATCGCCCATGAAACGGGACACATCGCCGGCGGTCATCTGGCCCGCCTTTCCAACCAGATCGAAACCGGCTCGAAGGCCGCGCTGGTCGCCACCATCCTCGGAATCCTCACCGCCGTGGCCACCGGCTCGGGCGGCGCCGGCGCCGCCGTCGCCCATGGCGGACAGGGCCTTGCGGTGGGCACCATCCTGAACTTCACCCGGGCCCAGGAGGCGGCCGCCGACCAGGCGGCGCTGCGCCTGCTCGACGCCACCCAGCAGTCGGCCGACGGGCTCGCGAGCTTCCTCGAGACCATCGAAGACCAGGAATTGCTCACGCCGCAGCAGCAGGACGCCTACGCGCGGACCCATCCGATCACCCGCGACCGGATCGAGCACATCCGCCAGCACCTCGCGCGTTCGCCCAATGCCGGCAAACCGGTGCGGCCGGAATTCGCGGAGATGCACCGGCGCATGCTGGCGAAGTTGAACGGGTTCATTGCGCCGCCCGCGACGACGCTCCGCCGCTACAAGGAGGACGACCGTACGCTGGCCGCGCGCTACGCGCGGGCGGTGGCCCAGTTCCGCCTCGCCGACATCGACCGCGCCCTTGCCCTCGTCGACGGGCTCATCCGCGAGGAGCCCGGCAATGCCTATTTTCACGAGCTCAAGGGGCAGATTCTCTTCGAATCCGGGCGGATCGCCGAGTCCGTGGCCCCGAATCGGGAGGCCGTCCGGCTCGATTCCGAGTCCGCCCTGCTGCGCATCGGCCTCGCCCGGTCCCTGGTCGAGATCCACGATCCCGCGACGCTCGACGACGCCATCGCCCACCTCCTCTACGCCACAAGGGCCGAACCCGACAACGCCTTCGCCTGGGACCAGCTCGCCATCGCCTATGGCCGCGACGGTCAGCTGGGCCTGAGCGCCCTCGCCCAGGCCGAGGCCTCCCTCGCGCGCGGGAACTCCAAGGACACGCTCTCCCACGCGGCCCGCGCCGAGAAGCGCCTGAAAAAGGGCTCGGCGGCGTGGCTGCGGCTCGAGGACATCAAGCGCGCCGCCAAGGACCTTCAAAGGGAACGGAACTGAGACGCCCGGCGCTATTCGGCGTCGGGCTGCCTCGCCGGCTGGGCCGCGTCGAAGGCCGGCAACGCCATGCACGCCTCGAAGATGCCCATGACCGTCGGATAGGGGGCGAGGTCGCATTCGAATCGCCGGGCGTTGAAGATCTGCGGCACCAGGCAGATATCGGCCAGGCCCGGGGCATCGCCGTGGCAGAACCGTCCGGTCGCGGGGTCCCCCGCGACCAGGGCCTCGAAGGTCTCGAGCCCCTTTCCCACCCAGTGACGGTACCAGGCATTGCGATTCTCCTCGGCGACCCCGAGCGGCTCCTTCAGATAACGGAGCACCCTCAGGTTGTTGAGGGGATGGAGATCGCAGGCGATGACGAGGGCCAGCGCCCGCACCCGCGCCCGCTCGGCCGGCGTCGCCGGGAGGAAGGGCGGCTCGGGATGAATTTCATCCAGGTATTCCAGTATGGCGAGCGACTGGGTGAGCACGATGTCGCCGTCCTCGAGCACCGGCACCAGCTGCTGGGGATTGAGCCGGGTCAGCCCCTCGGAGAACTGCTCGCCGCCGCCGCGCAGCAGGTGGACGAAGCGGCGCTCGGGCTCGATGCCCTTGAGGTTGAGCCCGATGCGGACGCGGAAGCTGGCCGACGAGCGGAAGTAGTCGTGCAGGCGCATGGGCCCCCTCGTCCCCGTCGGCGGCCGGGCTCCGCGGCCCGCCGCCGCACCGGGGTCAGATGAAATGCTGCCTGAGCGGCGGGAATCCGTTGAACCCCACCGACGAATAGGTGGCGGTGTAGGCGCCCGCCGCCAGGATCCGGACCCGGTCGCCGACCTCGAGGGAGAGGGGCAACTCGTAGCCGGCCTGGTCGTACATCACGTCCACCTCGTCGCAGGTGGGGCCGGCCAGGACCACCGGTCCGGTGGCCTCGCCGTCGCGGTCGGTTTCGATCGCATAGCGGATGCACTCGCCCATGGATTCCGGCAGACCGCCGAACTTGCCGATGTCGAGGTACACCCAGCGACGCTCGTCGGCATAGGATTTGCGCGAAATCAGGACGACCTGCGCCTCGATGACGCCGGCGTCCCCGGACAACGAGCGGCCCGGCTCGAGGATCATGCGCGGCATGCGGTTGCCGAAATGGCGATGCATGGCATCGACGATCGCATCGCAGTTCTGTTCGGGACTCGGCACGTCGGTACGGTAGCGCACGGGCATGCCGCCCCCGAGATTGACCATGCCGAGCCGGATTCCCGCCTCGTCGAGCGCCGTGAACAGGAGGCGCGTGCGGGCGACGGCGATATCCCACTGGTCGAGGTCGGTCTGCTGGGATCCCACGTGGAAGGAGACGCCGTACGGGTCGAGGCCCTTCTCGCGGGCCATCAACAGGAGATCCCGCGCCATCTCCACGTCGCATCCGAACTTCCGCGAGGTCGGCCACTCGGCGCCGGTGTTGGTCATGAGAAGGCGGCAGAACACCTTGGCCCCCGGCGCGCCCCGCGCCAGCTTCGCGAGCTCCTCGGCGCTGTCGAAGGCGAACAGGCGCACGCCGCGCGCGAACGCCGCGGCGATGTGTTCCTCCTTCTTGATGGTGTTGCCGAAGGACACCCGCCCCGGCCTCGCCCCGCAGTCCAGGACCTGCTCGATCTCGTAGATGCTGGCGGCATCGAAGCAGGACCCTTCCTCAACCAGCGGACGCAGGACCTCGGGCGCCGGATTCGCCTTCATGGCGTAGTAGATCTCCGCTGCGGGCAGCAGGTGCTTGAGGGTCCGGTAATTGGCGACGACCCTGTCCACGTCGACCACCAGGCACGGGGTCTCGGGGCGCTGCCCCGCGAGGAAACGCTTGATCTTGTCGGTCATGGCGGCGCGGCCCTCCGGGGCCGGGGACTTCGAACCTGCGAAGGGGCCGTATATAGGCGGTTCAGATCAGCCCCGCAAGCGGAGATGAGGGATCCGCGTAGCGTTTCTTGGGCATCCGGCCCGCGAGGTAGGCGAGGCGGCCGGCCTCGACCGCGAGCTTCATGGCGCGCGCCATGGTCACGGGGTTCTTGGCCTCGGCGATGGCGGTGTTCATGAGCACGCCGTCGCAGCCGAGCTCCATGGCGACGGTCGCATCGGACGCGGTGCCGACGCCGGCATCGACCAATACCGGCACCCCGGCGTTCTCCTTGATGATGCGGATATTCACCGGGTTCTGGATGCCGAGTCCCGAACCGATGGGCGCGGCGAGCGGCATGATCGCGACGCAACCTACCGCCTCGAGCCGCTTGGCCTGGATGGGGTCGTCCGAGCAGTAGACCATTACCTTGAATCCCTCCCGGACCAGGATCTCGGCGGCGCGGACGGTCTCGGGCATGTCCGGGTACAGCGTCTTCTGGTCGCCCAGCACCTCCAGCTTGACCAGGTCCCAGCCCCCGGCCTCGCGCGCGAGCCGCAGGGTCCGGACCGCCTCCTCCCCCGTGTAGCAGCCGGCGGTGTTGGGAAGGTAGGTGTAGCGCTTGGGATCGACGTAATCGACCAGCATCGGCTGCTTGGGATCGGTCACGTTGACCCGGCGCACGGCGACGGTGACGATCTCCGCCCCCGAGGCCGCGATCGCCCGCGCCGTCTCCTCGAAATCCCTGTATTTGCCGGTCCCCACCAGCAGGCGGGAGCGGTACGCCACGCCCGCGATCTCGAGGGGCTCGGGATCGGCGGCCCCGAGGTCGTCGGCGCCGCCGCCGATGAAATGGACGATCTCCAGCCGATCGCCCCGCCCCAGGCGGGTGTCGCCATAGGCCGAGCGGGGGACGATCTCGCGGTTGAGCTCCACCGCCACCTTGCGCGCGTCGATGCCGAGCGCGTCGAGCAGCGATTTCAGGCTCTCGCCCTCGCCGACCGTCCTCGCCTCGCCGTTGACCCTGATCTCGCAGTCCATGGATTGACCCTCGGGCGGCGCGCCGGGCGCGCCCTTGACGTGCCAAGTATGTAATGCGGGCCCCGGCCCGCGCAAGGGCAGGCTTCGGTCGCGGATGGCGCGGAGCCCGCGCCCCTCGGCATGGGAGAGACGGTCTCCGGTCATCGCACGAAAGACCGGCCGGGACGGGCCGACGCGCCGCGCCGCATTGCGCGGGCGCGGTGCCATGCTATAAACGGGCAGCCATCGGATGGGGGAGGCCACGGGTGAGCCGCGGGCACGGCGGCCGGGTAGCGCGATGAGCCGCAAGGTACTGATCTTGAACGGCCCCAACCTCAACATGCTGGGCAGCCGCGAGGTGGACGTCTACGGCAGCGATACCCTCGCCGACATCGAGGCGCAGGCGCGCGGTCGCGGCCGCGACCTCGGCATCGACATCGACTTCCGCCAATCCAACAGCGAGGCCGAGCTCGTCGGCTGGATCCAGGAGGCGCGCGGAGACTTCGACGGGGTCATCATCAATGCCGGCGCCTACACCCACACCTCCATCGCTATCCTGGACGCTCTGAAGATGCTGGATGTCCCCGTCGTGGAGGTCCACCTGTCCAATATTTTCCGGCGCGAATCCTTCCGCGCCGAGTCCTACGTCTCGTTGGCCGCCGACGGCCTCATCGCGGGATTCGGCGGGGCCGGTTACCGCCTCGCGCTGGACGCCATCGATCAACTCACGGGGACCGGAAAAGCAAGGTGATCGGAAAACGCACCATCGACGAGGGCCTGGTCGCGCGTCTCGTCAAGCTGCTCGAGGACCACGGCCTCACGGAACTCGAATACGGCGAGGGCCGCTGGCGCATACGGGTTTCGCGGGCATCGCCGGCGGCCGCGCCCGCATCGGCCGGTCCCGCGCGGGAGACCACGGCGGCTCCCGCGGCCGCGGCCGAGGCCACCCGGTCCCATCCCGGCGCCGTGACCTCGCCCATGGTCGGCACCGTCTACGCGGCCCCCGAGCCGGGGGCGGAGCCGTTCGTCAAGGTCGGAGACACGGTGTCCCAAGGCCAGACCCTGCTCCTGATCGAGGCGATGAAGACCATGAACCCCATTCGCGCCCCGCGGCCCGGCAAGGTGACGCAGATCCTCGTGGTCAACGGCGCCCCCGTCGAGTACGGCGAGGTGCTTCTCATCATCGAATGACCCCGTCGCCCCCGGCATCCAGGGCGACGCCACGGCACAAGCGCGCGCATGTTTGACAAGGTCCTGATCGCCAACCGCGGCGAGATCGCGTTACGGATTCACCGGGCCTGCAAGGAGATGGGAATCTCCACGGTCGCGGTGCATTCCACCGCCGACGCCGACGCCATGCACGTGCGCCTCGCCGATGAAAGCGTCTGCATCGGAGAGGCGCCCGCGGCCCAGAGCTACCTCAACGCCGCGGCATTGATCTCGGCGGCGACCATCACCAACGCCGACGCCATCCATCCGGGCTACGGGCTGCTCTCCGAGAATGCCGAGTTCGCGCAAATGGTAAGGGAACACGGCTTCGTCTTCATCGGGCCGTCACCCGCGCACATTCGCATGATGGGGGACAAGATCACGGCGAAGGAGCGCATGAAGGCACTCGGTGTCCCCGTGGTGCCGGGCTCCGAGGGGGCGGTCGCCGACAAGGACGCCGCGAGGGCGGCTGCCGAGCGGATCGGATATCCGGTTCTCGTCAAGGCAAGCAGCGGCGGCGGCGGGCGGGGGATGAAGGTCGCCTTCACCGCCGCCGACCTCGACGCCGCCTTTTCCACGGCGCGGAGCGAGGCCAAGGCCAATTTCGGCAACGACGAGGTCTATATCGAGAAGTACCTGCGCCGCCCGCGCCACATCGAGATCCAGGTCCTCGCCGATTCCCTCGGCAACGTCATCCACCTGGGCGACCGCGACTGTTCGCTGCAGCGCCGCCACCAGAAGCTCCTCGAGGAGGCGCCCTCCCCCGCGCTCAACGCCGGGGAGCGGGCGGCCATCGGCGCCGGCGTGGCCCGGGCCATCGGCGAGCTCGGCTATCTCGGCGCCGGGACCCTGGAGTTCCTCTACGAGGACGGCGCCTTCTACTTCATCGAGATGAATACCCGGGTCCAGGTCGAACACCCGGTCACCGAGATGATCACCGGCATCGACATCGTGCGGGAGCAGATTCGGATCGCCGCCGGCTCCCCCCTTGCCTATGGACAGGAGGACGTGACCTTCAACGGACACGCCATCGAATGCCGGATCAACGCGGAATCGCCGACCACCTTCGTGCCGACCCCGGGCCGCGTGGTCGATTACCACCCCCCGGGCGGTCTCGGCGTCCGGGTCGATTCCGCCCTCTATGCGGGCTACACGGTGCCGTCCCATTACGATAGCCTCATCTCGAAGCTGATCGTCCACGGCAGGAACCGCAACGAGGCCCTGATGCGGCTGAGACGGGCGCTGCAGGAATACGTGATCGAGGGGGTGGAAACCACCATCCCCCTCCACCGGCGCCTGTGCGAGGAGCCGGACTTCGTCAACGGCCACTACGACATCCACTGGCTGGAGAGCTTCGTCAAGGACGGATAGGAGGCCGCGACCCTGACCCGCAACGCGTCGCCATCGCCATTGACGCCGGAGCTGCTGCTGCGGACCTACGCCGCCGGAATCTTTCCCATGGCGGAGAGCGCCGGCGATGAGACTCTGTTCTGGGTGGACCCGGACCAGCGCGGCATCCTGCCCCTCGACGGGTTCCACGTCCCGCGCCGCCTCGCCCGCACGGTGCAGCGGGGTCCGTACGAGGTCCGGATCAACACCGCCTTCGAGGCCGTGGTCGCGGGCTGCGCGGAGTCTCGGGCCGACCGGCCGACCACCTGGATCAACACGGAAATCCGGCGCCTCTATTCCGGCCTGCACGCCATGGGCCACGCCCATTCGTTCGAGTGCTGGCGCCAAGGCGAGCTGCTGGGAGGGCTCTATGGCGTCTCTATCGGCGGCGCCTTCTTCGGCGAAAGCATGTACAGCCGCGCCCGGGACGCCTCCAAGGTGGCGTTGTGCCACCTCGTCGCCAGGCTGCGCCGGGGCGGGTTCGTGCTGCTGGACGTGCAGTTCGTCACCGAGCACCTCGCCCGCTTCGGCGCGATCGAAATCCCGCGGGCCGAGTACCGGCGCCGGCTCGCCAGGGCATTGAAGGTGAAGGCCGGGATCTATCGCGGCCCGTTGTCGGCGGACGATTTCGCCGGCACGCAGTCCTTCACCCAGACGTCGTAGACCGGATGCTCCAGCGCCGACAGGGCCGGCGAGGAGGCGAACATCCAGCCGCGGAACAGCGGGGCCGGCTCCTCGCCGGGGCGGACGTCGCGAATCTCGAGGAGCGCCGCGCTTTCCGGCGGCTCCTCGGGGGGCCGCTTGAGACAGCGATGGACGGTGATCTCGAGGGTGCCGAACCGGGCGGTCTCGCCCACGGGAATCTCCACCGCCGAGATGCGGGCGGTGACCTTGTCGAGGCCCTGCAGGAGCGCGGCCCGGCCCACCAGGTCGGCGGCCGGCGCCGACGGGGCGAGCGCGGCGCAGCCCGCGATGATGGCGGTGCCCGCCAGGAATCGCGCGGCGGGCGAGGCCGTGCGCCCCGTCTCCGTCGTCGGCAACCTGCATCGGCATGCCATTGCCAGCCTCCTTGGCGCCGGGTTCCCCGGCGACCGTTCCGCCCTGAAATAGCATCGATGCGGCCACCGGCAAAGGCGCGGCGGCGGACGAACGGGCGCCGGT
>DASWKZ010000217.1:0-3149 GCA_036396355.1 Alphaproteobacteria bacterium
CGGCGAAGTTGAAGTCAAGGAATCGCTCGCTTGGAGGGGTACATGGTGGAGAATATCTGGCTGACATCGGGGCTCTGGATCGGCCTTGCCCTGCTCGCGTCTCTCATTTCGATCCGCATCGGCGTTTCCGTCGCCCTCATCGAGATCGTCGTCGGCGCGTTCGGAGGCAACCTGCTCGGCTTGACGCCGAGCGAATGGGTGAACTATCTGGCCGGAGTCGGAGCGATCCTGCTGACCTTTCTCGCCGGCACCGAAATCGACCCCGCGGTGATCCGGCGCCACGTCTGGTCCACCATGAGCATCGGGGTGGTCGGCTTCCTCGCCCCCTATCTCGGCGTGTTCGCCTACGCGCATTGGGTCCTGGAATGGCCATGGCCGCAGGCCCAGATCGCCGGCATCGCCCTGTCCACGACCTCGGTCGCGGTGGTCTACGCGGTCATGGTGGAAACCGGCTTCAACCGGACCGAGATCGGCAAGGTCATCCTCGCCGGCTGCTTCGTCAACGACATCGGCACCGTCCTCGCCCTCGGCGTCGTGTTCGCCAATTACAACCTGTGGCTCGCCCTGTTCGCGGTCCTGACGGCCATTGCCCTGTGGCTCCTGCCCAAGTTCGTGCCATGGTTTTTCGAACGCGTGGGGGAACGGGTGAGCGAACCCGAGATCAAGTTCGTTCTGCTTGTCCTGTTCCTGCTCGGAGGGTTGGGGACGATGGCCAAGAGCGAGGCCGTCCTGCCCGCCTATCTCGTGGGCATGGTGCTCGCGCCCTTCTTCCTGAGGCAGCGGGACATCGCCCACCGCATGCGGATGATCGCGTTCACCATCCTGACCCCGTTCTATTTCCTGAAGGCGGGATCCCTCGTGAAGTTCGAGACCGTGCTGGCGGCGGCGGGCCTGATCGCCGTTTTCCTCGCCGTGAAGATGGTGACAAAATTTGCCGGAATCTGGCCGTTGACCCGGGCCTTCCGCTTCGAGCCACGGGAGGGCATGTATACGACCTTGATGATGTCGACCGGGCTCACCTTCGGCACCATCTCGGCACTGTTCGGGCTGAGCAATGGGATCATCGATCGGGATCAATATACGGTGATCGTCACCGCCGTCATCGGCAGCGCCGTCGTGCCGACGCTGATCGCCCAGAAATGGTTCCAGCCCTCGCTCAAGGAGGTCGAGCCGAAATCCAGACCTGTCGCGGAGACGTCCGATGATTGAGAAGATTCTCCATGCCAACGACGGTTCCGAGGGCGCGCTTCGGGCGCTCGACTTCGCGCTGGATCTGGCCAAGCGCCACCGCGCCGAGCTCCACACGGTGTCGGTGGAGGAAATCCAGTGGGTCCCCGGGACTCGCGAAGAGGTGATCGGGGAGAAGGAGCTGGCGAACCGGAAGTTCGAGGACGTGATCAAAAGGGCGGAAGAGGAAGCCAAGATGAAGCGGGTGAAGATCGAGACCCACCTGTTGGTCGGCCATCCGGTTCAGGCCATCGTCGGGTTCGTCAGGGAGAATCGATTCGATACGCTGGTCATGGGTTATGTCGGTCACTCGCAACTCTACGATATGCTGATCGGCGGCACCGCGGAGCGACTGGTGAGGCTGGCGCCCTGCACGGTGATCGTGGTGAAATGATCGGCCTGATCCCCATGTCTTGCCCGTCAACCGAGAGAACAGCGATGCGAGCGATCGGAGACCGGGTGTCGTCGCTCCTCCGGTCCTGACATGTCCGGCGCGCAATTGATCGCGGTCGCGACCGCCGATGCCGGAACCCGGCTCGACCGTTGGTTGAGAGGTCGGTTCCCCGGGGTCCGGCAGTCCGATGTCCAGAAGTGGCTGCGCACCGGCCAGGTCCGCGTGGACGGCCGCCGGGCCAAGGCCGGCCTGCGTCTCGAAGCGGGCATGGCGGTGCGCGTCCCGCCCCAGGTGCGGGAGGCCGTTTCCACCGCGGTCACCCCGAATCCACCGGCGCGGGGGGCAAGCCGCGCCGAGGCGGAGGCCCTGCGCGCCCGCGTCCTCTACCGCGACGACGACATGATCGCGATCGACAAGCCGGCGGGGCTCGCGGTGCAGGGCGGCACCGGTACCCGGCATCATCTCGATGCCATGCTGGATGCGTTGCGTTTCGGGGGCGCGGAGCGCCCGCGCCTCGTGCACCGGCTCGACCGCGACACCTCGGGGGTGCTGGTGCTGGCGAGGCACCGGGCGGCGGCGCAGGCCCTCACCGCGGCCTTCCGCGGGCGCGGAATCCGCAAGCTCTACCTCGCCGTCACCGTCGGCTGCCCACGTCCGCGCCGGGGGAGGATCGACCTCGCGCTCGGCAAGGCGGGCGGGCGCGAGCGGATGGTGCCCGGGGCCGAGGATGCCCGGGGCGCGGCGACGCTCTATGCCGTGCTCGATGCCGCGGGCTCCCGTGCCGCCGTGGTGGCGCTCCAGCCGCTGACGGGGCGGACCCACCAGCTCCGCGCCCATCTGGCGGCCATCGGCACGCCCATCCTCGGCGACGGCAAATACGGCGGGCGGGACGCCTTCATCGCCGGGGCGGGCCTCGAGAAGCGGCTCCACCTCCATGCCCGCGCCCTCACCCTTCCCAAGCCGGCGGGCGGCATGCTCGCGGTCGCCGCGCCGCTGCCGCCCCACCTGGAGGCGGCGCTCGCGGCCCTGGGGCTCGACCTCCCGGCCGCGGAGGACCCGTTCCCGCGCGACTGATCTATGCCGGCGCCCAGGGCGGCAGGCGGCCCGGCTCGACCCCGAACACCACCAGCAGCAGGCTGTAGGCCAGCACCGTGATCACCGCGATCCCGGCGAGGTTGAGGAGCACCCCGGCCCGGGCCATCTGCGGCACCGTGAGTTGGCCCGAGCCGAACACGATGGCGTTGGGCGGGGTCGCCACCGGCAGCATGAAGGCGCAGCTGGCGGCGCGCGCCCGGGGCTTCAAATAGCCCGCAATTCCTGCGACATTGGGCCCATGACGCGCCTTCACCGATGGACCCGATGAACCGGATCACCCGGCGACCGCGGGCTAGGCCCGGGGCCCTCGTCGCACCCTTGCGGCGAAGCGCCTCGACCTTCATCACGCCGCGCGTTTTCTTGGACTCCTGGAGGGACGTGAATGACGACTGGCGGCGACGAACCGCGGACCATGGCCCTGCACCTGCGCATC
>DASWKZ010000218.1:0-1702 GCA_036396355.1 Alphaproteobacteria bacterium
GTCGACAGGATCGCGGTATTCCACGCCGAGGCCGAGCTCGCCTACGTCATCGGGCGCCACGCCAAGCACGTCTCCGAGGCCGACGCCATGGACCACGTGTTCGGCTACGTCCCCTTCTTCGACATCTCGGCGCGCGGCCTCGTGCGGCGCAGTCAGTTCCTGCCCAAGGGCCAGGACACCTTCGCCGTGTGCGGGCCCTGGATCACCACCGCGGACGAGATCGCCGACCCCCACCGGCTGCGGGTGCGTTCCTGGGTCAACGACGAGCCGCGCCAGGACTACGGCACCGCGCACATGGCCCACGACATCCCCGACCAGATCGCGTGGCTCACCCGGTTCATCCAGCTCCGGCCCGCCGATGTGATTGCCACCGGCACCTATCACGAGGGGCTGGGACCGGTGAACCCGGGCGATACGCTCCATATTGAGATCGAGGGCCTGGGACGGGCGTCCTTCAACGTCGGAGGCACCAGCCCCCGCAAGGCGCCGGACTGGGACGACGCCGCCCGAAAGAAGGCCCAGCAGCTGGAGCCCGGGCTGACCATCACGCGGGTGTAGATCGTTTCCCGCCGGCGTTGGCGTCGTCATGCCGCGGTGTCATGCGAAGGCATGCATGAGCATGACATCCGGGGCATCCGTCGCTCGTCCGGGAGCCCGAGGTGCCGCCCAGGTCGGACTTCGCGAAGAAGCAGCACGCCCACATCGGCGCCACCCCCCGGATACGTGGTCACGCTCGCCGCGCCCTGAGGCGGACGGGCGCCCGCCGCCACCGATTGTCCACCAATGCCGTGCGGCGCCAGGATTCACGGACCTCGCCGTCGGCGGCGCTTCCATGCTAGCTTGGCCCGTCCGGCATCCTGGCTGCGGCGGAGACGTCCGAGGGCCATGACCATCATTCCCTGTCTGCGGCCGCCGCCGGCCGTCCTCCTGGCGGTAATCCTGGTTGCCGGATCGCATGGCCCTGCCCACCCGGGTCCCTCGGCGACCCGGGGCGGAGCCGCCGCCCCGCTGGTCTTGGACGCCGTGGATGTCCATGATGGCGGGACCGTGCCTTCCCCGGACACCTCCGAACGCGGTGGCGGCCCGGCCAATGCCGGGGACGAGCCCGCCCTGGACCGCCCGACCGTCGCCGCCTCCCGGATCCCGGCGCTGGCGGCGCGACGCCGCGCCGATGTCGGACGCGGCTGGCTGGGCCGCGGGCGGCACTTCCTCATCCCCTACGAAACCGGCCCTCCCTCCGCGTGAGATCCGCGGAGCTGTCGCGCCGCGCATGCCGCGCCCGCGGGCGCGGTCGCTTCTCGTATCCGTTTCATACGGAATGGAGGGAAGGATGGAACCATCGAACGGCAAGCCCGGGTCCGACTCGCGCACATCGGAGTTCCACGCATCGCGCCCCGGCATCAAGTTCGTGCTGTGCATCCTGGCGGTCGTGATCGGCCTGATCGCGTACGTCATCTTCATCTGATCCACTGCCGATGGGGGCGCCGGCCCGCGCTCCCATCGGTCCCGTCTTCGGGGCCGAAACGTGCCGCCGGCGCGGGCTCCGTTCGTGGGAGCGCTGCCCCCGCGACGGCGGATCCGGCTTCCTCTTTCAGGCGTCGCTCACGGAACCAGAGCTGGAGGGGTTCCTCGCGCTGTTCGCCCTCGTCCCGGCCCGCTACTTCCATCCCGCCGTGCCCGCGCCCGCCGGCATCGCGGACTA
>DASWKZ010000219.1:0-1965 GCA_036396355.1 Alphaproteobacteria bacterium
CGATCCAACCCGCACGGGGTGTCAATTCTGTGGCATGACCCGTTAACCGCCGGTTTACGCATGACCGGCGGAGCCAGCCCGGTGGCATGGACCAACGCCCAGCCTATTCCCGGAGGATGTCGCGGGCAAGGGCCGAGGGCCGGGGCGCGCCCTATTCCTCGGGCTCGGTGGTGAACATGAGGGGATAGCCCGCGCTGCGCCCCGCCTCGGTGGCCTCCGTCGCCTTGGATTCGGCGATGTCCTTCGTGTACACCGCCACCACGCAGACCCCGCGCCGGTGCGCCGTCATCATCACCCGATAGGCCTGGTCGGCGCTCATGCGGAACACCGCCTTGAGCACCGCGACCACGAACTCGCGCGGCGTATAGTCGTCGTTGAGCAGGATGACCTTGTGCAGGCGCGGACGCTTGGTCTTCGTCCGAACCTTGGTGCGCGGTCTGGTTCTGGTATGGACATCGCTCATCGTGGCTGGCCCCGCTGAGTCGTCCGAATCCCATTTTAATCCCTCGGCGGCGACAAGGCCAGCCGGGGGCGCCAACCGGCGGCGGATCGGGCCGGGAGGCGCCCCGGGCGCCCACACGGACGTTCGCCGACGGGGCCTTCGCTGCTATGATCGGGACCGGCTAAGGCCAGCAATTTGGGAGGGAGAGCCATGAGCATCGCCGAGCGGCCCGAGGGCACCACCGAGTTCGTCCGGTTCTGGAACGAGGTGCTGGTCCCCAAGTTCACCAGGTACCGCCACATCCTGGTGGGGGGCCTGACGCACCACAGCGCCAAGGTGTTCCCGACGCTGCGGGTGGCCGAGGGCGACAACGCCGTCGACGTCGGCTGCGGCTTCGGCGACACCGCGATCCAGCTCGCCCGCCTGGTCGGGCCCAGGGGCTCGGTCCTCGGCATCGACTGCTGCGACGCCTTCCTCGAATTCGGGCGCGAGGACGCGAAAAAGGCGGGCGTGACGAACGTGGAGTTCGTGGTCGGCGACGCCCAAAGCTACCCGTTCGATCCCGAGTTCGACTTCT
Source organism: Alphaproteobacteria bacterium (assembly GCA_036396355.1). Taxonomy (GTDB): domain Bacteria; phylum Pseudomonadota; class Alphaproteobacteria; order SMXQ01; family SMXQ01; genus DASWKZ01. Next base: position 1,020 of record DASWKZ010000219.1, read on the forward strand.
GCTTCTCGCGCTTCGGCACCCAGTTCTTCGAGAACCCGGTGGCGGGGCTGCGCAACATGCGCAAGTCGCTGAAGCCCGGCGGCACCATGACCATGATCGTGTGGCGCACCATCAAGGACAATCCCTGGCTGGGCCTGCCCAAGGAGATCGTGCTCCGGTTCCTGCCGCCGCCGGGGGACGACGCGCGCACCTGCGGGCCGGGGCCGTTCTCCATGGCCGACCGGGAGATGGTGACCAGGCAGCTCGAGGTCGCGGGCTATGCCGGTATCGAGTTCGAGCGCGTCGACGCGCCGCTGATGGTGGGCAACACGCTGGACGACGCGGTCGGCTTCCAGATCGCCCTCGGCCCCGCCGGCGAGGTCTATCGCGAGGCCGGCGACGAGGCCGAGCGCCGCAAGGGCGAGATCGACGCCGCCCTCAAGGCCGAGCTCGCCAAGTACCGGACGCCCGAGGGCATCGTCATGGACTCGAGCTCATGGGTGATCAGCGCCCGCAACCCGGGGTGACGGGAAGCGTGAGCGCCTGAGGGCCGCGCCGGATCGCCCGTCACATGGGCGAGATCCTCCGTCACCGCCGGCGGCGCCGGAGGGCGCATCCCGATCAGATCGTCGATCGCCATGGAAAGGCCTCCGCACTTCCTTGCCTGGCCGGGTGGAGCCTATCATCGTCGGATGCCTACCCGGTAGGGATTGAGCCCGGCTCGTACCATCCTCCCGTCCGCCTTTTCGCGTGACAATCCGCGCGGCGGCGGCGAATCTCGCGGCGTGAGCCCGTCTCCCCTCCCCCCCTCGCCGGGGCGTCTCCCGCCCCGCCCACCTGCCTCCGCCGAAGCGAAGCCCCGGCTTCGCGCAGGCAGGTGACCAGCCCCGGGGCCCCCCGCCAATCCGCCCTCGCGCTGTTCCGCGCGGGGCCGTTCCGGCTGCTGTTCGCGATCCGGCTGGCCACC
>DASWKZ010000220.1:0-1772 GCA_036396355.1 Alphaproteobacteria bacterium
ACACCCGGTTTCGGCGCCCGCCCGTGAAAGCGCGGCATCCCTCTGCTACGCGTCGCCGCCTGCGACGGAAACGTTCAAACGTGGGTGGCGGCGATCTTCAAACCGTGAGACCGAAGGATGAAACCGGGTACGGCGGGGGGAGATAAGAAGATGACCGCCCCGCGCGACGCCGCCATCGTATCACAGCCGCCGGCTATGCGTCAACGTCGTCCGTGCTCTTGCGCGGCCGTGGGCACTTGCCGACCTCCCGACGATCGGGCACATGTCGCGAGGATGTGCGCATGCAAACTCCCATGGGCGGGGCTAACCGCCCTCAGCCCACGCCTCTCCCTCTCAGGGAGAGGGCGACTGTGCTCCGCCGGCCCAGGATTCCCGCTGCGAGCATGGAGGTTCAGCGACCATCCGAAATTCCACCCTTTCCCCAGACGGGGGAGAGGGTTAGGGGGCAGATCACCGCCAGGTCGGCGCATTCCGAGGCGCCCAGGACGCGCGCGTTGCGCGGCTCGTCCTCGCCGCCCACCCACACCTTCAGCAGGGCCGCCCCGGTGCAGGAGGTCCGCCGAGGTACAATCGCCTCAAGAAGAAACCCATGCACATCCTGCTCACCAACGACGACGGCGCCGCCGCGCCCGGCCTGCATGCCGCGGCGCGCGCTCTGAAAGACCTCGGCCGGGTCACGATCCTCGCGCCCGACCGCAACTGGTCCGCCTCGGGCCACGTGAAGACGCTGCACCGGCCGCTCCGCGTCTGGGAAATCCATCTTTCGGACGGCACACCCGCTCTTGCGACCGACGGCGCCCCGTCCGACTGCGTCGCCCTGGCGGTCCTCGGATTGCTCGACCAGCCGGTGGACCTGGTCGTATCCGGCATCAACCCCCACGCCAACCTGGGACACGATGTGACCTACAGCGGGACGGTCACGGCGGCCATGGAGGCGGCCATCGGCGGCCTTCCCGGAATCGCCGTATCCCTCGACTCTCCCGAGGACGGAAGTGCCGCCGTCGATTTCACGCCCGCAGCCCGCGTGGCGGCCGTCCTCGCCGGGCAGGTGCTGGAACGAGGCCTGCCGTCCGGCGTCCTGTTGAACGTCAACGTCCCCGCTCTCGCATGGGACGCGATGCACGGGATCCGCATCACGCGCCAAGGCCTGCGCATCTATCGGGACGCCCTCGTCCGCCGCGACGATCCGCGTCGACGGCCGTACTATTGGATCGGCGGGGATTCACCTACCGGCGTCGCCGAGCCAGGGACCGATTACTGGGCGCTCAAGGAAGGATATGTCTCCGTGACGCCCCTCCAGCTCGACCTCACGGCCCGCGGCGCCCTGACCGACCTCGAGGGCTGGGCCCTTCACCTGTAGTCCGACCTTTCTCCCGCTCGATCCCCTCGCGTCAAGGGCGGGCCGATGGCCCGCCCTTGAAATTCGATTCGCCGGTCCGGTTCAGCTGGCTCCCGCCCGCACGATCACCGGATGGACCGCCTCCGCCCCCCCCGGATAACCCAGCCTCTCCGCGTGCGCGTAGGCCCGCATCGAGCCCTGGCGCACGTAGCCGACCAGGGTGATGTTCCACGCCTGCGCCATCGCCACCGACAGCGACGTGGGCGAGTTGCGCGAGGCGATCACCGGGCAGCCCATCCGCGCTCCCTTGCGAAGCATCTCCGAGGACACCCGGCCCGTCGTCAGCAGGATCCGTCCCCGCGTTTCAATCCCGAGCTCCAGGCATGCCCCCCGAAGTTTGTCCACGGTGTTGTGTCGGCCCACGTCCTCCACC
>DASWKZ010000221.1:0-1769 GCA_036396355.1 Alphaproteobacteria bacterium
TCCAGCCCGGCAGCCTGGTGCGCTATCACTACCGGCTGCGCTACCCGCCGGGCACCGACGGCAGGGCCCTCGAAGCGGCCCTCGAGGAGCAGTTCCCGACCGCCCCGTGGCGGGTCCGCAACGCCGATGAGGCCGCGCCCCGGATCCAGCGCTTCATCGCCCGCGCCGCCCTGTTCCTCACCCTGGTGGGACTGACGGCGCTCCTGGTGGGCGGGATCGGAGTCGCCGGCGCCGTCAAGGCCCATCTGGACGGCCGGCGCGAGACCATTGCCACCCTGAAATGCCTGGGCGCGACCGGAGGCTTCGTGTTCGCCGTCTTCGCCATCGAGATCGCGGTCATGGCGGCGATCGGGATCGTTCTGGGGCTGGCGGCGGGGGCGGCGCTGCCGGCCGTCCTGGTGCCGATGCTGGGGCCCTACCTGCCGGCGGTGCCCGGCTTCGGCCTCCAGCCGGCGGCGCTGGCGGCGGCGGCGGCCTACGGCATCGCGGTGGCGGTGCTGTTCACCCTGTGGCCCCTGGCCCGCGCCCGGGAGGTGCCGGCGGCGGCGCTGTTCCGCAGCCTGGTCGCCGAGACCCCGTTCCGCCCGCGCCCCTCGACCTTGGCGGGACTTGGCCTCGCCGGCCTCGCCATTGCGGTGCTGGCGGTCGCAACCGCCTTCCGTCCCAGCTTCGCGCTGTGGTTCATCGCCGGCGCCGTCGCCGCCTTCGCCGCCTTCCACGGTGCCGGCCTCGGCCTCGGAGCATTGGCGCGGCGATCCGCACAGAGGTTGACGCTGCGCGGCCATTCGCGGCCGCGCCTCCAGCTGGCCCTTGCCAACATCGCCCGTCCCGGTGCCCCATGCCGGGCCATCGTGCTGTCCTTCGGGATCGGGCTCACGTTGTTCGTGGCGCTGGCCCAGATCGAGGGCAACTTCCAGCGCCAGATCGCCGAGCGCCTGCCCGAGGTGGCGCCGGCATACTTCTTCATCGACATCCAGCCGGATCAGGTGGCCGCCTTCGAGGACACGGTGCGATCGGTGCCGGGTACGGGCGCCATCCAGCGCCTGCCGTCGCTGAGGGGCCGCATCATCCGCGCCGGTGGCCGGCCCATCGACGAGATCGAGGTGGGGCCGGGCGCCCGCTGGGCGGTGGACAGCGACCGCGGCCTCACCTATGCGGCGAGGATGCCCGGCAACGCCGACATCGTCGCCGGCAGCTGGTGGCCCGAGGACTATGCGGGACCGCCGCTGCTCTCGCTCGATGCCCGCATCGCCGAGGGTCTCGGCGTCGGCCTCGGCGATACGCTCACCATCAACGTGCTCGGGCGCGAGATCACCGCGCAGATCGCCAACCTGCGCCATATCGACTGGGGCCGGCTCGGCCTCAATTTCACCATGATCTTCTCGCCGGGCACCCTCGAGGGCGCCCCCCAGACCCACATCGCCACCGTGCGCGCCGCCCCGGCCGCGGAGGAGACGCTCGCCCGCGCCGTCACCGACCGCTTCGCCAACGTCAGTGCCATCCGCGTGCGCGAGGCGCTGGAGGCGGTGGCCCACGGGCTGTCGCGCATCGGCGCCGCGGCCCGGGCCACCGCGGCACTGGCCCTCATCGCCGGCATTCTGGTGCTGGCCGGCGCCATGGCCGCCGGGCGCCGCGAGCGCACGCGCGACGCCGTGATCCTCAAGGTGACCGGCGCCCGCCGCCGCGACCTCGCCCTCGCCTATCTCGTCGAATACGGGCTCGCCGGGCTGGCGGCGGCGGCCCTCGCGGCGCTGCTTGGCACCGTCGCC
>DASWKZ010000222.1:0-2254 GCA_036396355.1 Alphaproteobacteria bacterium
CTATTGGATCTTCTCGCCCAGCGGCGACAGCGCGCGCAGGCGCTTGCGCAGCTCCTCGGTGACGCTGCGCACCTCCTGCTGGTTGCGGACCGCGCGCGGCGTGATCAGCACCAGCAGCTCCGTGCGCCGCTTGGTGTCGGACTTGGCGCCGAACAGGAAGCCGAGGCCGGGAATGCTGCGCAGGATCGGCACGCCGCTCTCCGACTGGTCGCGGGTGTCCTGGATGAGGCCGCCGAGGACCACGGTATCCCCGCTCTGCACCGCCACCGTGCTGGAGATGAGGCGCTGCTGGAAGGTGGGTGACGAGATGCCTTCCGTGGTCGTGGTGTCGGAGACCTGGCTCGCCTCCTGCTCGATGGTCATGGAGACGAGGCCGCCGGCGTTCACCCGCGGCGTCACCCGCAGGATGATGCCGGTATCCCGGTACTGGATCGAGTTGACGATGGGCGCGTCGGGATCGATGGTGCTCTGGGACTGCTGGATCAGGATCGGGACCTGGTCGCCCACCTGCAGCATCGCCGTCTGGTTGTCGAGCACCATCAGCTGCGGCGAGGAGATGATGTTGAGGTCGGTCACGCTCTCCAGCGCATCGAGGATGATCTTCACGTCGGCGCCGTTGAGGAAATAGGAGAACCCCGGGAAGGTCGGCGCGATGGTGCCGGTCTCGCCGCCGGACAGCGTCAGCGAGCTCTCGCCCGAGCGGAAGAACCACTGCAGGCCGTAGCGCAGGCTCTCGTTCAAAGTGACCTCGGCGATGGTGGCCTCGATCAGCACCTGGAGGGGCACCGCGTCGAGCCTCTCCAGGACCGAGCGCACCATGCGGTAGTCGGCCGGGGACGCCCACACCAGGATGGCGTTGTTGGCGCGGTCGGCGACGATGCGGATGTCTTCGGAGTCGCCGATGGTGAGCGCCGCCGCGCTCCCCGGCGGGGTCGGCCGGCGCTGCGCCATGGTGGACGACGGCCGCCGCGCTTCGGCGGCGGCCTCGGCCGCCCCGGCCTGGACCGGCGCCGCGCCCGGCGGGAGCTGGCCCTGGGGTCCCGGCGCGTATTCGCGGATGGGCACGCGGGCGGGCTCGAGCTGGGGCGCCAGGGTGTCGCGCAGGTCGCGCCGGTCGCGGCCGGCGGCCGCCCCGCCGCCGAACAGGCTCGAAAGCGTGCCGGCGATCTCTTCGGCGTCGGAGTTCTGGACGTAATAGACGAAGAGCTGCCGCTCGGCGCCGGTGCCGCCCTTGTCGAGCTTCTCCACCAGCGCCTCGGCCCGGGCCAGATACTCGGGCTGGGTGGAGATCGCGAGCACGGCGTTGAGGCGCTTGAGCGGCACGAAGCGCAGCACCCCCTTGAGCGGGCTCGCCGGATCCTCGCCGAGGATGGCGTCGATCTCCTTGACCAGGGTCTCGGGGTCGACGAATTCGAGCGGCAGCACCGCCAGCGACAGGCCTGCGAGCCAGTCGACGTCGAACACGGCGATGGTCTCCTCCAGCGCCTCGAGCTCCTGGCGCGGCGCGGCGAGGATCAGGAGGTTGCGGGCGGCATCGACGCGGACGATGGTCCCCTGGGAGGCGAGCGGCGCGAGGATCTTCTCCATCTCGGCGGCGGAGACGTATTTGAGCGGGACAATGCGCACGCCGAACCCCGCCCGGGTGTCGCGCGCCGCTCCGCTGATGCTGAGCGGCGCCCCCTGCTGAGCCGCCTTGGCGAGAGGCACCACCCGGTAGAGCTCGGGGCTGGCGACGAGGGCGATGCCGTTCACGGCCAGCGCGTTCTCGAGGGCCGGCAACACCGCCGGGCGCGGGATCGGCCTGCTGGTCTGCAGCGTGATCATGCCCCTGACGGCGGGATCGATGACGAAATTGACGCTGAGGATGCCGCCGAGCACCGCGCGCACCACCTCGGCGACATCGGCGTTGACGAAGTTCAGCGTGATGTCGCCCGAGGGCTCCCGGTAGGCCCGGGCCTGCGGCCGCGCCCGGCCGAGGAACACGCCGGTGCCGCGGGTGACGTCGCGCTCGGCGGTCATGCGCGCGTCGTCGTCGCCCGTCATCGGGATACGGCCCGATTCGCGGTCCCCGGTCGGCCCGCGCGGGTCGGTGGCAAGCTCGGTGCCCGCCGCCGCGCCCGCCGGGCGCTCGGCGCCGCGCTCCTGCATCTCGGTGCAGGCCGGCAGCGCCGCCGTGGCGCCCAGCGCCAGGGCGAGGGCAAGGGCGGCGGCGAGGTCACCGACCGCGCGCCGGCCGCGTCCATGCGGTGGCGCG
>DASWKZ010000223.1:0-3821 GCA_036396355.1 Alphaproteobacteria bacterium
TCGGAGATCGTTGGCGAAGCGCACGTCCCAGCCGGTCCTCTCCCGGACCTGATCGGGTCTGACCCCCGGATGAAGGTCGGTCACCACGAGCTCCTTGGATTCGGGATCCGGGCGCAGGATGCCAAGATCGGTGATCACCGCGGTCGGGCCCTTCCCCGGGAGCCCCGCCCGCGCGCGGGCATCATAGCCGTCGAGGAATCCGGCGGTGGTGACAAAGTCCAGCTTGTCGACGAAGGCGCGGCGCTCGTGGTTGAGAATAATCAGCACCTCGCCCGCCAGGGCCGCGATCTCGGGTGCACCACCGGCGCCCGGCAGCCGAACCCTCGGCGAATCGTAGGGCCCGATGGTCGTGGTGTTCAGGTTCGCGAAGCGGTCGATCTGGGCGGCGCCGAGGAAGCCCACGTCGATGCGTCCGCCCTGAAGCCAGTAGCGGAAGATCTCGGGCGTAGAGACGACCGTATCCGCGGTCTGGGCGAGCTCCCCATCCCCGATCGAGAGCGGCAATACCGACGGTTTGGCGCCGATGGGGCCCGATTCGTAGATCAGCACTGTCTCCGGCGCATGGGTCAGCCGCGCGAGATTGGCGGCAGTCGAAGGAAGACCAATCCCGACGAAGCAGACGGCGCCGTCGTGCAGCATCCGGGCCGCTGCCACGGTCATCATTTCGCTCGTGGTGAAGCCATCGGTCATGGAACACCACCCCCAGCACCATCTTCCGAGAGAATTCTGCGGTACTCCACATTATCCCTGGTTTCCAGAACGTGGCGCTGCATCCACGCGGTGAATGTCTCGCGATCCCTGGAGATCGAATCCCAGGCAGTATAGAAGCGGTTGTCACGGTCGTAATAGCCGTGGGCATAGGACGGATGCGCACCGAACGGGACGGGACAGACCGCGGTCACCGTCCAGTGCGGCAGGACGCAAGCGTTGGGCGGGGATTCGAGATCGTCGACGATCTCCTCCACCGTGACGACTGCGCGCCTAGCGGCGAGCACGGCCTCCTTTTGCACGCCGATGATACCCCAAAGCAGCACGTTTCCACGGCGATCGGCCTTCTGGGCGTGGATGACGGTCACGTCGGGGCGGATCGCCGGCACCGCCGCCAGTCGTTCGCCTGTAAAGGGACACGAGATGAACTTGATGCTGCCGGTATGCTCGGGCATGTCCGAGCCGGCGTAACCCCGCAGCACCGCGAACGGCAGACCCGATGCCCCCGCCACATAGGCGTTGGCGAGATCGGCATGGCTGCGCTCCTCGAGGGCGAGCGGCCTGGGCCAGCACCTCTCGATGGCATCGCGGAAGCGATGCAGCGAGCCCACCCCCGGGTTCCCGCCCCAGGAGAAGACGAGCTTGCGTGCGCAGCCCATCCCGATCAGCTGATCGTAGATGAGATCGGGGGTCATCCGCACCAAAGTCAGGTCGCGGCGGCCCTGGCGCATGACCTCGTGGGCGGCGGCATGGGGGATAAGGTGCGTGAAACCCTCCATGGCCACCACGTCGCCGTCGTGGAGTAGGTCGCGGATTGCCTCGGATATGGTGCAGATCGTGGCCATTGGCTTCAAGTGGGCGCCGCCGCTTCACGCATCGAAGAAAACCGTCTCTCGCTCGCCCTGGAGGTAGATGTCGAAGCGGTAGACCGGGCCGCCCTCGGCCTCCTCGCGCCGCGCGATCAGGGTCCCCCGGCGCTCCTCCTCGACCGAGGAGAGTACCAAGTCCTCCCCGTTCGCCGGGGCCTCATCGGAGAAATAGATTCGACTGAACGCGGGGACCTGCAACCCGCGGGCCTGGACGATGACCCCGATATGGGGCGCCTGCAGACGGTTACCGCGGCCGGGAACGCGGCCGGGCTTGACGGTTTGGAATTCGAAGCCGCCGTCCCCGCCGGTCCGGCACCGCCCGAATCCCGTGAAGGCCGGATCGACAGGCACGTCGTCCCGGTCATCGGCGGGATGCCGGTACCGGCCCGCGGCGTTGGCCTGCCAGATCTCGATCAGGGCATCCTCGACCGGCTGGTCCATTCCGTCACGCAGCCTTCCCACGATGCGAATCCTCGGCCCCAGGGTCGCGGGCGTGGTCAGGCGGTTGTCCGCGATCCCCCTGCGTCCGTAGGGCTCGGGCGTGAGGACATAGGCGAAGTATGGGCCAATGGTCTGCGACGGCGTCTGCCCGGCCACCGATCAACCCTCCATCGGTGTCGCGCACCGCCCGCGCAGGACGATGTCGAACTCGTAGCCGAGCGCCCGATCCGCCTCCGTCGCTTCGACCGAATAGCGCGCGATGAGGCGCTGACGGGCGGCGGCGTCGGGCACGCCGTTGAAGATCGGGTCGAAGGGAAGGAGCGGATCGCCGGGGAAATACATCTGGGTAACAAGACGAGTGACGAAGCTCGGCCCAAACAGGGAGAAATGGATATGGGCCGGCCGGAACGCCTTCTCGTGATTGGGCCACGGATACTCCCCGGGCCGTATGGTGACGAACCGGTAGCGCCCGTCGGGCCCAGTAACGAAGCGGCCGGTACCGAAGAAATTGCGGTCCAGTGGCGCATCATGGTTATCGGCCGCATGGATATAGCGCCCGGCCGAATTGGCCTGCCAGACCTCGATCAGGGTGTCCGGAAGAGGCCGGCCGTCCTCGTCGACGACCCTGCCGGTGACGATGATGCGTTCACCCAGTGGCGGGCCATCAACCACACCGTTGCGGGTCAGATCGCCGTCGATGTCCAGCACCGCCTCGTGCCCGTAGATCGGCCCGGTCAGCTCCGACAGGGTCTGGGGCAAGGGCACGAGGCGCTTGCGAGGTGCGCGCAGCACCGTGGATCTGTAGGATTCCTGAAGATGCGGCGGATGGCTACTCCAGTCCCTCGGACGATAAGCTCCTATTTCCGTCACGATCTCCCCCCACACCGACAGACTACCCAATCACGGTCCTTGCTCCGATGCTGGCCCGGTCGCGGAGGCGGACCGTATTGTAAGGGGCCTCAGTTTAACGCCGATCCCCACGGCCATCAGTGCAAATCTTGACGCACATGGCCCTTCGCGCAGTCTGGGCAGGCAGGCAAACCATTCCCAAGGTTCAACCTCCCCGGGCTGTCCTGGAAGGAGGCCCACGCGGCTCCTGGACATTCCCCGTGCGTGGCGGACGGAACTGGGCGGCATTCCGGATTCGCCCGATCTTGGGTATTCTCCCCATGGTCAGGAGCATTCACCAGGGAGACCGCGATGGCAGCGACGGGCAAGGGCACGAACAGGATGGCGGTCAAGGCTCTCGGGGCCGAACTCACAGCCCTCGCCAACGCTCAGTTCGAATCCGACGCCTATCGGCGGATGTTCGCGGCACCGTTCACCCTCAAGGGTGCCCAGCAGTTCTTCCTGCAGCATGCACAATTCAACCTCAATCGGCGCGACTGCTGGGGCTACGTTCAGGCGTCCTCCCCGCTCCCGGTCAAGAAGCTCGTCTGGGAGCACGAGGAGGAGGAGCTCGGCGGCGTCAAAGCGCGGGGCGGTGCCAACCATTACGAGCTCGCCGTCAAGCAGGGCGAATCCCTCGGCCTCACCCCCAGGGACTACTACACCGCGCCGACGCTCGACGGCACGCTGACATGCTCCTACGCATGGATGCGCCTGGCCCAGAATTCTCCTTGGCTCGAAGCTTTTGCCGCCTCTGCCGCCCTCGAGTATTCCAACTCGGAGGACATCATCCGGGGTGGCTGCCTGTCGCGCCGTCTCGGCGAGAAGCTCGAGCGCGAGCTGGGCATCCCCATGCGCAAGCAATATTCCAACGAGGAACACGTCGAGGCGGACAAGGAGCACGCCCTCCTGCTC
>DASWKZ010000224.1:0-21160 GCA_036396355.1 Alphaproteobacteria bacterium
GGCAAGGTTGCGGGCGGCCTCGATGCAGGCCATCTGCATGCCGAAGCAGATGCCGAAAAAACGGAATCTTCTTTTCGCGCGCGAAGCCGGCGGCGCGGATCTTGCCTTCCGAGCCGCGCTCGCCGAAGCCGCCCGGCACCAGGATGCCGTGGACGTCCTCGAGGTGGTGCACGGCGTCCTCGGATTCGAGCCAGCGCAGGTTGACGCGCGCGTTGTTGGCGATGCCGCCATGGGTCAGCGCCTCGGCCAGCGACTTGTAGGAGTCGAGAAGCGAGGTGTACTTGCCGACGACGGCGATCGACACCTCGCCTTCCGGCGCCCGCACGCGCTCGACGATGTGGTGCCAGCCGGTCAGGTCCGGCTCCTTCGCCTCCAGGCCGAAATGGCGGCAGACCTCGATGTCGAAGCCCTGGGCGTGATAGGCGACCGGCACCTGGTAGATGGTGTCGACATCGAGCGCCGGGATCACCCGTTCCGGACGCAGGTTGCAGAACAGCGCGATCTTGCGCCGCGCGTCGGCCGGAATCTCGCGGTCGCAGCGGCAGAGCAGGATATCGGGCTGGATGCCGACGCCGAGCAGCTCCTTCACCGAATGCTGGGTCGGCTTGGTCTTGAGCTCGCCGGCGGTGGCGATGTAGGGCAGCAGGGTGAGATGCACGTACATGGCGCGTTCGGGCCCGACCTCGTTGCCGAACTGGCGGATAGCCTCGAGGAAGGGCAGCCCCTCGATGTCGCCGACCGTGCCACCGATCTCGCACAGGACGAAGTCGGCATCCCCGCAATCGGCCGCGATGAACTCCTTGATAGCGTCGGTGACGTGGGGGATCACCTGGACCGTAGCGCCGAGGTAGTCGCCGTGGCGCTCGCGCGCGATCACGGTCGAATAGATGCGTCCCGTGGTCACGTTGTCCGACTGGCGGGACGGCACGCCGGTGAATCGCTCGTAATGGCCGAGGTCGAGATCGGTCTCGGCGCCGTCGTCGGTGACATAGACCTCGCCGTGCTGGGTCGGCGACATGGTCCCTGGATCGACGTTGAGATAGGGATCGAGCTTGCGGAGCCGGACCTTGAAGCCGCGGGCCTGGAGGAGGGCCCCGAGCGCAGCCGAGGCGAGACCCTTGCCGAGGGAGGACACGACGCCGCCGGTAATAAATATGAACCGCGTCATGGGCCCTCACAATACATCAACGGCCCGCTCCCACCGATTGAAAACTTGCGCCCCAATGTGAGTCGGGGCGGCTCATCCTCGCCGCCCCGCCGTCGCCGCGCCGCCTCACAGGCGTCCGCTCACCGCCCCAGCGGGGCGGCCGGCTGACCCGGCGTTGCCGGCGCCGGCGCCGTGGGCGCGGGCCGGTCGGGAACGCTGTCCAGGACCGAGCGCGGCTGGCGCGCCTGGCCGGCGAGAATCGCCAATATCATGGAGGTCGCGATGAAGGCCGCGGCGAGAACGGCGGTAGCGCGGGTCAGGAAATTGGCCTGGCCGCGGCTCGTCATCATGCCGCCGCCCGAACCGCCGATGCCGAGCGCACCCCCCTCCGAGCGTTGCAGCAGAATGGCGATCACCAAACCGATGGCGAGAAACAGGTGGATGACGAGGAGTATCGTGGTCATGGCGCGCCGGAACCCGGCCAGAACATAAGGCCATCGCGTCCCGATTTAAAGGGCCGAATCACCGGACCCCGCGCCATCGCCGGCGCGTCGGGCGCGCCCGGCCCCTCAGCGGCACAGTCGGGCGATGGCGAGGAAGGCGGCCGCGTCGAGGCTGGCGCCGCCGATCAGGGCCCCGTTCACGTCCCCAAGGGCCAGAATCGCCCCGGCATTGTCGGGCTTGACCGAACCCCCGTACAGGATGCGGACCTCGGCGGCCGAGTCCACGCGGCCCGCCAGCCTCGCGCGGATATGGGCGTGGGCCTCCGCCACCTCCCCCGGCGAGGGCGTCCGCCCGCTGCCGATGGCCCATACCGGCTCGTAGGCGATCACGGTATCGGCGGCCCCGGCCCCGGCGGGCACCGAGCCCCCGACCTGGTGGGCCAGCACGTCGAGGGTCTTGCCGGCGGCGCGTTCGCCCTCGGTCTCGCCGATGCAGACGATGGCGGTGAGCCCGGCGCGGTGCGCGGCCTCGGCCTTGGCCCGGACCATGGCGTCGGTCTCCCCGTGCCCGGCACGGCGTTCGGAATGACCGACGATGACGAAGCTCGCTCCCGCCTCACGGAGCATGATCGCCGACAGATCGCCGGTATGGGCGCCGGCGTCCTCGGCGTGGCAGTCCTGGCCGCCGACCGCCGCCGCGGAGCCGCCGGCGAGGCGGGCCACCTCGGCCAGGATCACCGCCGGCGGACACAGCAGGAGATCGCAACCGAGGGTTTCCGATCCCGCCCCCTCGATCACCGCCCGGGCCAACGCGATCCCCGCCGCGTCCCCGGCGTTCATCTTCCAGTTCCCCGCGATCAGGGGTCTCGGACCGGACAAGGTCGTCTCCAGCAGTGGGAAGTGCGGGCTGTTTAACACGGCCTCCGCCTTGGTCAAAGGTTCGTTGCCCGGCAATCCGCTGTTGCAGGGGCGTGGACCCCCTCCTATGATGCCGCCGGTCGACGCGGGCACTGCCGACGGGAAGAACTCGCGTTCGGATTCAATGACTTGGCGGGCGTTGTTCCGACATGCTCCAAGCCCTTCGCAATCAGGCCAGTTCCTGGGTCATCAAGATCCTGCTGGGCTTGCTGATCGTCAGCTTCGCCATCTGGGGGATCAACGACATCTTCTTCGGGGAGCGCGACCCCGCCGTGGCGGAGATCGACGGCGTCAAGCTCACCCGCTCACAGGTCAGCGAGGCGGTCCGCGACGAGGTGAATCGCCTCCAGCCCCTGTTCGGCGGCAGGCTGGACCGCGACGAGGCCATGCGCATGGGCGTCACCGCCCAGGTACTCGACAGCATGATCGACCGCACCGTCGTCATGCTCGCCGCCCGCGAGATGGGAATCGCCGTGTCCGACGAGATGGTGGCGCAGCGGATCACCTCCGACCGGACGTTCTTTAACGCGCGCGGCCAGTTCGACCGGTCGATCTTCTTCCAGGCGCTGTCGCGCGCCGGCATGACCGAGGAATACTACGTCACCGCCCTCAAGCGCGATCTGACGGCTGCCCAGCTCAACCAGGCCGTGGAAGCCAACACGATCGCGCCGTCGGCGATGATCGATCCGCTGGTGCGGTTCCGCTCCGAGAAGCGCCTCGCCGCCTCGGTGGTGGTCCCCGCCGGCCCCGCCGAGGCGGTAGCCGAGCCCACCCCCGCCGAGATCGAGGCCTTCTACGAAGCCAATGCCGCCCGGTTCCGGGCGCCGGAATACCGGGACGTCACCTATCTGGACCTCAACCCGTCGCTCATGGCCGATGAGATCCGCGTTTCGGAGGAGCGGCTGCAGCAGGCCTACCAGGAACGAATCGATCAATTCACCACCCGCGACCGGCGCGAGATCGAGCAGGTGGTGTTCCGCACCGAGGCGGCGGCGCGGGCCGCGGCCCAAGCCCTGAAATCGGGCAAGTCGCTGGCGGAGGCAGCCACCGAGGACGGCAAGCCCCTCAGTCCCGTCAACCTCGGCTGGCTGGAGAAGTCCGACATGCTGCCCGAGCTCGCCGGGCCGGCCTTCGAGCTGGCGGAGGGGCAGTTTGCCGGTCCCCTGAAGACCGCGCTCGGCTGGCACGTGATCAGGGTCAAGGGCGCGCAGGAGGGCCGCGTCCAGCCGATGGAGGAGGTGCGCGATCAGCTCCGCCGGGAGATCGCCACCCGGGAGGCCTCCGAGGCCATCTACGCGCTCACCAACCGCATCGAGGATGCCCTCGCCGCTGGCAATTCGCTGGAGCAGATCGCGGGCCAGCTCAACCTCAAGGCGCGGCGCATCCCGGCCATCGATTCCCGCGGCCGCGACGCCCAGGGCGAGCCCTTGGAGAACCTGCCCAAGGGCGGCGACTTCGTCCGCGCGGCGTTCGAGACTTCCGAGGGCCAGGACAGCCAGCTCACCGAAACCGAAGGTGGCGGTTTCTTCATCCTCCACGTGAACAAGGTGGCCCCGGCATCGGTGCGCCCGCTCGATCGGATTCGGGAGGGGATCACGGTCGCCTGGAAGGAGGAGGCCCGCGTCAAGGCGTCCGAGCGCCGGGCCGCGGCGATCCTTGACCGCCTGGGCAAGGGCGAAAAGATCGAGGACATCGCCCGCGCGGAGAAGCTCAAGGTGACGACGTCCGAGCCCTTCACCCGCTTGACCCACGACGCCGAGAGCGGCCTTCCGGCGGCGTTGATGGACAAGCTGTTCGGACTGAAGCCGGGCGAGGCCAAGATGGCCGAGGGCCCGGGCGGCTTCGTGGTCGCCGCGCTCACCGAGATCCAGCCGCCCAGCCAGCGCGAGGTCTCCGAAGCCGCCGCCGCCATCGATGATGAACTCCGCCAGGCCATCGCCGGCGACCTGTTCCAGCAGTTCGTGGGCGCGCTCAGGACCCGCTTCTCCATCAAGACCTACCCCGCGGTCTTGAGGGAACGCTCCTAGGCCATGGACGTCCGTCCCGACCGCCGCGCCTTCGGACGCGCGCACGGTGACGGACGCGCGCAACTGGTGTGGACGCGGCTGGTCGCCGACCTCGAGACGCCGGTCTCGGCCTTCCTCAAGCTCGCCCGCGGCGCGCCCATGAGCTTCCTGTTCGAATCGGTCGAAGGCGGCGCCGTGCGCGGGCGCTATTCCTTCATCGGCCTCAGGCCCGACCTCGTCTGGCGGTGCCGCGGGGAGCGGGCGGAGATCAACCGCCGGGCCGTGGAGTCCCCGGACGCCTTCGAGCCCTGTCCCGCCCCGACCCTCGAGTCCCTGCGCGTGCTCCTCGCCGAATCCGCACTCGACACGCCGGCCGAGCTCCCGCCCATGGCCGCCGGACTGTTCGGCTACATGGGCTACGACACGGTGCGGCTGATGGAGCGGCTGCCGGACGGCAATCCCGATACCCTGGGAGTGCCCGACGGGCTGTTCCTGCGGCCGACCGTGATCGCCATCTTCGACAACATCGAGGACGTGGTGACCCTGATCACCCCGGTCTGGTCCGCCGGCGCGGACGGGGCCCCGGCCGCCTACGACGAGGCGGTGGGCCGGCTGTCGGAGATGGTGGAGGCGCTGGCCGCGCCCCTCGACCATTCGCTCACCACCTCCGACACGGCATCGCCGCCGCCGGTGCCCGTCTCCAACACCGCGCGCGAGGCGTATCACGCCATGGTACGCAAGGCGAAGGACTACATCCTCGCCGGCGATATCCTGCAGGTGGTGCCTTCCCAGCGGTTCTCGGTGCCGTTCACCCTGCCGCCCATCGCCCTCTACCGCGCGCTCCGGCGGCTCAACCCGTCGCCATTCCTGTTCTTCCTCGACTTCGGCGCCTTCGCGGTGGTGGGCTCGAGCCCCGAGATCCTGGTGCGCCTGCGCGACGGCACGGTCACCATCCGCCCCATCGCCGGGACCCGTCCGCGCGGCGCGACCGCCGCCGAGGACAAGCGGCTCGAGGACGACCTGCTGGCGGACCCCAAGGAGATCGCCGAGCACCTGATGCTCCTCGATCTCGGGCGCAACGACGTCGGACGGGTGGCGCGCACCGGCACCGTCCGCGTGAACGAGCGGATGGTGATAGAGCGCTACTCCCACGTCATGCACATCGTCTCCAACGTGGAGGGGGAGATCGCCGAAGGCCTCGATGCGCTGGATGCGCTCATCGCCGGCTTCCCCGCTGGCACCGTCTCCGGCGCGCCCAAGGTCCGCGCCATGGAGATCATCGACGAGCTGGAGTGCGCGCGCCGCGGCATCTACGGCGGCTCGGTCGGCTACTTCGCGGCCAACGGTTCCATGGACCACTGCATCGCGCTGCGTACCGCGGTGGTGAAGGACGGCACCATGTACGTCCAGGCCGGAGGCGGCATCGTCGCCGATTCGGACCCCGAGGCCGAATACCAGGAAAGCTGCAACAAGGCCCGCGCCCTGATCCGCGCCGCCGAGGAAGCGGTCAAGTTCGCCTCCGCCGGGCGGTAGCCGGCAAACCACCGCCGAACCAAAGGATTCCGGCGGACCTTTCCCGGTGCGCAAGCTGTGCTAGATTCCCGCGTCGTCCCCATCACGTCAGGGAGGCCAGGCCCATGCCCAGCAAACCCACTTCGCTTCTCCTCGCGGCCGTAATCGCATGGGGCATCGGCGCGGGGACCGCCCCCGCCCAGGTCCTCGACATCCTGACCGCCCCCAAGACCCTCGTGGACCGCGCCATCGAGGCGCGCTCGGCCGACGACATCGTCAAGGACAACGAGATCGTGCTCGCGGTCAACGGCATCATGGCCGACCTCGGCACCATCAAGGCTTCGACGGAGATCTACGAGCAGAGGCTCCTGGTGACCGGACTGTTCGACGACAAGGCGCTGTACGAGAAGTTCCTCGCCGAGACGAAGAAAGTTCCCGGTGTCAAGAAGCTCTACTGGCACGTGCGCTACATGTCGGAAGAGGAGCAGAAGCGGCGCGAGAAGGAAATGCTCGACTGGGCCGACGCGCTGGCCCTCGATGTCAAGGTGGGACTCGAACTGGTGGGCACGCGCGTGATCGCCGACGTGAACTTCCGCGTGGCGGTCGATTCGTTTTCGACCGTGTTCCTGATCGGACGGGCGCGCTCCCGGGAGGAGCTGGATAAGGCGCTCGAGGTCACGCGCAAGACCGAGGGCGTGAAGAGGGTCGTGAACTACGTCGAGGTCAGGCCGTAATCACACGGCCACGTCCGCTGGACGCGGGTGCGTCCGACCGATACCGTCATGGCGCGGATACGGCTGAAGCGCATCTACGACCCTCCCGCGCGGGAGGACGGCCATCGCGTCCTGGTCGAGCGTCTGTGGCCGCGCGGACTCTCCAAGGACAGGGCTGCGCTCGACGCGTGGCTGAAGGACGTCGCCCCAAGCGATGGGTTGCGCCGCTGGTATGGCCATGTCCCCGATCGCTGGCCCGAGTTCCGCCAACGGTACCGGGTCGAGCTCGCCGGCAGGCGCGACCTCGTCGACCGGCTGCTCGCGCAGGCCGCGAAGGGGCCGGTCACGCTCCTGTTCGCGGCCCGCGACGGCGAGCGCAACAGCGCCGTGGTCCTGAAGTCGGTCCTGGAACGCCGGATGCGCACCGGATAGGAACGGCGCCCGGGGCCAGGCCCCCGCCGGTGCCGAGCCGACCTGCGCGAAGCGGGTCACGGCTTGCCGGCCGGTGCCGTCCGCACCGATCGATGCCGGACCACGGCCGAGACCGGCGCCGCCTGCAGCCCCTTCTCCGCGAGGCCGGGAAACCAGGCCGCCAGGGCCTCGATCGTCGCGTCATGGGGATGGCCGATGGCGATGACGGCACCGTCGCGCCGGGCCAGCCTCTCGACCTCGGCGAGCTGCGCGTCCACGGCATCGCGCGCGGGCGTCCGGTCGAGGAAGACCTTGCGCTCCGCCGCCGGGATGCCGGCCGCGCGGGCGAGGGCATAGCCGACCGTCGCCGCGGTCGTGCGCGAATCCAGGAACAGCAGGCCCCGCGCCTTGAGCTCGCCGAGGACCACGGCCATGCCCTCGGGATCGGAGGTGAAGCGGCTGCCCATGTGGTTGTTGATCCCCACATAGCCCGCGAAGCGGCCGAGCGCCCAATCGAGGCGCGCGCGAATCTGCTCCGGCCCCTGCCCGACCCCGAGCGCGTGGGGACCGGGATCGGCCGAGCCCCCCTCGGGCTCCATGGAGACGTGAACCAGGAGCTCGTGGCCGCGTGCCCGCGCCCGCGCGGTCCGGGCGCCGAGATCGGGGCCGTAGGGCAGGAAGGCCAGGGTCAAAGGCGCCGGCAGCTCGATCACGCGCTCGGTCCGCGCCGCATCGAGCCCGAGATCGTCGATGACGACGGCGATCCGCGGCCGGCCCCGCACCGGCGCGAAGGGGGCGGCGTGACGGCGCCACGCCGGCAGACCCGCGAGATCGGCGCCCGAGGGTAGTTTCGGCAGCGCCGCGACCTGCCCGCCTCCGGGACCGGCGCCGGAAGCCGCCGCCCTGCCCTCCCCGCTCGGCGAAACGGGCTCCGGCACTTCCATGGACTCCGGCGCCGAGCGCGCCTCGCCGGTTCCGCGATCGGCCGCGACCGGGCCGGAGTCGGGCCCGGCCCGCTCGGCATGCCAACCGACCACGGCGCCGACGGCGAGGCCCAACGCCAGCGCCACCGCGCCGATCGCGACAGCCAACCGGCGGCCCTGCACGCCTTGCCTCCATGGAAGGCGGTAGCGGTGTCTCGGCGCGCGCACCGGGCTGCGGTCCTTCCTTCCGGTCCTTCGCTAAAGGCGAACCCGGTTGAGCCTGAGGGCGTTGCCGATCACCGAGACCGAGCTCAGGCTCATGGCCGCACCGGCGATGATCGGCGACAGCAGCAGCCCGAACCAGGGATAGAGGACGCCCGCGGCGACGGGGATGCCGAGGGTATTGTAGGCAAAGGCGAAGAACAGGTTCTGGCGGATGTTGCCCATGGTCGCGCGCGATAGGCGCCGGGCCCGGGCAATGCCGCGCAGGTCCCCCTTGACCAGAGTCACGCCGGCGCTCTCCATGGCGATATCCGTCCCGGTGCCCATGGCGATGCCGACATGGGCCTGGGCCAAGGCCGGGGCATCGTTGACGCCGTCCCCGGCCATGGCGACGATGCGACCCTCGGCCTGGAGCGCCTTGACGATCTCGCCCTTCTCCTGGGGCAGGACGTCCGCCCGCACGTCGTCGATGCCGAGATTCGATGCCACCGCCTTGGCGGTGCGCAGATTGTCGCCGGTCAGCATGACGATGCGCACCCCGTCCCCGACCAGCAGTCGCACGGCTTCCGCGCTGGTCTCCTTGATCGGATCGGCGACCGCCACCAAGCCCGCCGCTTGACTATCGACGGCCACGTACATGGCCGTCTGTCCCTCGGCCTGGAGCGCGGCGGCCGATCGATCGAGGGCCCGCACGTCGACGTCGATCTCCGCCATCAGGGCGGCGTTGCCGAGGGCCACGCCATGACCCGCGACGGTGCCGGTCACGCCCTTGCCGGTGACCGCCTTGAAGTCGGCGGCCCCGTCCAGGGTCAGTCCCTTGCTTTCCGCCCCGGCGACGATGGCGGCGGCCAGCGGGTGCTCGCTGCCGCGCTCGAGGGACGCCGCAAGGCGCAGGACCTCGTCGCGATCGTTCCCCTCCGCCGCCTCCACCGCGGTGAGCCGGGGCCTGCCCTCGGTGAGCGTTCCCGTCTTGTCGCAGACCAGGGTGTCGACCTCCTCCAGCACCTCCAGGGCCTCGGCATCGCGGAAGAGCACGCCCGATTGGGCCCCACGCCCGGTACCGACCATGATCGACATGGGGGTGGCGAGCCCCAAGGCGCAGGGGCAGGCGATGATCAGCACCGCAACGGCGTTGACCACGGCATAGGCCAGGGCCGGCGGCGGCCCGATGACGGCCCAGACGACGAACGTGACGGCGGCGGTGGCGACCACCGCCGGCACGAACCAGGCCGAGACCACGTCGGCGAGACGCTGGATCGGGGCCCGGCTGCGCTGGGCGTCCGACACCATCTGCACGATGCGGGCGAGCAGTGTGTCGGCGCCCACCTTCTCGGCCCGGATCACCAGCGTGCCGGTGCCGTTCAGCGTGGCACCGGTGACCCGGTCGCCGGGATGTTTCTCCACCGGCAACGATTCGCCCGTCATCATCGATTCGTCGACGGCGCTGGCCCCCTCCTCCACCACGCCATCAACGGGGACCTTCTCGCCGGGCCGCACGCGAAGCCGGTCACCGATGGCGACGCGACCGAGCGGCACGTCCTCCTCGCGACCGTCGGCACCGATGCGGCGCGCCATCTTCGGCGCCAAATCGAGCAGCTGCCGGATCGCGCTCGAGGTGCGCGAGCGCGCCCTGAGCTCCAACACCTGCCCCAACAGCACCAGGGTGACGATGACGGCGGCGGCCTCGAAATAGACCTCGACCGTGCCGCCATGGCCCCGGAAGGCGGCGGGGAAAATCCCCGGCGCGATCACGGCCACGGCGCTGAACAGGTAGGCCACCCCGGTGCCCATGGCGATCAGGGTGAACATGTTGAGGCTGCGGTGGACGACGGAGGCCCAGCCGCGCACGAAGAACGGTGCGCCCCCCCACAGCAGCACCGGGCTCGCCAGCGCGAACTGGATCCACCGGTCCGCCGCCGGCGAGACGAGACCCCCGGCCGGCCGGCCCGGCACCATCTCGCCCATGGCGAGAACAAGGAGCGGCACCGTCAGGGCGAGGGAGACCCAGAACCGGCGCGTCATGTCGAGGAGCTCCGGGTTGGGCGCCTCGTCGGCGGCAACGCTCACAGGTTCCAGCGCCATGCCGCAGATGGGACAGCTCCCCGGCCCGTCCTGCCGGATCTCCGGATGCATGGGACAGGTGTAGATCACCTTTCCGACGGGAGCAGCAGGATGCGCCAGTTCCAGCGCCATACCGCATTTGGGACAGGCGCCGGCGGTAGCGCTGCTCACCTCCGGATGCATGGGACAGGTCCAGCTGCCCGTCTCCGCTGGGACGACGGCCCGGTCGGGCGGATGGCCGTGATGGGAGCGACGGGAAACCTCGCCTGCGGCGGCGGCATCCCCATGGGAGGCGTCCGGGGCGCCGGAACCGCGGCGATCCCCTGCCCGATGCTTGGAATGACCTTCCGACATGGGCACTCTCTAAGGCCTTCCTCTGGAAGAAGGTCAAGGGGTAATCTCTTGCCCGCGCGCTGGGCGCAACCGCCGGTCTCTGGTAGAAGGGTGGGCCGCGCCTCGGGCGGTTCCTGAGAATCGAACAATATGTTGTTGAAATGTTTCTGTTAATCGACAACTACGACAGCTTCACCTACAACCTCGTCCACTACCTGGGCGAACTGGGCGCGGAGATCGCCGTGCGCCGCAACGACGCGGTCTCGGTGGAGGAGGCTTTGGCCATCGGCGCCGACGGCATCGTCCTCTCGCCGGGCCCGTGCGATCCCGACCGCGCCGGCATCTGCCTCGACCTCATCGCCGCGGCGGCGGGCCGGCGGCCGATCCTCGGGGTGTGCCTCGGGCACCAGTGCATCGGCCAGGCCTTCGGCGGCCGCATCGTGCGGGCGCCGGCGCCCATGCACGGCAAGGTCAGCCGGATCCTCCATCGCGGCACCGACGTGTTCGCCGGCATCCCCTCGCCGTTCGAGGCCACCCGCTACCACTCCCTCATCATCGCGCGCGAGAGCCTGCCCGATTCCCTCGAGGTCACCGCCGAGACCGAGGATGGACTCATCATGGGCGTGCGCCACCGGGCCCATCCCGTCTACGGCGTGCAGTTCCACCCCGAGAGCATCGCCTCCGAGCACGGCCACGGGCTGCTCAAGAACTTCCTCACCATCGCGGACAAGGGGGGGCTCGCCGCATGACCGGAGAACCCAGGGACTTCAAGGAGCTGGTGGCCCGGGTCGCGGACGGACGCAGCCTCGCCCGGGCAGAGGCCGAGGAGGCGTTCGAGATCATCATGTCGGGCGGCGCGACGGCCTCCCAGATGGGGGCCTTCCTCATGGCCCTCAGGGTGCGCGGGGAAACCGTGGACGAGATCGCCGGTGCCGCCAAGGTCATGCGCGCCAAGGCCCTGCACGTGAAGGCGCCCGAGGGGGCCATCGACACCTGCGGCACCGGCGGCGACGCGCGCGGCACGTTCAACATCTCCACCGGCGCCGCCCTGGTGGTGGCCGGTGCCGGCGTGCCCGTCGCCAAGCACGGCAACCGGGCGCTGTCATCCAAATGCGGCTCGGCCGACGTGCTGGCCGCACTCGGCGTCAACATCGATGCCGACATGGCGCTGATCGAGGAGAGCCTGGCCGTCAACAACATCGGTTTCCTGATGGCGCCGCGCCACCACGCGGCCATGCGGCACGTGGGCCCGACCCGGGTCGAGCTCGGCACGCGGACCATCTTCAACCTGCTGGGCCCGCTGTCGAACCCCGCCGGCACGCGGTGCCAGCTGATCGGCGTGTTCCAGCGCCAATGGATCGAACCCATGGCGCGGGTCCTGGGCCAGCTCGGCTCGGAGCGGGCCTGGGTGGTCCACGGCTCCGACGGGCTCGACGAGATCACCACCACCGGGGCGACCTACGTCGCCGAGCTCCGCGACGGCGAGGTCACCACCTTCGAGGTCGCGCCCGAGGACGCGGAGCTTTCCCGCGCCGATCCCGAGGCACTCAAGGGCGGTGATGCCGGGTTCAACGCCGGCGCGGTCACCGCGATGCTGGCCGGCGAGCCCGGCCCCTACCGCGACATCGTGCTGCTGAATGCCGCCGCCGCGCTGGTGGTCGCTGGCCGCGCCGAGGGCCTTCAGGCGGGTGCCCGCATGGCCGCCGAGGTCATCGATTCCGGTAAGGCGCGCAAGGCGCTCGATGGTCTCGTCGCCACCACCAACAAGGCCTGATTTCGCGATGTCGGGGAAGCTCGCCGAAATCTGCGCGCGCACTCGCGAGAAGGTCGCGGCCCGCAAGGGCGCGCGGCCGCTCCCCGTGATCGAGGCGGCGGCCCGCGCCGCGCCGCCGGTGCGCCCGTTCCGGGCGGCGCTGGCCGCGCGGGCGGCCAACGGCTACGGCCTCATTGCCGAGATCAAGAAGGCGAGCCCATCGGCGGGGCTGATCCGCGCCGACTTCGACCCGGCGGCCCTGGCCCGCGCCTACGAGGAAGGAGGGGCAACCTGCCTGTCGGTGCTCACCGACGGCCCCTACTTCCAGGGCCGCGACGAGCATCTCGTGGCAGCCCGGGCCTCCGGCGCGCTGCCGGTGCTGCGCAAGGAATTCATGGTCGATCCCTGGCAGGTCCCCGAATCCCGCGCGCTCGGCGCCGATTGCGTGCTCCTGATCCTGACCGCGATCGAGGACGGGCTCGCCGACGAGCTGGCGGCGGTGGCGCGCGACCTCGGCATGGACGTTCTGGCGGAGGTCCATGACGAGGCCGAGCTCGCCCGCGCGGCGAGGCTCGGGACCGGGCTCATCGGCATCAACAACCGCGACCTCGGCACGCTCGCGACCGACCTCGCGGTCACCGAGCGGCTGGCTCCCCTCGCCCCGGAGGATGCCGTCCTCGTCTGCGAGAGCGGCATCGGCGGGCCAAGCGACATCGCCCGCATGGCGCGGGCCGGCGCGCGCTGCTTCCTGGTCGGCGAATCCCTGATGCGCGCGCCCGACGTGGCGGCCGCTGTGCGGGCGCTGCTGGCGGCGCCGGGAACAAGACCCGCAAGCGCGGTGGGAGGCTGACATGGCCAAGCTCACGCATCTCGACGAGAAGGGCAACGCCCGCATGGTGGATATTGGCGGCAAGGACGTGACCGAGCGCACCGCCACCGCCCGCGGCCGCGTCCTGGTGTCGCCGAAAACGCTTCGCCTCATACGCGCCGGCGGCGTTGCCAAGGGGGACGTGTTCTCGGTGGCGCGGCTCGCCGGGATCATGGGCGCCAAGCGCACGCCAGACCTGATCCCGCTGTGCCACCCGCTGCCCCTCAGCTCGGTCGACGTGGATCTCGCCGAGGCGTCCGACGGCGCCAGCGCCATCGACATCACCGCCACCTGCAAGGTCACGGCCCGCACCGGTGTCGAGATGGAGGCGCTGACCGCCGTCGCGGTGGCCGCCCTCACGGTCTACGACATGTGCAAGGCGGCGGACCGCGCCATGCGCATCACCGACATCCGCCTCATCCGCAAGGCGGGCGGGCGCTCGGGCACCTATATGGCCGAGGGCGAGGACGCGCCCGGGGACGACAGTGGCTGATCTCCTTCCGGTCGCCGAGGCCCGCGCGCGCGTCACCGGCGCCTTCGCGCGGCTGGCGGCCGAGAACGTCGCCCTCACCGACGCCACCGGCCGGGTGCTCGCCGGGGACCTGGCCGCCCGACGCACCCAGCCGCCGGCGGCGGTGTCGGCCATGGACGGCTATGCCGTGCGCGCCGAGGACGTGACCAGGGTCCCGGCCACCCTCGAGGTCGTGGGCGAGGCCCCCGCCGGCGGCGCCTTCGAGGGCACCGTGACCACCGGCAAAGCGGTCCGCATCTTCACCGGCGGGCCGGTCCCCGCCGGCGCCGATGCCATCGTCATCCAGGAAGACACCGACATGGGCTTCCCCCGCGTCACCGTGCGCGAGGCCGCCAGGCGCGGCCGGCACATCCGCGACGCCGGCATCGACTTCCGCGAGGGCGACGTGCTCCTGCGCGCGGGGACCCTGCTCACGGCGCGGGACATCGGCCTCGCCGCCGCCATGAACCATCCGTGGCTCGAGGTCGTGCGCAAGCCGCGCATCGCCATCCTCGCCACCGGCGACGAGGTGGTGCGCCCCGGCGACCCCATGGGGCCCCACCAGATCGTGAGCTCCAACGGCCCCGCCCTTGGCGCCTTCGTCGAGAGCCGGGGAGGCGCCTCG
Organism: Alphaproteobacteria bacterium; assembly: GCA_036396355.1. GTDB lineage: Bacteria > Pseudomonadota > Alphaproteobacteria > SMXQ01 > SMXQ01 > DASWKZ01. Next base: position 14,447 of record DASWKZ010000224.1, read on the forward strand.
GCGGACCTCGGCATCGCCCGCGACGACGAGGCCTCGATCCGGACGCTGGCGGCGGGCGCCAGGGGCGCCGACCTCCTGGTCACCACCGGCGGCGTCTCGGTCGGCGACCACGACCTCGTGCAGAAGGTGCTGGGCGAGGCCGGGCTCACGGTCGATTTCTGGAAGATCGCCATGAAGCCCGGCAAACCCCTCATGTTCGGCAGGCTCGAAGGGACGCCGGTGATGGGCCTGCCCGGAAATCCGGTCTCCGCCCTGGTCTGCGCGCTCCTGTTCCTGGGTCCCGCCATCGACCGCATGCTCGGCCTTCCCGGCGACGGTGTGCCGATGATGCGGGCACGGCTCGGCCGCGACCTCGCCGGCAACAATTTCCGCGAGGATTACATGCGCGCCGAGCTCGTCTACGATGCAGACGGCACCCCGGTGGCGACCCCGTTCGAGGTGCAGGACTCGTCCATGATCTCGGCGCTGGCGCGGGCCGGCTGCCTGGTGCGCCGGCCCCCCGACGCGCCGCCGGCCAAGGCCGGCGACTGGACCGAGGTGATCCCGCTGTCGGGGCTGCGCGGGGCCTGACGGCGCGCCGCAGTCGCGGCGGTTGGCGCCCGGAATTGGTCCTTGACCCGGCACGAGAACTAAACTAGAACATGTATCCGCGTTTTTGTTTTGTTCTATATCTAGGGGCACGCCGCTCGAACACCACACAAGAGAGGGCCATGCTCACCCGCAAGCAGCACGAACTCCTGAGCTTCATCAATGGCCGCATCAAGGAGACCGGGGTTTGCCCCTCCTTCGACGAGATGAAGGACGCCCTCGGGCTCAAGTCCAAATCGGGCATCCATCGTCTGATCTCCGGCCTCGAGGAGCGCGGCTTCATCCGCCGCCTCGCCCACCGGGCGCGGGCGCTGGAGATCCTGCGCCTGCCGGAGAGCGCGACGCGGCCGGCCCCGGCCGCGGTGGCGCCTTTCGATCCCAAGGTCATCAAGGGCCGGTTCGGCGGCCCGGCCCTGCGCGGGGCGGTTGCCGCCAAGCCCGGCGAGGCGGTGGAGCTTCCCCTGTTCGGGCGCATCGCCGCGGGCACGCCCATCGAGGCCCTGCGCGACCACTCCACCACGGTCGGGGTGCCTCCCGACCTGATCGGGCGTGGCGAGCATTACGCGCTGGAGGTCGAGGGCGATTCCATGGAGGAGGCCGGGATTTACGACGGCGACATCGCCGTCATCCGCCAATGCGATACCGCCGAGAACGGCGCCATCGTCGTCGCCCTGGTGGAGGACGACGAGGTCACGCTGAAGCGGTTGCGGCGCAGGGGCAAGTCGATCGCGCTGGAGCCCGCCAACGCCGCCTACAAGACCCGCATCTTCGGCCCCGACCAGGTCAAGGTGCAGGGCCAGCTGGTCGGCCTCATCCGCAAGTATCACTGACCGTGTCGTCGCGGCTTGGGGGCGTGCGGACCGGCGCCGCGGGAAGCCCCTAATCGGCCGGCTGGCGTGGCCGCGGCTGGAGGACCCAGGGCCGCCGCCCGCGCTCGCCCGCCACCGAACGCACGCGCACCCGGTCATCGTCGAGCCACAGGGCGTGGGCCCCCTCCCGCCACAGGTCGAAGCGGCCGACCACCACACGGGGTGCCCTGCAGCGGACGCCGCGGAGCGGCACCAGCGCCACCACCACGTCGGCGCGGTGGCAGTCCTCGAGGGCGGCCTCGGGCGCGCGCACGAAGCTCACCACATGCCGACCCGCCCGGTAGATGCAAGCGAGCGCGTCGCAGCGCAGGGACCGGTCGCCCCCCGGCCCCACCTCGCCCGTGGATGCGCCATCGACGGCGTCATCGTCATCGACGGGAAGTCCGGCACGGCGCAGCCAGGTCTCGCGCTCGAAACGGGGGATGCGTCCCCAGCCGAACAGGAGCTCGCCGTCCGGGCCCCTCGTCGCGAAGCTCGCCGCGTCCCCGGCGACGAGCACGTCGGGTGCGCGGGCGCCAACGGCGACGAGGACCCCGGCGACGATGGCGGCGATGCCCGCGAGGCGCACCCGCGAGCGCCACAAGGCCAGCCACAGCCCGCCGACCGCCATCAGGGCCAGCGCGGAGACCGGCATCCCCGGCAGGTGCATCGCCGCGCCCGGCCATGCCGCGACGGCGCGGGCGATGGCCAGCACGGCGTCGATGCCCCAGCCCATGGGCACCAGCGCCAGGGTCTCCAGCCCCAAGGGCGCCAGCAGGTAGGCCAGCGTCGCCCACGGCATGATCCACAGCGCGGTCACCGGCACCGCGCCGAGGTTGGCGGCAAGCCCGAACATCGCCACCCGATTGAAGTGATAGAGGGCGAACGGGGCCGTGGCCATCCCCGCCACCAGGGTCGTCAGCGCGACGGCGAGCCCGTAGGCGAGAAGGCGACGGCCGAGGCCGCCGTGCTCGCCGCGCAGGCGCGCGAACGCCCCTCCGACCCCCTCATAGGTCGCCACCAGGGCGATGACCGCCGCGAACGACATCTGGAAGCTCGGCCCGGTGAGGCTCTCGGGCGCCATCAACAGGACAGCCGCCGCCGCCCACGCCACCAGCCGCATCGACACGGCGGCGCGATCGAGCATCACCGCCGTCAGCACGAGCCCGGCCATCAGGAAGGCCCGTTGGGTCGGCACCGTCGCGCCCGTCATCAGCATGTAGCCGAAGCCGCCGAGGAGGGCCGCGCCGGCCGCCCATTTCTTGATGGGGTAGCGCAGCGCCACCGCCGGCCACATGGCCAAGAGCGCGCGCAGCCCGAAGAACAGCGCGCCGGTGACGAGACCGATGTGGAGGCCCGAGATGGCCAGCAGGTGGGCGAGGCCGGACTGGCGCATGGCCTCCATGTCCGCGGGGGGGATGTCCCCACGCTCCCCCGTCATGAGTGCGCTCGCCACCGCGCCGGTGGTGCCGCCGATCGCGCTGGTGATCCGCTCGTGCAGCCCCCGCCTCAGGGTGGCGACGCGGTCGCGGAACCGCTGGAGCAGACGCGGCGGCGCGGCCTCCGGCGCCTGCGAGACGCGGTGCGGGCGGGACACCCCGTAGCCCACGGCGCCGAGGCCCTGGAACCAGGCGTCGCGCGCGAAATCGAAGGCGCCGGGGGCGGACGGGCCCGGCGGCGGCATCAGCACCGCGCGCAGGCCGATCCGGTCGCCGATCGCGAAGCCGGACAGGTCCGAGCGCACGCGCAGGCGAACCCTGTCGGGGGTACGCTCGGGGAGGAGCCGGCCGACGGCGAGCGCCTCCAGGGTCACGCGCGGGCCCTTCAGGCCCGCCTCCAGGGCGGCGATGCGTCCCTCCAGGACGACCGGCCCGGTGCGGCGCTCGATCACGGGCGCCGCCGCGGCGTCGGCGTGCATCTTGACCGCCGTGAAGCCGAGGGCGACCGAGCCGAGGGCCGCCGCGACGACGATCAGGCCCTGGCCCGCGCCGCGCCGGCGGACCCGGACCACGCCGGCCAGGGCGCCGGCGAGGGCGAGGCCGAGGGCGGCGGGTCCCCAGGCCGGATCGGGCTCGCGCGCGAGGGAGAAATAGAGGGCGATTCCGGCACCGATTCCGGCGGGCAGCCACAGCGCCCAGCGCTCGCGTTCGGCGGCCAGCGTGCTCGCGAGGACGTCGGCAAAGCCCGCGAGCGGCCGCGTCACGCGCTCGACGGCGCCGGCGACCCCCATCGCCCCGAATGGTCGGTCCATGCGCCACGCCCCTGATGAATCGCCACGGGGAATGTGCTAGTAACGGGCCCCCGCCCGCGAGCATAGCAGCGCACCCCTGTCCAAGCCATGGCCGAGCCCGCCCCCGTCGTCACCCGATTCGCGCCGAGCCCCACCGGGTTCCTGCATATCGGCGGCGTGAGGACGGCGCTGTTCAACTGGCTGTACGCGCGGCATCACGGAGGGCGCTACCTGCTGCGCATCGAAGACACCGACCGCGCGCGCTCCACCGGGGCCGCCATCGCCGCCATCCTCGACGGCCTGAGGTGGATGGGCCTCGAATGGGACGACGACGTGGTCTACCAGTCCCGGCGCGCCGCGCGCCACGCCGACGCGGCCCGGGTGCTGCTGGCCGAGGGGCGGGCCTACCTCTGTTACGCCACCCCCGAGGAGCTCGCCGAGATGCGCGAACGCGCCAAGGCCGAGGGCCGTTCCATGCGCTATGACGGCCGCTGGCGCGACCGCGATGCCTCGGAGGCGCCGCCGGGGGTGAAGCCGGTCGTCCGCCTCCAGGCCCCGCGCGAGGGTGAAACCGTGGTGGAGGACCATATTCAGGGCCAGGTGCGGGTCGCCAATGCCGAGCTCGACGACATGGTGCTGCTTCGCTCGGACGGCAGCCCCACCTACATGCTGTCGGTGGTGGTCGACGACCACGACATGGGCGTGAGCCACGTCATCCGCGGCGACGATCACCTCACCAACACCTTCCGGCAGGTCCAAATCTACGAGGCGCTCGGCTGGCGGCCACCCGCATTCGCCCACATGCCGCTGATCCACGGCGCCGACGGCGCCAAGCTGTCCAAGCGGCACGGCGCGCTGGGCATCGAGGCCTATCGCGACATGGGCTTCCTGCCGGAGGCCATGTTCAACTACCTGCTGCGGCTCGGCTGGAGCCACGGCGACGACGAGATCATCTCGCGGGAGGACGCGATCCGCTGGTTCGGCCTCGAGGCGGTGGGCCGCGCACCCGCGCGTTTCGACATGGCGAGGCTCACCAACCTCAACGCCCACTACCTGCGCGCGGCCGACAACGGGCGGCTCCTCGATCTGATCGCGCCGAGGATCGAAGCCATCACCGGTGCGCCCCTCGACGCGGGCTCGCGCGGGCGCCTGCTCAAGGGGCTCGATGGCCTCAAGCCGCGCGCGGCCACCCTCGCCGAGCTCGCGGAAAAGGCGGCGTTCTACGTGGCCCCGCGGCCGCTGGCGCCCAACGAGAAGGCCGCGCGGCTCCTCGACGGGGAGGGCCGCGCGCGGCTGCGGAATCTGGCCGCGGTCCTGACCGGGCTCGAGCCGTGGTCGGCCGATGCCCTGGAGGCCGCGATCCGGGCCTACGCGGAGGCCGAGGGCCGCAAGCTGGGGGAGGTCGCCCAGCCCTTGCGCGCGGCGCTCACGGGCCGCACCGAATCGCCCGGCCTGTTCGAGGTGATGGAGGTCCTCGGCCGCGACGAGTGCCTCGCCCGCATCGGCGACGCGGTCCGCTGAGGGACCCCGAACCGCGCGCGACCCAAGGGATTCCGCCGGCGCGCCCAGGGCACCGCGAATTGATAAATGCGGACGGGGGCTATATGCTGGCGCCCGATTTCAAACGGCCAATACCGCGGTCGCCGGCGGATTCCGGGGGCGTGGGCGGGCAGGACTCGGGGACCAACGCGAATGGCGACCACCAGGGGAACCAAGACCCGGAAAGAAACCGTCACCCTCATCGACAATGCGACCGGCCGCAGGGCGGAATTCCCCCTCCTCAAGGGGACCCTCGGCCCCAAGGTCATCGACATCCGCCGGCTCTACGCGGAAACCGGCTACTTCACCTACGACCCCGGCTACACCGCCACCGGCTCGACCGAATCCTCCATCACCTATATCGACGGCGACAAGGGCATCCTGCTGCACCGCGGCTACGCCATCGAGGAGCTGGCGGAAAGGAGCGATTTCACGGAAGTCTGCTACCTTCTCCTGAAGGGAGAGCTGCCCACCCGGCGGCAGAAGGCGCTGTTCGAGAACGACATCACGCGCCACACCATGGTGCACGAGCAGCTCAACTACTTCTTCCGCGGGTTTCGGCGCGACGCCCACCCCATGGCCATCATGTGCGGCGTGGTCGGGGCGCTGTCGGCCTTCTACCACGACTCGACCGACATCAGCGATCCCCATCAGCGCATGGTGGCGTCGTACCGCCTGATCGCGAAGATGCCGACCATCGCCGCCATGGCCTACAAGTACTCCATCGGCCAGCCGTTCATGTACCCGCGCAACGACCTCAATTACGCCGAGAACTTCCTCTACATGATGTTCGGCGTGCCATGCGAGCCCCACGAGGTGAATCCCGTTCTCGCGCGGGCCATGGACCGCATCTTCATCCTGCATGCGGACCACGAGCAGAATGCCTCGACCTCCACGGTGCGCCTTGCCGGTTCGACCGGGGCCAACCCGTTCGCCTGCATCGCCGCCGGCATCGCCTCGTTGTGGGGGCCCGCCCATGGCGGCGCCAACGAGGCCGTCCTCAAGATGCTGGCCGAGATCGGCCATCCCCGGAACATCAAGGGATATCTCGAGCGCGTGAAGGACAAGACCGACCCCACCATGCTCATGGGGTTCGGCCACCGCGTCTACAAGAACTACGATCCCCGCGCCAAGGTCCTGCAGAAGGCCTGCCACGAGGTGCTGAAGGAACTCAGCATCAAGAACGAGCCGCTGCTCGATCTCGCCATGGAGCTCGAGCACATCGCCCTCAACGATCCCTATTTCGTTGAGCGCAAGCTCTACCCAAACGTCGATTTCTACTCGGGCATCATCCTCAAGGCGGTGGGATTCCCCACCTCGATGTTCACGGTGCTGTTCGCCGTCGCCCGCACCGTCGGCTGGATCGCCCAGTGGAACGAGCTGATCGAGGACAAGGAGCAGAAGATCGGCCGCCCGCGCCAGCTCTACAAGGGCAAGCGGCGGCGCGACTTCGTGCCGATCTCGAAACGGCGCTGAGCGCGGGCGGTCAGCGTCCGCCGCGCTGGATCA
>DASWKZ010000225.1:0-3367 GCA_036396355.1 Alphaproteobacteria bacterium
GGCGGCCTCGCCCTTCCGGGCCATGGGGTAGCCGTCCATGATGGTGGCCTGGGAGCCGCCCCCGCCGGGCACCGAGAACAGGATCGAGGTGATGGAATTGGCGGTGTTGCTGACCGCCCAGATGCTGACGATCAGGGCCACTGCCTCGAACTTGTTCAGCACGAAGGCGATGGGCAGGAGGAGCGCGATGGCGGTCTTGCTGCCGATCCCCGGCATCGCCACCAGGGTGGAGCTGATGGTGATGCCGAACAGCATCAGCAGGAAAGCCTTCCAGTGCAGGATTCCCAGAAGGCCCGCGATGGCGGCGTCGATCATGGTCCCCCGACCTCCCCGGCGGCCCCCTTTTGCTTCGCTACGGGCGGGGCATCGCCAAGGCTTCGGTCATTTGAGCCGTCGGGGCGAACCTTAACACGAATTGCGCCTGCGCCGTCAAAGGCAAGGCCCGGCGGGCCCGGCCCGGCGGGCCGCGGCCGGGGCATGCCCCGGGTCTCAGGACTCCCCGGCTTGCAGGGGGCCCGCGACGGTGGCGAGGGCGCGGGCGAAGCGGGCGAACAGCTCGTCGATCTCGTGCCCGGTGATGACGAGCGGCGGGGAGAACGCCACCGAATCGCCGATGGCGCGGACGATCACGCCCTCGTCCTGGGCGGCGCGGGCGAGGCGCGCCGCGGCCCGCCGCCCGGGCGGGAAGGGGGCGCGGCTGTCCTTGTCGGCGACCAGCTCGATGGCCCCGATGAGGCCGATGCCGCGCACCTCGCCGACCAGGGGGTGGCCCGCGAACGCCCGCAGGCTCTCCTGGAAATGGGGGGCGACGGCGCGCACCCGGGAGAGGATGTCGCGCTCCTCGTAGATGCGCAGGGTCTCCAGCGCCACCGCCGCCGAAAGGGGGTGGGCGGAGTAGGTGAAGCCGTGGCCGAAGCTGCCGATCCCGGCGCTCATGTCGGCGATCGCCTCGTAGAGCGGCGCGCTCACCAGCAGCGCCGAGATCGGCGCGTAGCCCGCCGACAGCGCCTTGGCCAGCACCATCATGTCGGGCCGGATCCCGAACGTCTCGCAGCCGAACATGTTGCCGGTGCGCCCGAAGCCGCAGATCACCTCGTCGGCGATCATGAGCACGTCGTGCCGGGCAAGCACCGGCTGGATGCGCTGGAAGTAGGTTTCGGGCGGGACGATCACGCCGCCCGCGCCCATCACCGGCTCGGCGATGAAGGCGGCGACGGTCTCCGCGCCCTCGCGCTCGATCAGCATATCGAGTTCACGGGCGAGGCGGCGGGCGAATTCGTCGTCGCCCTCGCCCGGCGCGGCCTCGCGGTAGCGGTGGGGGCACCGCGTCCGCAGCATGGGGGCGAGGGGCACGTCGAAGCCGGTCTGGTTGACGGGAAGGTTGGTGAGCGAGGCGGCGGCCACGGTGACCCCGTGATAGGCGCGCTCGCGGGCGATGATCTTCTTCTTGGCCGGCCGGCCCATGGCGTTGTTGGCGTACCAGGTGAGCTTGATCGCCGTGTCCACCGCCTCGGAGCCGGAATTGGCGAAGAAGACGCGCGCGAAGGGCGCCGGCGCCATCGCCAGCAGCCGCTCGGCGAGCTCGATGGCGGCCGGGTGCGACTTGCCGGTGAACAGGTGGTAGAAGGGCAGGGTCGAGAGCTGGCGGGCGGCGGCCTCGGCGAGGCGCGGCTCGGAGAAGCCGAGGCTCGCACACCACAGACCGGCCATGGCCTCGATGTAGTCCCGGCCCGCTTCGTCGAACACGCGCACCCCCTCGCCGCGGGCGATCACCAGCGGCCCGTCGCGCTCATGGGCGCGAAGGTCGGTGTAGGGGTGCAGCACCGCGCGCGCGTCCCGCCCGGCCAGGCTGTTGGGGGGCGGGCCGAACTCCGTGCTCCTATTTGCGGCCATAGACGTCCTCGAGGCGGACGATGTCGTCCTCGCCGAGATAGCCGCCCGACTGCACCTCGATCAGGTGCAGCGGCGCCTCGGTCCTGTTCTCGAGCCGATGGGCGGTGCCGGCCGGGATGTAGACCGACTGGTTCTCCGCGAGCTCGAACTCGTCCGCGCCCCGGGTCACGGTGGCGGTGCCGGCCACCACCACCCAGTGCTCGGCCCGGTGCGCGTGGGTCTGCAGGCTGAGGCGCCCGCCGGGCTTGACGGTGATGCGCTTGACCTGGAAGCGGTCACCGGCGTCCACGGTCTGGAAGCTGCCCCAGGGCCGGAACACGGTGGTGTGGGTCACGGGCTCGGGCCGGCCGTCGCCGTTGAGCGTCTCCACCAGGCCCTTCACGTCCTGGGCGGAATCCCTCGCCGCCACCAGCACGGCGTCGTCGGTGGCGACCACGATCACGTCGTCGAGGCCGAGCACCGCCACCAGCGGCCGCTCGCTGCGGACGTAGGAGCCGGCGACGCGGCGCAGGACCGCGTCGCCGCGGACGACGTTGCCGGCCTCGTCCCTGGCGGCGATCTCCCACAGTGCCGCCCAGGAGCCGACGTCCGACCATCCCATGTCGACCTTCACAACTGCCGCCCGCGCGGTCTTCTCCATCACCGCGTAGTCGATGGAGATGGCGGGGGCCTTCTCCAGGGCCGCCTTGTCGAGGCGCAGGAAATCGAGGTCGGGGACGGCGCCCTCAAGGGCCCCGCCTGCCGCGGCCAGCACGCCCGGCGCATGGCGTTGGAGCTCCTCCAGATAGACGCCCGCCTTCATCAGGAAGATACCGCTGTTCCAGCAGTGCGATCCCGATTCCACGTAGCTCTTCGCCGTTCCGGGATCGGGCTTCTCGGTGAAGCTCCTGACCGCCGACACGCCGGGGCCCACCTGGCCGGCGGGGTCGGATTCGATGTAGCCGTAGCCGGTCTCGGCCCGGTCGGGGACGACGCCGAAGGTGACGAGGTATCCCGCCTCCGCGGCCGGCAGCGCGGTCTCGACGCCCGCGAGGAAGGCCGCCGCGTCCGCGATCACGTGGTCGGCGGGCGCCAGCAGCATGATCCCGTCGGCCTCGCGCCGGGCCACCATCATTGCGGCGACGGCGGCGGCCGGGGCGGTGTTGCGGCCGACCGGCTCGAGCACCAGGGCCTCGGGGGCGATCCCCGCCGCGCGCAGCTGCTCGGCGGCGATGAACCGGTGCTCGTCGTTGACCAGCACGATAGGAGCCCCGAACGGGGGGGCCGCGAGCCGCCGCGCCGTCTCCTGGAGGAGGGTGGCGTCCGAGGCCAGGGCCATGAACTGCTTGGGGAACAGGCCCCGCGACATCGGCCACAGCCGGCTCCCCGTGCCGCCCGCCAGGAGCACCGGCCAGATGCGCCGCGCCGCCGCCATTCCGCCCTCTCGAGTCTGGTTCGCGCCTTGCTAGCGCAATTCATCCGGGGCCACAAGGGC
>DASWKZ010000226.1:0-27888 GCA_036396355.1 Alphaproteobacteria bacterium
GCCTGGTGGCACCCGCTGGTCTCGGGCGACCCCGCCACCGTCCACGAGGCCGGCATCTCGGTCCGGGGCCGCGCCGTCTCCGAGGAGACCGCCGGGCGCCGGCTCGAGAAATTCATCGTCAAATGGCCCAAATAGCCTCGGGACATCTCGCGCCCCCGCGCGCGGTAGGATAAATTGACTTCATGGCGGCGACCCATCCCACGGCCCCCCGGGGCGTCCTTGCCGCGGCGCTGACGCCGCTCGCCGCCGATTCCGCGCCCGCCGCGGCGCGCTTCGTCGACCATTGCCGCTGGCTCCTGGACAACGGCTGCGACGGACTCGGCGTGCTCGGCACCACCGGCGAGGCCATGTCGTTCTCGGTGGCCGAGCGCCGTGGGCTCCTCGATGCGCTGGTCGAAGCCGGCGTGCCGCCCCGGCGCCTCATCGTCGGCACCGGCGCGGCCGCGCTCCCCGACGCCGTCGAGCTCTCGGCCCACGCCGCCGCCCTCGGTTGCGCCGGCTGCCTGATCGTGCCGCCCTTCTACCTCAAGCCGGTGAGCGAGGACGGCCTGTTCGCCGCCTACGCGGGGATCATCGACGGCGCCGGCGACGACCGGCTGCGCGTCTTCCTCTACCACTTCCCCCAGATGTCGGGGATACCGATCCCGCGCGCGGTGATCGCGCGCCTCGCCGACGCGTTCGGAAACATCGTCGCCGGCCTCAAGGATTCGTCGGGCGACCTCGATCACATGACGGGGCTCGCGCGGGATTTCCCCGCCCTCGCCGTCTATTCGGGGACCGAGCGCTACCTTCTTCCCATTCTCGAGGCCGGCGGCGCCGGCTGCATCTCGGCCGGCGCCAACGTCACCGCGCCCGTCATCGCCGCGCTCTACGGGAAGTGGAAGCGGTCCGGCGCGGGCGAGGGGGCCCGCTGTCTCCAGCAGCGGGTCGCCCAGCTGCGCGGGGTGCTGGACGGGGTGGCCATGATCCCGGCCATGAAGGCCCTGATCGCGCGCCGCCGCGACGACCCCGGATGGGCCGCGGTGCGCCCACCGCTCGTCCCCCTCGGGGACGCGGACCGGGCCGCGTTCCTTGCCGGCGCCGATGCCGCCGGGCTGGTCCTGCCGTGAAGAAGCGCCGGGAAGCGCGCCGCTCCAGCGGCACCGACCGCGTGATCCTCGCGGGCGGGCGCAAGATCGTGGTCCGCACCACGCGGAACCGCCACGCCCGGCGCATGACGCTGCGCATCGACCCCAAGGACGGCTGCGCGGTGCTGACGCTCCCGACTTACGTGCCGCTGTCCCAGGGGCTGGGCTTCGCCCGCTCCAAGGGCGACTGGCTCGCCTGCAAGCTCGACGAGCTGCCGCCCCACACGCCGTTCCGGGACGACGCGGTGATCCCGTTCCTCGGGCGCAACATCCTGATCCGGCATTTCCCGCTGGCCGGCACGCGGCCGGTGCTGGCCGGGGACGTGCTCCACGTCCCCGGTCCCGAGGCCGAGCTCGCCGATGCGGTGCGCGGCTGGCTCATGGAGGCGGCACGCGAGCAGATCGCCCGCCGCGTGCGCGTCAAGGCGAGGATGCTGGGCCGCGAGGCGCCGGCGATCCGCCTCACCGACCCCAGGGCCCGCTGGGGCAGCTGCTCGGCCGAGGGGCGGCTGTGCTTCTCCTGGCGGCTGGTGATGGCGCCGGAGGTGGTGCTCGACTACGTGGTCGCCCATGAAGTCGCGCATCTCGTCGCCCTCAACCACGGGCGGCGCTTCCAGGCCACCGTCGACCGGCTCACCGCGCGCGCCGCCGAGGCCCGCGACTGGTTGGCCCGCCTGGGCTCGGGTCTCCTGCGCTATGGCTGAGCGCGCCGCCGGTCGCCGGCGCCGCGCCTGAGGATGGCCCGCTTCCCCCCCGACTCGGTCGCCATGACCCTGTTGCTGACGGCGCTGATCGCCTTCGGGGCGCTCTCCAACAACATGTACCTGCCGTCGCTGCCATCCATGGCGGAGGTGCTCGGGGTGCCGGTGGGGGCGGTGCTGCTCACCGTCTCGGCGTTCTTCCTCGGCTTCGCCGCGGGCCAGCTGGTCTACGGGTCGCTGTCGGACCGGTTCGGGCGGCGCCCGGTGCTCTTGGGCGGGCTCGCCGCCTACACGGCGGCCTCCGCCATCTGCATGGCGGCGCCCGGCATCGAGGTCCTGATCGCCGGGCGGGTGGTCCAGGGGCTGGGCGCGGCGGCCGGGCAGGTGCTGGCCCGCGCCATCGTGCGCGACCTGTTCGAGCCGCCGCGCGCCGCCCGCATGCTGTCGGTGATGGCGGCGGTGTTCTCGGTGATGCCGGCGCTGGCCCCGTTCGCGGGCGGCTTCCTCGAGGCATGGTTCGGCTGGCGGGCCCAGTTCGCGACGATGACGCTGATCGGCTCGGCGGTGCTCGCCCTGGTCTGGCGCGGCCTCGGCGAGACCATTGCGCGCCCCGACCCGACCGCCACCGATCCACGCCGCATCGCCGCCAATTACCGCGCGCTCGCCTCCCACCCCGCCGTGATGGGCTACACGCTCAGCTTCGCCGCGCTGTTCGCCGGCATGTTCGCCTTCCATTCGGGCTCCGCCTTCGTGTTCATCGATCTGCTGGGCTACGGGCCGGAGGTCTACGGCGCGTTCTTCATCATCGTCGGCGCGGGCTATCTCGCGGGCTCGGTGGCCTCGGCGCGGATCACGGTGCGCCTGGGCCACCGCCGGCTGGTGGTGCTGGGCGGCACCATCGCGGTCCTGGGCGGCGGCGTCATGCTGGCGCTGGTGCTCGCCGGACGGGTGACCGCATGGACCATCCTCGTCCCCCAGTTCACCTTCATGCTGGGCACCGGTCTGCTCATGCCCAACGCCATCGTCGGCGCGCTGGCGCCCTATCCGGAGAAGGCGGGGGCGGCCTCGGCCCTGTTCGGGTTCTTCCAGCAGGCGGCGGCGGGGCTGATGGTGGCGGGGCTGGGATGGATCGCCGACGGCACCGCGCGTCCCATGGCCGCCTGCATCTTCGCGGGCGCCGCCGCCTCCCTCGCCGCCTATGGCGGGATGGTGCGGCGGGCCCATGGGCGGGCCGCGGGCCCGGCGGTGCCGGGCCCGCGTCAGTCGCGGTGACGGAAGCGATCGCGGCGGTCCTCGTCGTCGCCGGCGGGGCGGATGTCGAGGTCGCCGAAGATGCGGCTCCAGAAGCCGCCCGGGCGCTCGCCGGGCAGCTCCCTGCGGGCGAGCCCCTCATGGCCCGCCGCCATCACCGCGCGCCACAGCCGTGCAGGGAGTCCACCGCCGGTGACCCCCCTGCTCGGCGCCCCGTTGTCGTTGCCCATCCACACCCCCGCCACGTAGTCGCGGGTATATCCCAGGAACCAGGCATCCCGGTGCTCCTCGGTGGTGCCGGTCTTGCCCCCCGCGGGATGGCCGAAGGCGGCGTTGCGGCCGGTGCCCTCGGCCATGACCGCCTCCATCATCCGGTTCATCCCGTAGACCATGCCCGAGGGGATCCGCCGCCCGGGGCCCGAGCCCGAGCGCTCGTAGAGCAGCCGGCCGCTGCCGTCGCGGATCTCGGTCACGCCGTGGGCGAAGACGCCCTCCCCGCCGTTGGCGAGGGCGGCGTAGGCCGAGACCAGCTCGATCAGCGTCACCTCCGACGCGCCGAGCGCGAGGCCCGCCTCGCGCCGCAGGGGGGAGGTGATCCCGAGCCGGCGCGCCCAGCGGATCACGCGGTCGACCCCGGCATGCTCGAGCACCCTGACGGCAGCCGAATTGAGCGAGTGCGCGAGCGCCTGGGTCATGGTGACCCGGCCGCGGTAGCGGCCGTCGTAATTGCGCGGCGCGAAGTCGCCGATGCGGATCGGGGCGTCGAGAAGCTCCGAATCCGGCTCGAGCCCGGCCTCGAGCCCGGCCAGGTACACGATCGGCTTGAACGCGGAGCCCGGCTGGCGCAGCGCCTGGGTCGCCCGGTTGAACTGGCTGTCGCCGTAGTCGGCGCCGCCGACCATGGCCCGCACCGCGCCGTCGGGCGCCATCACGATCAGCGCCCCCTGGGCGACGCCGCGCTTTTGCCCGGGGCCTGCGAGCATGGCCCCGGTCTCGCGCTCGGCGATCAGCTGCAGGCGCGAATCCAGCGTCGTGCGCACCACCAGGTCGCCCTCCGCCTGGCCGACATAGCCGCGCGCCTGGTCAAGCGCCCAGTCCGCGAAGTAGCGCCCGAGGCGGGTGGTCTGCCGGCGCAGGCGGGCCGGGTTGAGCTTGACGATGCGCGCCTCGGCCTCGGTGATGAATCCCGCGTCCGCCATGCGGTCGAGCACGACGCGCGCGCGCTGGGCCGCGCGGTCGCGGTGACGGACGGGAGAATACCGCGACGGCGCCCTGAGCAACCCCGCCAGCATGGCTGCCTCGTTGAGCTGCAAGGCATGGGCGGGCTTGTCGAAATAGCTCCGGGCGGCGGCCTCGATGCCGAAATTCCCGGCGCCGAAATAGACCCGGTTGAGATAGAGCGCCAGGATCTCGTCCTTGGTGAAGCGGCGCTCGAGCCAGAACGCGAGCACCATCTCCTGGACCTTCCGCTCCAGGGTGCGCTCGGGCCCCAGGAACAGGTTCTTGGCCAGCTGCTGGGTGATGGTGGAGCCGCCCTGGACGATGCGGCCCTCGCGCAGGTTCACGAGCACCGCCCTGGCGAGCCCGATCAGGTCGAGGCCGAAATGCGAATAGAAGCGCGCGTCCTCGACCGCGACCACCGCCCGCGGCACGTGGGGCGGCAGCTCCGCGACGGTGACCGGCCGGGCGGTGGTCTCCCCGAAGCGCGCGAACGGCGTCCCGTCGGCCGCCAGCAGCGTCACCGCGGGGCGGCGCTCGAGCGCCGGGATGTCGGCGAGCGGAGGGAGCCCGTAGGCGTAATAGGCGACCAGCGCCCCGACGGCGAGCGCGCCCCAGACCGCCGCCACGAAGCCCCATTTGAGGAGCCGGCGGAGCGGCCGGCGACGGGACGGGGCGCGGCCGCGCCGCGCCCGGTTCGCGGCGGCACCGCCCTTGCCGTCGCGGGGGCGGCGGGGCGTGGTCCTGGAAGCGGGGCGTCTGGCCATGGGCGTGACCGGTCAGGGTGCGGCGCCGGCGCGCGGGCGGCGCCCGGCGGACGTCGGCTCACACGTCCAGGTTGGCGACCTCGAGCGCGTGGGTCTGGATGAATTCGCGGCGCGGCTCGACCACGTCGCCCATAAGGGTCGCGAAGATGTCGCCCTGGGCCTCGGCGTGGCTGATCCGGACCTGCAGCAGCGTGCGGCCGTCGGGATCGAGGGTCGTTTCCCACAGCTGCTCGGGGTTCATCTCCCCGAGCCCCTTATAGCGCTGGATCGTCACGCCCTTGCGGCCGACGTCCATGACGGCGCCGACGAGCCCGGTCGGTCCCACGATCGCGACGTCGCTGTCCTTGCGGACCAGCCTGGACGGTTTCGAATACACGCGCTGGAGCTTGTCGGCCATCTGATCGAGCCTGGCGGCCTCGACCATGGACAGCAGCCGGGAATCGATCTTGCGATGCTCGGGCACGCCGCGCACCACGCGCTCGAACAGCATCGAGCCCTCCCCGTCGATCCTCGCGGTCCAGCCCCGCTCCGTCTCCGGGGACAGCTGGTCGAGCCACTTCGCCATGAACCCTGCCGCATCCGCCCACTCGGCATCGGAGAACCGGTCGCGCCTGAGCGTGCCCAGGATCGCCGTCTGCTCGACGAGCGCCAGCGAGCCGACGCGGCGCGCCAGCGGCGCCAGGAGATCGCGGGCCTGGCGCGCGACCTCGATCTCCGCGCGCAGGTCGGCGCCGGCCAGCTGCTGGCCGTCCGCGAGGGTCAGCACGGCGTCCTCGAGACCGGCAGCGATCAGGTAGTTCTCGAGCGCGCGGTCGTCCTTGAGATAGACCTCCGAGTTGCCGCGCTTGGCGCGGTAGAGCGGCGGCTGGGCGATGTAGAGATGGCCGCGCTCGATGAGCTCGGACATGTGGCGATAGAAGAAGGTGAGGAGCAGGGTCCGGATGTGCGCCCCGTCCACGTCGGCGTCGGTCATGATGATGACCTTGTGGTAGCGCAGCCGGTTGATGTCGAAATCGTCGACGCCGATGCCGGTGCCGAGCGCGGTGATCAGCGTGCCGATCTCGGCCGAGGACAGCATCTTGTCGAAGCGCGCGCGCTCGACGTTGAGGATCTTGCCGCGCAGCGGCAGGATCGCCTGGTTGGCCCGGTGGCGGCCCTGCTTGGCGGATCCGCCGGCGGAATCGCCCTCGACGATGAACAGCTCGGCCCGCGCCGGATCGCGCTCCTGGCAGTCGGCCAGCTTGCCCGGAAGCGAGGAGATGTCGAGCGCGCCCTTGCGGCGTGTGAGTTCGCGCGCCTTGCGGGCGGCCTCGCGGGCGGCGGCGGCCTCGATCGCCTTGCCGATGATGCGCCGGCCCTCGTTGGGGTGCTCCTCGAACCACTGGCCGAGCCGCTCGCCGACCACCGCCTCGACCACGGTCTTCACCTCCGAGGAGATGAGCTTCTCCTTGGTCTGGGACGAGAACTTGGGATCGGGCACCTTGACCGACAGCACGCAGGTCAGGCCCTCGCGGGCGTCGTCGCCGGTGAGCTGGATCCTCTCGCGGCGGCCGAGGCCGGCCTCGGCGGCGTAGGTGTTTATGGTGCGCGTGAGCGCCCCGCGGAAGCCGGCGAGGTGAGTGCCGCCGTCGCGCTGCGGGATGTTGTTGGTGAAGCACAGCATGTTCTCGTGGTAGGCGTCGGTCCACTGCATGGCGATTTCGATCTGGACGCCGTCGCGCTCGTCCTTGAGGGCGATGGGCGGGCTGTGCAGCGGCGTCCTGGACCGGTCGATGTACTCCACATAGGCGATAAGGCCGCCCTCGTAGTGCATCTCGTGGGCGACCGGCTCGACCTCGCGGTTGTCGGTCAGCGTGATCCACAGGCCGGAATTGAGGAAGGCGAGCTCCCGGAACCGGTTGAGCAGGGTATCGTGGTCGAGGCGCAGGCTGGTGAACACATCCGGCGAGGGGTGGAAGGTGACCTCGGTCCCGGTGCGGAAGCTTCCGTCCTCCAGCCTCGGGGCCTCGCCGACCACGGCGAGCGGCGCCTCGGGCTTGCCGTCGCGGAAGCGCATGAAGTGCTCCTTGCCCTCCCGCCAGATGCGAAGCTCGAGGGTCTCGGACAACGCGTTCACCACGGAGACGCCGACGCCGTGCAGTCCGCCCGAGACCTTGTAGATGTTCTGGTCGAACTTCCCGCCGGAATGGAGCTGGGTCATGATGACCTGGGCGGCCGAGACGCCCTCCTCGGCGTGGATCTGCACCGGAATGCCGCGGCCGTTATCGGTCACGGTGACGGAGCCGTCGACGTTGAGCACGATGTCGATGCGGTCGCAATACCCCGCCATGGCCTCGTCGATGGAGTTGTCCACCACCTCGTAGACCATGTGATGCAGCCCGGTCCCGTCGTCGGTATCACCGATATACATGCCGGGGCGCTTGCGCACCGCATCGAGGCCGCGCAGCACCTTGATGGCGCTGGCGTCGTATTCCTCGGCCGCCTCGCTCTTGCTCTTGCGTCCCGTCGTCGTGGGCTGCTTGATCATGGGCCCGCCGCCTCTCGCCCGCCGGTCATGCGGTCATGTCCCATCGCGCACCTCGCCGGCGCCGACGCGCAGCATGCGGACCGCCCCGGCGAGCGGCGCGAACAGCCCGGGGTCGGTCCCGGTCATCCAGGCCTGGGCGCCGAGGGCCCGGATCTCCTCGTAGAGGGCCGCGCGGTGGGCGCCGTCGAGATGGGCGGCCACCTCGTCGAGGAGGAGCAGCGGCGCGAAGCCGCGCGCCGCCGCCTGCAGCCGCGCCACCCCCAGGACCAGGGACAGGAGCAGCATCTTCTGCTCGCCGGTGGAAAGCTGGGCGGCGGCGATGGCGCGGTCCGGGCGCGCCGCCACCATGTCCGAACGGTGCGGCCCGAGGGCGGCGCCGCCGAGCTCGGCGTCGCGGCCGCGGGCCGCGCGCAGCCCGGCCTCCAGCCGCTCCTCGGCGGCCAGCGCCGGACCCTCGGCGAGCCAAGCCTCGACGTCGCCCTCGACGTCGATGCGGGCGGCCGGGAACGGCCCGATCCCCGCCCGGGCGGCGCGGCTGAAATCGGCGGCGGCCTGGCGGCGGGCGGCGGCGATGGCGACGCCGGTCTCGGCCATGGTGCGCTCCAGCGCCGCGAGCCAGGCGGGATCGGCGCCGCCGTCCCGCAGCAGGCGGGCGCGCTCCCGGAGCGCGCGCTCGTAGTCGCTGATGCGCGTCGCATGGGCCGGGTCGAGCGCCGCCACCAGCTTGTCGAGATAGCGCCGGCGCGCGCCCGGCCGGTCGAGGAACAGCCCGTCCTGGGAGGGGGTGAGCCACAGCACCGGGACGCGGCCGGCCAGCGCGGCGGGACCCGGAACCGGCCGGCCGTCGAGGCGCACCACGCGGCGCGCGGTGTGGCCGGCGGGATCGCGGCCGGTGCCCACCCGGAAGGGGCCCTCGGGCCCGTCCAGGGCCGCCGCCACGGCCCAGGGCCCGGCCGGGACGCCGTCGACGCGCCGGTCGACCTCGGCCAGGCGCGCCGCGCGCAGGCCGCGGCCGGCGCCGAGATAGGACACCGCCTCCAGGAGGTTGGTCTTGCCGGCGCCGTTGGGGCCGGTCAGCACCACCGGCCGGCCATCCAGCCCGAGCCGGAGACGGGGGTAATTGCGGAACGCGGTGAGCCGCAGGGCGCGGACGGCGAGGCGCGACCCGCCGGGGGCGGGCGCCGCGCGCGGGGCCCGCGGCGCGGCGACGGGGGCGAGGGACGAGAGGTTCAGGACACGAGACTCCACGATGGCACTGGGGGCGGGGCGGACCCCGCCGGTCAAACCCGCATCGGCATCAAGACATAGAGGGCATTGGCGTCGTCCGAGTCGGACACGATCGCCGCCGAGGCCGCGTCGCCCATGCGAAACTGCGCCGTCTCCCCCCCGATGCGCTCGGCGATGTCGAGGAGGTAGCGCGAGTTGAAGCCGATCTCCATGGGCTCGCCCCGATATCCGACCTCGACCTCCTCCTCGGCGCTGCCCTGGTCGAGGCTGGTGGCCGACAGCGTGACGGCGTCCTTGGCGACGGCGAGCTTGACCGCCCGCGACTTCTCCGTGGAGATGGTGGACACCCGGTCCACGGCCTCGGCGAAGGCCCGGCACGGCACCTCGAGCACGCGGTCGTTGGCCTGCGGGATGACGCGCTCGTAATCGGGAAAGGTGCCGTCGATCAGTTTCGAGGTCATGGTCACGTGGTCGAAGGAGAGCCGGATCTTCGCCTCCGACAGGCCGATCTCGACCCCCGCGTCGGTCTCCTCGATCAGCTTGCGCCACTCGGCCACCATCTTGCGCGGGACGATCACGCCGGGGATGCCGTCGGCGCCCGGCGGCAGCGGCACGTCGAAGCGGGCCAGGCGATGGCCGTCGGTGGCGACCGCGCGCAGGACGCCGGTCCCGTCCCGCTTGGTGGCGTGCAGGTAGATGCCGTTGAGGTAGTAGCGGGTCTCCTCGGTGGAGATGGCGAAGCGGGTGTGGTCGATCAGGGCCCGGGCGGCGGCGGCCGGGAGGGTGAAGCCGTGGGGGAGGTCGTCCTCGCCCAGGGCCGGGAAGTCGGCCGGCGGCAGGCAGGCGAGCTGGAAGGTCGAGCGTCCCGAACGCACCGTGATGTGGGCGTCGCCGTCGGTGGTCGCGAGCTCGATCTGCGCCCCGTCCGGCAGCTTGCGGACGATTTCGTAGAGAGTGTGGGCGGGGGCGGTGATGCCGCCGGCGGCCGCGATCTCCGCCTCCACGGTCTCGGCGATGGCGAGCTCCATGTCGGTCGCGGTCAGGCGCAGGACGCCGTCGGCGGCGTTCATCAGCACGTTGTTGAGGATGGGGATGGTGTTGCGCCGCTCCACCACGCTCTGGACATGGCTCAATGAGCGGAGCAGCGACGCACGTTCTATGGTGAGTTTCATGGCGAAGCGATATCAGCCTTCCTGGCCACCCGGGGGCCACCCTCCATCGGTCAGGGACCGGCCGCCGGCAGGAGCATGCCGGAAGGGCCCGGCCGGCGTCCCGAAAGCGGGGGCACGCCCCCGTCCGGCCGGGCGCCGCACAGGGCAATCGCTGGGCGGGGGTCGACCGGAGAAAAATTATATCAGAAGCCCTTGGTTTCCTAAAGGAAAAGGGCGGTTTCGCCGCCCCTTCCCCGGCCGTCGGGGGGCCCGGATTCCGGGCCCTTTCCCGGGCTCAACTCTCCAGCATCCGGCGCAGCAGCTCGATGTCCTCGGAGAAGGTCGAATCGGTCGCCCTCAGCTCCTCCACCTTGCGCACCGCGTGCATGACGGTGGTGTGGTCGCGGCCGCCGAACTTGCGGCCGATCTCGGGGAGCGACCGGCTGGTGAGCTGCTTGGCCAGGTACATCGCCACCTGGCGCGGCCGCGCCACGGCACGGGCGCGGCGGGCCGAATGCATGTCGGCGATGCGCACGTTGAAGTGCTCGGCCACGCGCTTCTGGATCTCCTCGATGGTGACCCGGCGGTCGTTGGCCCGCAAAAGATCGTGGAGCACGTCCTGGGTCGCCTCCAGGGTGATGTCGCGACCCACCAAGGTGGCGTGGGCCACCACCCGGTTGAGCGCCCCTTCCAGCTCGCGCACGTTGGAGGTGATCTTGTGGGCGAGGAACTCGAGGACCTTGGGCGGCACCCCGGCGCCCAGCTGGTCGGCCTTGGACTGGAGGATGGACAGCCTGAGCTCGTAGTCGGTCTGATGGATGTCGGCGACCAGCCCCCAGCCCAGGCGCGAGCGCAGCCGCTCCTCCATGCCCTCGAGATCCGAGGGCGACTTGTCGGCGGAGATCACCACCTGCCGGTTCTGGTCCACCAATGCATTGAAGGTATGGAAGAATTCCTCTTGGGTGGTCTCCCGGCCCGAGATGAACTGCACGTCGTCGATCATCAGCACGTCGACCGAGCGGAACTGCTCCTTGAACGCCATGGTATCCTGGAACCTCAGCGCCCGGATGAACTGGTACATGAACTTTTCGGCTGAAAGATATATGACGCGGCGCGAGGCATCCCGCTCGCTGATGTGCCAGGCGATGGCATGCATCAGGTGGGTCTTGCCGAGGCCGACGCCGCCGTAGAGGAACAGCGGGTTGAACGGCACCTGGCTGGCCTCGGCGATACGGCGGGCGGCGGCGTAGGCGAACTCGTTCGACTTGCCCACCACGAAATTGGAGAAGGTGAGCCTGGGGTCGAGCGGCGCGCTGATGTCATTGTGGCCGCCACGGCCGGCGCCGTTGATGCGCGGCGCCGTCTGCGGCGTCAGCGCCGCGGGTGCCGCCCGCTGGGCGCGCCGCACGCAGAGCTCGACCGCGCGCAGCCGGGGATCCTCCTCGCGCAGGAGCGCGGTGATGCGCTCGAGGTAATGGCGGTTGACCCAGTCCCGCAGGAAGCGGGTGGGCGCGACGATGACGGCCTTGCCGCCCTCGACCGAATCGAGCTCGATCGCATTCAACCAGCTCTTGAACGCGGCCTCGCCGAACTCGGTGCGCAGCTTGTCTCGGATACGATCCCACGCAGTGACCATTGGCCGATCCCCCTCCCGACGGGCCTAATCCTGGATCCAAGGCAGTCCGCTGACCTTCCATCCTTCCCGCATGCCGCGGTGGCGCGCGCCGTCATGGCTGCCCTCGAATCCGCCGGCGATGTTGTAGGCCCGGCGAAAACCCTTTTCCGTCAATGCTATAGCCGCGGCCCGGGAGCGATTGCCCGAGCGGCATATAAAGAGGACCGGTGCGTCCTCCTTGGCGCCCGCATCCTTGACCTGACGCACGAACTCCGGATTGACCTGCATGGTGGGGAAGACCTGCCACGGCACCAGCGCCGCCTTCTTGCGAAGGGGGCTCAGGTCCGGGACCCCGACGAAGATCCACTCGGGCTGGGTGCGGCAATCGACGAGAACGGCATCGGACTCCTCTTCGAGAATCTTCCATGCCTGCTCGGGTGTGACGTCGCCGCCGTAGCCTTCGCCCGGTGACACGTTGCGCTCGGTGGAGGTTCTCGAATCCTCCGCGGTCATCGAAGGCTCCCCATGACCGGTTCGTTTGGGGGATGGCACCATCCCTTCGACCGGTCCTTATTGCTTTCAACGCGTGTGAGAGACATTGCAACTTACCGAAAGCAAGGCACCCGCCCGCCCGGCAACTCATGGGCGGACACCCCTCCCCGCCGAAGCGGCCCAGTCGAACTTCTAATTACTTGTGCGCGAGGGAAACAACGGAGGAGGACTCTAACGGTCACCGACACAACATGCAATGGGACCGTTTAGGGAACGCGGAAGTTTTTTGATGGCATTGGAGATTTCACACATGCGTATGCGCCACAAACGAAAACGCGCCCCAAGGGGCGCGCCTCGCCTGGGGCCGGGGCCGTGCCCCGTCACAGCGCCTTGATGCGCGCGTTCAGTCGCGAGAGACGGCGGGCGGCGGTGTTCCTGTGGAGGACGCCCCTGGTCACGCCGCGCATGATCTCCGGCTGCGCCAGCTGGAACGCCCCTCTCGCGCCTTCCCTGTCGCCCGCGGTGATCGCCGCTTCCACCTTCTTTATGAAGGTGCGAATGCGGCCGATGCGATTGCGATTGATCGCCGTCCGCTTCGCGCTCTGACGGATGCGTTTCTTCGCCGACCGGATATTGGCCATCGTGATCGCCTTGTGACGGTTGCGGGCGTGCCGACGCGCCCGGCGGCGCGCAGGGGCGTGGTTATAGTCCCGGCCCCGGACCCCGTCAAGGCCGCCATGGCCGCGGCCGCCGGGCCGCGGGCGGCTAGCGGGGCCTCAGGGCGAAACGAACGAGCACCCGCCCCGGCGTCTCGTCGACGGCGAGGACGAGAACCTCGCCCTCGCGGACGAACCGCGTCTCCCCGGTCCGGCGCCAGCCCAGGCCGGGCAGGACCTCGCCGTAGAACGCCACCACCCGGGCGCGGTCGAGCCGGGGGCCGCGGCGCCCCTGGGCCACGGCCTCGACGATGCGCCCGGTCGCGGCCTCGAAGGACACCCCGTCCTCCACCCGCTCGGCGAGGCCCGGCATCAGCGGCACGTCGTCGAGCGCGGCCAGGAAGCCGTCGGCATGGGCGCGCGGCGGCGCCGGCGGGCCCAAGGCGAGGCCGAGGAGGAGCACCGCAACGGCGCCGACGATGGCACGACGTCGCGACGTCATCGCTGCCGGACCGGACAATAGAAGGTCGAGCGGCCGGCCTGGACGATGCGCCGGACGCCGCCCCCGCGCGCGGGATCGCAGCGGCAGCCGGGACAGCCGGCGCCCTCGCGCCCGTAGACGGCGAAGCGATGCTGGAAATAGCCGAGCTCGCCCGAGGGCCGCACGTGATCGCGCAGGCTCGATCCGCCCGCGGCGATGGCCTCGGCGAGCACCTCCCTTATGGCGGCGACGAGCCGCCGCGCGCGCGCGCCGCGGACGGTGCCGGCGCGCCGGCGCGGCGACAGGCCCGCACGGAACAGCGATTCGCAGGCGTAGATGTTGCCGAGCCCGGCGACGATTCGCTGATCCAGCAGGGCCGCCTTGATGGATGCGGACCGGCCGGCCAGCGCCGCCTCCAGGGCCGGCGCGGTGAATCCGTCCCCGAGCGGCTCGGGCCCGAGCCCGCGCAGGAGCGGATGGGCGGGAACGTCACCGGGCGCGATCAGGGTCATGAGGCCGAACCGCCGGGCGTCGTTGAAGGTGATTCGCGTCCCGGCGTCGGTTTCGATCACCACGTGATCGTGGGCCACGGGCGCCCGCCATCCGCCGATGCCGCCGGCGCCGTCCACCACCATCCGGCCGGACATCCCGAGATGCATGAGCAGCATCTCGCCCCCGTCGTCGAAACCCGCGAGCAGGTACTTGGCGCGGCGCGTGAGCCGCTGGACGCGGCGGCCCTCGAGGCGCTCGGCGAAACGCTCGGGAAAGGGCACGCGCAGGTCGCCGCGCCGCGCCTCGACCCGCAGGATGCGCCGTCCCTCGAGGACCGGGGCGAGGCCGAGACGAACGGTCTCCACTTCGGGAAGCTCGGGCATGGCCCGCAACGTAGCGGAATTCGGGCCCTTACGCTATTGTCCGGGCCATGGGAAAAGGGCCGAGGCGAGGGCCGGGCGCGTCCGCCCCCGGCGCGGGCGGCGGGGGCGGGGAGGGGCGCGTCCCGTTCGGCGCGCTCGACATCCCCGTCGCCGAGAAGACGCCGCGGGTGCGGGCGCTGTTCGAGCGCGTCGCGCCCCGCTACGACCTCATGAACGACCTCATGAGCGGGGGCCTGCACCGGCTGTGGAAGGCGGCCTGCGTCGATTGGCTGCGACCGCGGCCGGAGCTGCGGATCGCCGACGTCGCCGGCGGCACCGCCGACATGGCCCTGCGCATGGTGCGGCACATGGGCGGCGCCCGGGCGGTCGCGGGCGCCGGCGGCGGCGTCGCCGTCATCGACATCAACCCGGCGATGATAGCGGTGGGCGCGGCCCGCGTCGCGGCCCGCGGCATGGCCGGCGCCGTCTCGTTCGCCTGCGCCGATGCCGAGGCGCTGCCGCTCGCCGATGGCGGCCTCGATGCCTATGTCATCGCCTTCGGGCTGCGCAACGTGACGCGGCCCGACCGCGCGCTCGCCGAGGCGCGCCGCGTTCTCGCCCCGGGCGGGCGCTTCCTGTGCCTCGAATTCTCGCAGCCGCGCTGGCCGCTGGTGGGCCCGGCCTACCGCCGCTATTCGGAGGCCGTCCTGCCGTGGCTGGGCGGCGCCGTCGCCGGCGACGCCGAGGCCTACCGCTATCTCGCGGACAGCATCCGCCGCTTCCCCGGCCAGGAGGCCCTGGCCGCCATGATCGCCGAGGCCGGGCTCGGCGAGGTCAGGGTGCGCAACCTCTCGGGCGGCATCGCCGCCATGCATTCGGCCTGGCGGATCTAGACGCCATGCTCCGGGCCGTCCGCAACCTCTCCCGCCTGGCGGGGCTGGCACTGACCCTGGCGCGCTACGACGCCCTGTTCCCGCTGGAACGCCTCGGCTTCCCGGCGGCGATGCGGGCCGCCTCCCGCCTCGCGCGCCGCCTGCCCGGGAAGCGCCCGCCCGCGGGGCTCCGCCCCGGCGAGCGCCTGGCGGCGGCGCTGACCGAGGCCGGGCCCTCCTTCATCAAGTTCGGACAGTCCCTCGCCACCCGCGCCGACCTCATCGGCGAGGACATCGCCGCCGACCTCTCGGCCCTCCAGGACCGCTTGCCGCCCTTCCCGGCCGAAGAGGCCCGCGCCACCGTGGCCCGCGAGCTGGGCCGTCCGGTGGAGGCGCTGTTCCGGAGCTTCGACGACGCCCCCGTGGCCGCCGCCTCCATCGCCCAGGTCCATTTCGCGGTGACCGCCGAGGGCGAGGAGGTCGCGGTCAAGGTCCTGCGGCCGGGGATCGAGGCGTCGCTCGCGCGCGACGTCGACCTCATGGCCTGGACGGCGGCGGCCCTCGAGCGCCTGCGTCCGGCCCTGCGCCGCCTCAAGCCCCGGGAGATCGTGCGGACCTTCGCCCGGGTGGTCGAGATCGAGATGGACCTCCGCCTCGAGGCCGCCGCCGCCTCGGAGCTCGCGGCCAACTTCACGGGCGATCCCACCTTCCGGGTGCCGCGCGTGGACTGGCGGCGGACGGCCCGGCGGGTGCTCACGCTGGAGCGCATCTCCGGCATCCCCATCGACGAGCGCGCGGCGCTGGTGGCCGCCGGCATCGATCCCGACGCCGTCCTCGGGAAGGCGGCCGGCGCCTTCTTCAACCAGGTGTTCCGCGACGGCTTCTTCCATGCCGATCTCCACCCCGGGAACCTCTTCGTCGGCGAGGACGGCGGGCTCCGGGTGGTGGATTTCGGCATCATGGGCCGGCTGGATGCCGACACGCGGCGCTACCTCGCGGAGATGCTGCTGGGCTTCCTCGACGGCGACTACGCCCGGGTGGCCGACGTGCATTTCGAGGCCGGCTACGTGCCCGCCGACCAGTCCCGCGACATGTTCATGCAGGCCTGCCGCGCCATCGGCGAGCCGATCCTGGGCCTGCCGCTCAACGAAATCTCCATCGCCCGGCTGCTGGCCCAGCTGTTCCGAGTCACCGAGACCTTCCGGATGGAGACCCAGCCCCAGCTCCTGTTGCTGCAGAAGACCATGATGGTAGCCGAGGGGCTCGGCCGGCGGCTCAACCCCGGGGTCAACATCTGGGAGCTCGCCCGTCCCCTCATCGAGGCCTGGATCCGGGACCATCTGGGCCCCGAGGCCCGCCTGCGC
The DNA here is from genome assembly GCA_036396355.1 of Alphaproteobacteria bacterium. GTDB lineage: Bacteria > Pseudomonadota > Alphaproteobacteria > SMXQ01 > SMXQ01 > DASWKZ01. Next base: position 16,304 of record DASWKZ010000226.1, read on the forward strand.
GACGCCGCCCGCGTCGCCGCCGCCGGGGTCGAGCGCCTGCCCCGGTTCCTCGCCAACGTGGACCGCGCCGCCCAGGTGCTGGCCGAGCGGGGCTACTCGCTTCACCCCGACACCCTCGCCCGCCTGCTGGGGGGCGGCGAGACCCGTCCCCGGGGCGCCCCGGCGCTGTGGGCGATCGCCGCCCTGCTGGCGGCGATCCTCGTCGTCCTCCTCGCCCGCTGACCCGCGATCCGCGGGAGTCGCCGGCTGCCGCCGGCCGCGGCCATTTTTTCGTGGTTGCGCGGAGGGTGCGGGAATATTATTTAATCACAACGGATTCACGTAGATTCAGGCCCCATCACCCATGCTCCAGGACAAGCGCATCCTGCTGATCGTGGCCGGCGGGATCGCGGCCTACAAATCCCTCGACCTCGTCCGCGGCCTCAGGGCCGCCGGGGCCGCCGTGCGCGCCATCCTCACCGAGGCCGGCGCCCGCTTCGTGACGCCGCTGTCGCTCGCCGCGCTCACCGGCGACAAGATCTATGGCGACCTGTTCTCGCTGACCGACGAGAGCGAGATGGGGCACATCCGGCTATCGCGGGAGGCGGATCTGGTACTGGTGGCGCCGGCGACCGCCGACATCCTCGCCAAGATGGCCCAGGGGCTCGCCACCGACCTCGCCACCACGGCGCTGCTTGCCACCGACAAGCCGGTGATGGTGGCGCCCGCCATGAACGTCCGCATGTGGGAGCATCCGGCCACCCGCGCCAACATGGAGCTGCTCCGCGCCCGCGGCGTCGCCGTGGTGGGGCCCGGCGCCGGCGCGCTCGCCTGCGGCGAGGAGGGCGAGGGGCGGATGGCCGAGCCCGCGGAGATCCTGGCCGCGGTGGATGCCTTCTTCGAGGCCGCCGCGCCCCTCGGCGGGCGCCGGGCCCTGGTCACCTCGGGCCCGACCCACGAGCCCATCGACCCCGTCCGCTTCTTCGGCAACCGCTCCTCGGGCAGGCAGGGCCACGCCATCGCCGCCGCCCTGGCGCGCTTCGGCGCCGACACCACCCTGGTCTCGGGCCCGGTCGCCCTCGCCGATCCCGCCGGCGTCTCGGTGGTGCGCGCGGAAACCGCGCGGGACATGCTGGCGGCGGTGACCGCCCGGCTGCCCGTGGACGTGGCGGTGATGGCGGCAGCGGTCTCGGACTGGCGCGTGGGCGCGCCGGCGGCGCGCAAGATCAAGAAGGACGGCGGCGCCCCCCGGCTCGATCTGGTCGAGAACCCGGACATCCTGAGCGAGGTCGGCCGCGCCGGGAACAAGCGCCCGCGGCTGATCGTCGGCTTCGCCGCCGAGACCGAGGACGTGCTCGCCAACGGCAAGGCCAAGCGCGCCGCCAAGGGCTGCGACTGGATCGTCGCCAACGACGTCTCCGCCGCGGCCGGGGTGCTGGGCGGGGACGAGAACACCGTTCACCTCATCCGCGAGGACGGCGTCGAGAGCTGGCCGCGCATGACCAAGGAGGCGGTGGCCGAACGCCTGGCCCGGGCGATCGCCGCCCATTTCGCGCCGGCCCAATGAGCGCGGTCGACGTCGCCATCCGCCGCCTTCCGCACGGCAGCGGGCTGCCGCTCCCGGCCTATGCCACGGCCGGCGCCGCCGGGCTCGACCTTACGGCCGCCGTGGACGCCCCGATCGTGCTGGCGCCCGGCGAGCGGGCGCTGGTGCCCACCGGATTCGCCGTCGCCCTGCCCGCGGGCTTCGAGGCCCAGCTGCGGCCGCGCTCGGGCCTCGCCGCGCGCTCCGGGGTGAGCGTGCTCAACGCCCCCGGCACGGTGGATTCGGACTACCGGGGCGAGATCAAGGTGTGCCTCATCAACCTCGGCCAGGCCCCCGTCACCATCGCCCGCGGCGAGCGCATCGCGCAGATGGTGGTAGCCCCGGTCGCCAGCGTGCGCCTCAGCGAGGCGGACGCGCTCGGCGATACGGCGCGGGGCACGGGCGGCTTCGGCTCCACCGGAACGGCCGGCTAGGGGGCGCGCCATGTTCCGCATGTCGCGCAAGCTGCTGTTCGCCATCGAAGCGGTGCTCGACATCGCGTATAACGCCGGCAGCCAGCCGGTGCAGAGCAAGGACATCACGGAGCGCCAGGGGATTCCGCGCCGCTACCTCGAGCAGGTGCTGCAGCAGCTGGTCCGGGCCGGGATTCTCGCGGGCGTGCGCGGGCCGCGCGGCGGATATCTGCTGGCCCGCGAGCGGCGGCGCATCACCGTAGGCGAGATCACGCGGGTGGTGGCCGCCGTCGAGGCCGACGAGGCCACCGAGCCCGAGTCGGCCCTCGGCCGCCGCGTCGTGTGGCCCATGTGGCAGGAATTCGAGAAGGAGATGATGGAGCGCCTCGAGTCCACGACCATCGAGGAGCTGTGCCTGCGGGCGCACGCCGCCGGCATCTCCAGCGAGGCCGCCGAGCGCCTCGATTTCATCATCTAGGCGCGGCGGCAGCGCGCCCATGGCCGAAGGAGACAGCCCATGGTCACGTCGGTGACCGAGACGAGCGAGAGCCCCGGCGCCGCCGAGGCGACCGCGGCCACGGCCGAACGGGGACGGCTCTACGGCAGCATCCTCGAGACCATCGGCAACACGCCCCTGGTGGCGCTGCCGCGCCTGTCGCGGGAACAGGGCTGCCGGGCCAGGCTCTACGGCAAGCTCGAGTTCTTCAATCCCATGGGCTCGGTCAAGGACCGCATCGGGCTGGCGATGATCGAGGCGGCCGAGCGCGACCGAAGGATCGGGCCCGGCACCACGGTCATCGAGCCGACCTCGGGCAACACCGGGATCGCCCTTGCCTTCGTTTGCGCGGCCAAGGGCTACCGGCTGGTCCTGTGCATGCCCGAGAGCATGTCCATCGAGCGGCGCAAGATGCTGCTGATCCTGGGCGCCGAGCTCGAGCTCACGCCGGCGGCGGAAGGGATGCGCGGCGCGGTCCGCCGCGCCGAGGAGCGCGAGCGCGAGATCGAGAATTCGGTGATCCTCCAGCAGTTCGACAACCCGGCCAACCCGGAGATCCACCGCCGCACCACCGCCGAGGAGATCTGGCGCGATACGGCCGGCGCCGTGGACGCCGTCATCAGCGGCGTCGGCACCGGCGGCACGCTCACCGGCGTCGGCTCGGTCCTGAAGGCGCGCAAGCCGAGCGTGCGCATGATCGCCGTCGAGCCCGAGGACAGCGCGGTGCTGTCGGGCGGCCTGCCCGGGCCCCACAAGATCCAAGGGATCGGCGCCGGGTTCGTGCCCAAGAACCTCGACATCGGCCTGATCGACGAGGTGGTGCGCATCGGCAACGAAACCGCCTTCACCTTCGCCCGCAAGGCGGCAAGGCTCGAGGGCATCCCGGTGGGGATCTCCTCGGGCGCGGCGCTCGCCGCCGCCGTCGAGATCGGCGCGCGGCGCGACTACAGGGACAGGATGATCGTGGTGATCCTGCCGTCCTTCGCCGAGCGCTACCTGTCGACGGCGCTGTTCGACAACCTGTGAGGGCGCGCGGCGGAGCGGCGAGAACAGGGACAGCCATGGAGTTCTCGGACCGGCAGCTCGAGCGCTACGCGCGCCACATCGTCCTTCCCGAGGTCGGCGGCAAGGGCCAGGAGAAGCTCCTCGCCTCGAGCGTGCTGGTGGTGGGCGCCGGCGGGCTGGGCTCGCCGCTGCTCCTCTACCTCGCCGCCTCCGGGGTGGGGCGGATCGGCGTCGTCGACGACGACGCCGTCGACCTCTCCAACCTCCAGCGCCAGGTCATCCACGCGACCGGGCGCATCGGGCAGCCCAAGGTCGAGAGCGCGCGCGACGCCGTCGCCGCCGTCAACCCCGACGTCGCGGTCGAGGCCCACGCGGTCCGGCTCGGGCCCGCCAACGTCATGGACCTGATCGCGCCCTACGACATCGTCGCCGACGGCTCCGACAACTTCCCGACCCGCTTCCTCTTGAACGATGCCTGCTATTTCGCGCGCAAGCCGCTGGTCTCGGGGGCGCTGCTGCGGTTCGAGGGACAGGTCTCCACCTTCAAGGCCTATGACGGCGAGAGCCCGTGCTACCGCTGCATCTTCCCCGGCCCGCCGCCCGAGGGCCTGATCCCCACCTGCGCCGAGGGCGGCGTGCTGGGCGCCGTGGCCGGCGTGATCGGCTGCCTGCAGGCGACCGAGGTGATCAAGGAGCTCATCGGCATCGGCGAGGGCCTGGCGGGGCGCCTCCTGGTCATGGACGCGCTGACGGCGACCTTCCGGCGCATCACCGTCCGCCGCGATCCCGCCTGCCCGCTCTGCGGCGACCGGCCCAGCATCACGGACCTCTCGGGCCATGGCGGCTGAGGGGCGCGGGGGGGCGGGGGCCCTCCGCGCGCGGGCGCTGACGGGCCTCGTGGTGCTGGCGGCGCTGCTCGCGGCCATGCCCGCGGCGGCGGCCGAGGGCAATTCCGGGTCGTCGCCGGGCGGCACCGGGCTGCCGCTCCCCCGCTTCGCCAGCCTGCGCGCCGACGAGGTCAACCTCCGCGCCGGGCCGGGCGTGCGCTACCCGGTCGAATGGGTCTATCGCCGCCGGGGCCTGCCGGTGCAGATCATCGCCGAGTTCGATGCCTGGCGGAAGGTGCGCGACTGGCGCGGCACCGAGGGGTGGATGCACCGCTCGGTGCTGACCGGCCGGCGCATGGCGCTCGTCACCGCCGCCGAGGCGGTGCTCAGGCGCGAGCCGCGCGCCGCGGCGCCCGCCGTCGCCAGGGCGGAGCGCGGCGTGGTGGCGCGGCTGCTGGCCTGCGCGGGCGCGTGGTGCCGGATCGAGGCCCGGGGCCTCGGCGGATGGGTCGAGCGGGCGGGCCTGTGGGGCATGCTCCCGGGAGAGAAGCTGGATTGACCGGATTGGGCGGCGGCGCGCGTCCACCCGTCCCCGGGCGGGGCGGCGGTGGCCGCCGCGCCGCCCGGGGCGGGCGAATCTCTCAACGATAGACCGGCCCGGGGGCCTGCCGCCCTCGCGGGCGGGCCTAGGGCTGGGGCGCGGGCGGTGCCGGCGGCTGCTCGTCCTGCTGCCGCTGCGGCTGTTGCTGCTGCTGTTGCTGGTCCTGGTTCTGGGAGTCCTGCGCCCATTCGTCGCAGGCGCTCAGGGTCAGGGTGCCGAAGGCGCCGACCGCGGCGAGCGCCAGGGCGCGCGCCAAGGGTCCGAGGATTCTCCGCATTGGCTTCCTCCATGAAGAGGTTGAAACCGTGGTGCCTATGAAGACCGCGCCGGGCGGCGATTATTCCGGGTGGAAAGCGCTCCTTACGGCGCCCGTGGCCGGCCGCGGGCCATCAAGTCCTCGGCGCAGCGAAAGGACGTCAAGGGGTGGGCCTCAGGCGAGATCCCCGGCCAGGGCGGCGCGCACGCGCTCGGGCATGGTCGCCGCGTGGCCGTAGTTCTCGTGGTTGATGGCGAGCACCACCTTGGCGCCCGGGGTCTTGAACCTCGCGGCCTGGGCGTCGGTCAGCGGGAAGTGAAGGAAATGGACCGAGGAGGTCCTGGCGCCGTCGGGTTTGGTGCGCTCGACATCGCCCTCGGCCACGGCCTTGACCTCCTCGCCGTCGATGGCGAGGGTCACGGTGCGTTCGACGAAACCGAGGCGCCGGAGTTCGCGGTCTCGCCGGGCCGCGTCCTCGATCTCGAACATCAGCGTCGCCACCAGCTCGCGGCCCTGGGGCACCAGCGGGTTGTAGGCGTTAAGCTCGTCGGCGAGCTGCGCCTCGCCACCCCGCTCCACGAAGAGCATCTCGTGGATCTGGTGGCGCATGGTGTCGAAGTTCTCGAAATAGAAGGTGGCGAACGGGCCGACCTCGAGGCGGCGGTCCTGCTTGAGGGCGTTGATGCGCGCGCGCTCCTCGGCGCGCAGCTTGGCGTAGGACTCCATGTCCATGATGTCGTCGCGGGTGATCCTGCGCCCCGTGGCCATGGTCAGTCCTCCTCCGCGGCGATCCCGTAGGCCCGCGCCATGATCTCGATGGGGTGGCGCGGCCGGTCGACCTCGACCTTTTCGCCGTCCAGCGCCCGCATGCCCTGGACCACGTGCTTGGCGGCGAGGGGACATTCCGAGACCAGGTAGCGCTTGCCCTCCTCCAGCGCCCTGCGGGCGACCGGACGGCCCACCTTCAGCGCCGTCTCGAAGTTGCGCTTGAGCACGCCCCAGCTGCCGCCGTGGCCGGAGCAGCGCTCGATCACCGAGACCTCGGCTCCGGGGATGTGCCTCAGCATCTCGGCCGATTTGGGCCCGATGTTCTGGGCGCGCGCGTGGCAGGCGAGATGCAGCGTGATGCCGCCCTCGATCGGCTCCATGCCGTCGGCGAGCCCCTCCCCGTCGGCGATCTCGACCACGTACTGGGCAATGTCGCGGGTGGCCTCCGCCAGCCTGACCACGTCGGCGTGAGCGGGGTCGTCCTTGGGCACGATCAGCGGCCACTCGAACTTGAGCATGAGCGCGCAGGACGGCGTCAGCGCCACCACGTCGTAGCCCTTGTCGATGTAGGGCGCGAAATGGGCGGCCGCGCGCCTGGCGGCGGCGGCGACGCGGGCGAGGTCGCCGTGCTCGAGCTGCGGCATGGCGCAGCAGCCGGGATAGGCGACTTCGGTCTCGACCCCGTTCCTGGCCAGCACCGCGCGCGCCGCCTCGCCGGTGGCCGGGTTGTTGTAATTCACGAAGCAGGTGGCGTAGAGGACCGCCTTGCGGCCATGGGCGGGGGCCTCGGCGTTCACCTCGGGGGCGGATTCCCGCGCGCGGGCGGTAAACGTCTTGCCGTGGAACTTCGGGAGCTCGGCGCGGGTATCGATCCCGGCCACCGCCGCCAGCACCGGGCGGGTGAGCATATTCCCGGTCTCCACCGCCCAGTTGGCGAGCGGTGCCACGGCGCCGGCCAGGCGCCCATTGCGGTCGGTCTCGGTGAGCTGCCGCTCGGTGAAGGGGATCCGCCCGTTCCTCAGCTCCACCGCGCGGTAACGCAGCATCAGATGGGGGAAATCGAGGTTGAACTCGTGGGGCGGCACGTAGGGGCACTTGGTCATGAAGCACATGTCGCAGAGCGTGCAGGCATCGACCACGTGCTTGAAGCCGGCGCCGGCCACGCTGTCGAGCTCGCCAGTCTCGGATTCGTCGATCAGGTCGAACAGGCGCGGGAAGGAATCGCAGAGGTTGAAGCAGCGCCGGCAGCCGTGGCAGATGTCGAACACCCGCCGCAGCTCCGCCTCCAGCTTCGCCTCGTCGTAGAAGTCGGGATCGGTCCAGTCGACGGGGTGGCGCGTGGGCGCACCGAGGCCGCCTTCGGTCATGGTCTCATCCTTCGCGCATCACGCGCGCCGCCCCTTCCAAGGGTGGTCTCCTAAAGGGGGCCACAAAGGGGGTCGCGCGCCACGGCTCGCGGCGCGCCGGCGGCGGGCCGGCCGCCGGACGGGGCGGGACCCGCCCGGCCACGGTCCCGGTGGCTCAGTCGAGGGCGTCCAGGGCCTTCTGGAAGCGACCGGCGTGGGACTTCTCGGCCTTGGCCAAGGTCTCGAACCAGTCGGCGACCTCCTCGAAGCCCTCCTGGCGCGCGGTGCGGGCCATCCCCGGGTACATGTCGGTGTACTCGTAGGTCTCGCCCGCGATCGCCGCCTTCAGGTTCTTGGAGGTATCGCCGATGGGCTCGCCGGTGGCGGGATCGCCCACCTCCTCGAGGAACTCGAGATGGCCGTGGGCGTGGCCGGTTTCGCCCTCTGCGGTGGAGCGGAACACGGCCGAGACGTCGTTGTAGCCCTCGACATCGGCCTTCTGGGCGAAATAGAGGTAGCGGCGATTGGCCTGGGACTCCCCGGCGAACGCTTCCTTGAGGTTCGTCTCGGTCTTGGATCCCTTGAGTGCTGGCATGGTTCTCCTCCGTCGGATGTCGGTGTCCGGTGGCTTGGTTCCGGCGCGCCCCGAAGGGCGCTTGACCCCCTATATAGGCCGGGCGCAGGGGGGTGTCAATAGTTTAGAACAACTCTAAACTATTTTTTATCCTCGTGACAAAGCAAAGAGAAATCAGTCAGAACGCACGCGGATAATGACGTCCACCCGGTCCACGGCGGAGCCCGCGGGCGGCTCCGGGATCGCCGAGATCACGACGTCGGCGCCGTCGATGTCGCGCAGCTCGCCACGCTCCTCGAAGTAGAAATGGTGGTGGTCGGAGGTGTTGGTGTCGAAATAGGAGCGGGCCGAATCGACCACGATCTCCCGCAGGAGGCCGGCGCGGGTGAACTGATGGAGGGTGTTGTAGATGGTGGCGAGCGAGACCCCGACGCCGGCTCCCCGCGCGCGCCGGTGCAGATCTTCGGCGGTGAGGTGGCAGTCGCCGGCGTCGCACAGCAGCTTGGCCAGCGCCATGCGCTGGCGCGTCGGGCGCAGGCCGGCCCGCTTGAGCAGCTCCACCACCTGGGCGAAGGGACGGCGTTCGGATGTCTCGGCCATGGCGGAATGCGGTCCTGCGCTACGGTTGCGACGGCGCCGGCGACCCCGAAACCGCCGGCCCCTTCCATATAGTCCCTTCGGGTACCAAATTAAAGCCTCCTGAAAAACAGTCGACTAAATCATTCTTTTGAATGACTTTAATCTTCTCGTCAGTCCCCCGTGCGCAGCCGCTCCACCAGCTCCCGCACCGTCGGGATGAAGCCGTTGGCATAGAAGGGGTCGTCCTTGAAGCGGAAGGCGTTATGGCCCGCGAACATGAGCTGGTCCTCGACATTGCCGCCGTGGCTGATGGCCTGGAGCGTTTTCTGGATGCAGTAGGACCGGGGATCGGCCTTGCGCCCGGTGGTGCCCGCCTCGTTCTGGGCCCAGTTGGAGAACAGGCAGGCCGACAGGCAGCCCATGCACTCGATCTGGTCCTTGCGGATCTGGTTGGCCTTCCCGGGCGTGACGAAGATGAGCGTGGATTCGGGCGTCCTCAGGGCCTCGGTGTGGCCCTGCGCCACCCAGCGCTCGGCGCGGCCCTTGTCGGTGGCGGTGAGATAGACCTTGCGCCCGCGCGCGCCCACCGGGAACGCGGTGTCGTGCTCGCCCACCGGTTCCACGGAATAGGCCACCTGGCGCTCCGAGCGCTCCTTGAGCTCGCGCAGGAAGGCGTTGTCGACGGCGGAGGAGTAGAACCCGGTAGGGCTGTAGCGGTTGAGGAACACGTCCCCCTCCGCGAGGGTCAGGAGCTTGCGCTTCCATTCCTCGGAGATGGGGCTTTCCCGGGTGAGCAGGGGCCGGGTGCCGAACTGGAAGGCGATGGGCCCGAGCTCGTCGTTGCCGATCCACTCCTCCCATTCGCGCAGATACCAGACCCCGCCGGCCATGAAGATCGGGGTGTCCCCGAGCCCGAACTCCCGCATCATCTGGCGCAGCTCGACGACCCGGGGCATGGGCGGCTGCGGCCGCTCGGGATCCTCGACGTTGGACAGCCCGTTGTGTCCCCCCGCCAGCCAGGGGTCCTCGTAGACGACGCCGCCGAGCCATTCGGAGAACTTGTGGTAGGCGCGCTTCCACAGTGCCCGGAAGGCGCGGGCCGAGGAGATGATGGGGTAGTAGTGGACGCCGTATCTGGTGCAGATCTCGGCCATGCGGTAGGGCATGCCGGCGCCGCAGGTCACCCCGTGGATCAGGCCCTTGGCGCCGTCGAGGACGCCCTTGAGCACCCGTTCGGCGCCGGCCATCTCCCACAGGATGTTCATATGGACGCGTCCCTCGCCGCCGCGCATGTCGTGGGCCATGCGCGCCTGGGTGATGCCGCCCTGGATGGCGTAGGCGAGCAGCTCCTCGTGGCGCTCGCGGCGCGTCTTGCCGTGATAGACGACCGGGATGAAATTGCCGTTCTCGTCGTAGGAATCGGCGTTGACGCCGGAGAAGGTGCCGACCCCGCCGACCGCCGCCCAGGCCCCGGAGCTCTCGCCGTTGGAGACCGAGATTCCCTTGCCGCCCTCCACCAGGGGCAGCACCTCCTTGCCGGAAATCACGAGTGGCTTCAGAGGCTTCATCGACCCTCTCCCGCCTCTCCGCCGGGCCTGTCCCACCGCCCCGGGGTACGGCGGTCTCCGATGACGGGCGGGCCCGCGGGCCCGCGTGCGGGCACCGCCCCTTGGAACCGTATCCCTTGGAACCGTATATAGGAAGCGCTCCGGGTCATGCCAGTGCCGCGGCGGCGGCGAGCCGGGGCGGCGCCATGCCGGCCGCCAGCCGGCGCACCCCTACTCGGCGGCCGGCGTATCTGCCCTCTCCTCCGAGAGGTCCTTGCCGGTCTCCTGGTCGACCGCGCGCATGGAAAGGCGCACCTTGCCGCGCTCGTCGATCCCCAGGACCTTGACCTTGACGGTATCGCCTTCGTTGACGACATCGGTGACCTGCTTGGTCCGGCCCTTGGCCAGCTCGCTGATGTGGACGAGCCCGTCGCGGGTGCCCAGGAAGTTCACGAAGGCGCCGAAATCCACCACCTTGACCACCTTGCCGGTGTAGATGGCGCCCACCTCGGGCTCGGCGACGATGGACCTGATCCAGTCGATCGCCCGCTGGGCCGCATCGCCGTCGACGGCCGCGACCTTGACCGACCCGTCGTCCTCGATGTCGATCTTGGCGCCGGTGGTCTCGCAGATCTCGCGGATGACCTTGCCGCCGGTGCCGATCACCTCGCGGATCTTGTCCTTGGGGATGGAGAACGCGGTGATCCTCGGTGCGTGTCCGGAGATCTCCTCGCGGGCGGCGGAGAGCGCCTTGTCCATCTCGCCGAGGATGTGCTGGCGTCCCTCGTGGGCCTGGCCGAGGGCGATGCGCATGATCTCCTCGGTGATCGAGGTGATCTTGATATCCATCTGCAGGCTGGTGATGCCGCGGGCGGTCCCGGCGACCTTGAAGTCCATGTCGCCGAGATGGTCCTCGTCGCCGAGGATATCGGTGAGCACGCGGACCTCGGCCTCCTCCTTGATCAGCCCCATGGCTACGCCGGCCACGGGCGCGAGGATCGGCACCCCCGCATCCATCAGCGACAGCGCGCCGCCGCAGATCGTCGCCATGGACGAGGAGCCGTTCGACTCGAGGATCTCGGAGACGAGGCGGATCGTGTAGGGGAACTTGCCCTCGTCGGGCAGGACGGCGGAGAGCGCCCGCTCCGCAAGCGCGCCGTGGCCGATCTCGCGGCGGCCGGGGCCGCGCAGAAACTTCGCCTCGCCCACGCTGAACGGCGGGAAGTTGTAATGCAGCATGAAGCGCTTGTAGTACTCGCCGAGCAGAGCGTCGATCTTCTGTTCGTCCGAGGTCGTTCCGAGCGTGGTCACGCACAGCGCTTGCGTCTCGCCGCGGGTGAAGAGCGCCGAACCATGCGTGCGCGGCAACACCTCGACCGAACAGCTGATCGGACGGATCTCCTTCAGGCCCCGCCCGTCGACGCGACGGTTCTCGCGGATGATCGTATCCCGGAAGAGCTTGTACTCGATGTCGTCGTACGCAGCCCGGATTGCGCCTTCACGATCGGGGAACTCGGCGGCGAGCGCCTCGCGCACGCCGCGCCTGACCTCACGCAGTCGGTCGTTGCGCTCGTGCTTCGCCGCGTAGCTCATCGCCTCGCGAATCTTG
>DASWKZ010000227.1:0-6400 GCA_036396355.1 Alphaproteobacteria bacterium
GCGGCGATCTCCGAGGTGGTGGGGTTGCGGTTGCCGGGCGGACGCCAGAACAGGATGTTGGTGATGAGCACGCCGGTGCGGTCGAGGCCGATGGCTTCCAGCATGCGGTCGAGCAGCTTGCCGGCGGGTCCGACGAAGGGCAGCCCGCGACGGTCCTCCTCCGCCCCCGGGGCCTCGCCCACGAAAACGATGCGTGCCTTGGGGTTGCCGTCGTAGAGCACCAGGTTGGTGGCGGTGCGCTTGAGGGGGCAGCCCTCGAACCGCTCCAGCGCCGCACGCAATTCGTCGAGGGTCGCGGCCGCCGCCGCCATCTCGTAGCCCGAGGCCGCGCCGCCGCCCTCGAACAGGCCGGCGCCCCCGGCCGACTTCGGCGGACGGACGGTGACCGGGGCCTCCGTCGCCGTCGGTGCCGGAGACGCGGGCGCGGGCGGCTCCGGGGGAGGAGGGGCCGGCGGCTCCGGCGCGACCGCGCGACCGTCGGCCTCGGCGAAGCGGTCGGAGGGTTCCGCGCCGATGGCCTCGTCGGCCCCGGCCTCCATCTGCCATCTGAGGGCGCGGATCAACTCCTCGCGGCTGGCCATGGCGCGACGCTAGCACGGAGCGGTCCGGTTGCGAAGCCAGGCGGCGCTTGTCGCCCGGACCGTCCTGGGTTAGGGCTTGTCGGCCCAGGGAACGAGGTCCAGGCATGAGCCGGGAATCCATGGAATTCGACGTGGTCATCGTGGGCGCGGGTCCGGCGGGGCTGAGCGCCGCCATCCGCCTGCGCCAGCGCGCCGCCGAGGCCGGCCGCGATCTCTCGGTCTGCGTCGTCGAGAAGGGCTCGGAGGTGGGCGCGCACATCCTCTCGGGCGCGGTCCTCGAGCCGCGCGCGCTCGACGAGCTCATCCCCGACTGGAGGGAGAAGGGCGCGCCGGTGGCGACGCCCGCCCGGCGCGACCGCTTCCTCCTGCTCACGCGGCGCCATGCCATTCCCCTGCCGACGCCGCCGCAGATGCGCAACGACGGCAACTACATCATCAGCCTCGGCAACCTGTGCCGGTGGCTGGCGGCGGAGGCCGAGGCGCTGGGGGTGGAGATCTTCCCCGGATTCGCCGCCACCGAGGCGCTGTTCGGCGAGGACGGCGCGGTCGCCGGCGTCGCCACCGGCGACATGGGGATCGGCAGGGACGACGCGCCCACCGCCAGCCACCAGCCGGGCGTGGAATTGAGGGCGCGCCAGACGCTCCTGGCCGAGGGCTGCCGCGGGTCGCTGACCAAGACCCTGACCGCCCGCTTCGGCCTGGCCGAGGGGCGCGACCCGCAGACCTACGGCATCGGCCTCAAGGAGTTGTGGGAGGTCGCGCCCGCCCGGCACCGGCCGGGCGAGGTCCTCCATACGGTGGGCTGGCCGCTGGACCGGCGCACCTATGGCGGCTCCTTCCTCTACCACCTCGAGGGCAACCAGGTGGCGGTGGGCTTCGTCGTCGGCCTCGACTACGAGAATCCCTTCCTCGACCCGTTCGAGGAGTTCCAGCGCTTCAAGACCCATCCCGCCATCCGCCCGGTCCTCGAGGGCGGGCGGCGCATCGCCTACGGGGCGCGGGCGCTGAACGAGGGCGGCTACCAGTCGGTGCCCCGGCTGACGTTTCCCGGCGGCGCCCTGATCGGCTGCGCGGCGGGCTTCGTCAACGTCCCCAAGATCAAGGGCATCCACAACGCCATGAAGTCCGGCATGGTGGCGGCGGACGGCGTGTTCGACCTGCTCGCCGGCGGCGAGGGCGGCGTCGAGGCCACGGCCTATCCCGAGCGGTTGCGGCGGAGCTGGGTGATGCGGGAGCTCAGGCGCGCGCGCAACATCCGCCCGGCGTTCCGCTTCGGCCTGCTGGGCGGCCTCGCCTACGCCGCCCTCGACACCTACCTGCTGCGGGGCTGGGCGCCATGGACCTTCCACCACCGGCCCGACCACGAGCGCCTGAAGCCGGCGGCGTCGTACCGCCCGATCCGGTATCCCAGGCCCGACGGCGCGGTCACCTTCGACCGCCTGGGCTCGGTCTACGTCTCCAACACCAATCACGAGGAGAACCAGCCCTGCCACCTCCGTCTCGCCGATCCCGGCCAATGGGCGAAGGTGAACTACGCCCGGTTCGAGGCGCCGGAGACGCGCTACTGCCCGGCCGGGGTCTACGAGGTGGTGCGCGAGGACGGGGCGCCACGGCTCCAGATCAACGCCCAGAACTGCGTCCACTGCAAGACCTGCGACATCAAGGACCCCATCCAGAACATCGCCTGGGTGCCCCCCGAGGGCGGCGGCGGCCCCAACTATCCCAACATGTGACGGCCGGGCTCTGCTATAGTTCGGCCCAGGGCACAGGAGATGGGTTTGACATGATCGTTCGCGGAAAGCACGGCGGCCGGGTGCGGTCGGCTGCCCGCACGGTTGCGACGGGGGCGGTCCTGGTATTGCTGGGCGCCTGCGCCGACGCGCCGCGCGCGGAGGGACCCGCCGCCGCGATGACCCACCAGGCCCAGGCCCAGAACGAGGCGCCGGCCCGGATTCCGGTCCCCGACGCGCCCGCCGCCCGCGGCGCCGGCACGTCCGACGGCGCCGGGGCCGCCTCCGCACCCGCCCCGCGGCGCGGGCGCTCGGAGCCGCCGGCCTCGCCCTATGGCGACTTCCTGGCCGCGCGCCACGCCGAGCGCATCCACGACGCCGAGCGCGCCGCCGAGCTGTTCGCCCGCACCCTGCGCCACGCCCCCGACGACCCGACGCTGATGCGCCAGACCCTCCACCAGATGGCGGCCGCGGGCCGGATTCCCGAGACGGTGGAGCTGGCGCGGCGCTTCCTCGCGGCCGACTCCGAGAGCATGATCGCGGGACTGGTGCTGGCGGTGGACGACCTCCACGCCGGCCGCCTGTCGGAGGCCGCGGCTCGCCTCGACGCGATCCCGCGGCGCGGCCTCGGGAACTACTTCGTGCCGCTGGCACTGTCCTGGGTACGGGCCGGCGAGGGACGGACCCCGGAGGCGCTGGAGGCGCTGTCGGTGCTCGGCACCCGCCGCGGGCTGTCGCTGTTTCACGATTTCCATGCCGCCCTCATCCTCGATTTCGCCGGCGATGCCGACCGTGCCGCCACCTATTTCGACAAGCTCGCCGCCGACGGCAATGCCGGGTACGCGCGCATGGTCGAGCTCTCCGGCGCCTTCTACCGGCGCCAGGGGCAGGCGCAGAAGGCGCGCGAGGTGTACCGGCGCCATCTCCGGGTCCAGCCCGACGCCATCCTCATCGAGGAGGCCCTGGAGCGGCTGGAGGCCGGGCGCCCGGCGCCGCGGCACATCACCTCCGCCGTCGACGGCGTGGCCGGCGCCATGTTCGATCTGGCGACGCTGCTGAGCCAGGAGAACGTGCCCGAGATCGCCATGATCCTGACGCGCCTCGCGCTTCATCTCCGTCCCGACTTCGCCCTCGCCGGGCTCCTGCTCGGCGATATCCTCGAGTCCACCGGCCGCCGCGCCGAGGCCATCGCCGCCTACCGTTCGGTGCCGGACTCCTCGCCCCTGCAATGGACCGCGCGGCTGCGGGCGGCCGGAAGCCTCGACCGCCTGGAACGCGTCGAGGAGGCCCTGGACCTGCTCACGCGCATGGCCGCCGAGGCGCCGGACCGGGCCGATGCGCTCATCGCCAAGGGGGACATCCTGCGCTACAAGAAGCGCTACGCCGAGGCCGTCGAGGCCTATGACACCGCCTTCGCGCGCCTCGACGAGGCGCGGGAGAGGCACTGGTCGCTCTACTACTCGCGCGGCATCGCGCTGGAGCGGAACAAGCAGTGGCCCCGCGCCGAGACCGACTTCCTCAGGGCGCTGGAATCCCAGCCCGACCAGCCCTTCGTCCTCAATTACCTGGGCTACTCCTGGGTGGAGCAGGGCCACAACCTCGAGCGCGCGCTTCGCATGATCGAGAAGGCCGTGCGCCTGCGCCCCAATGACGGCTACATCGTCGACAGCCTGGGCTGGGCCCATTACCAGCTGGGGGCCTTCGACAAGGCCGTGACCCATCTCGAGCGGGCGGTCGAGCTCGCGCCCACCGACGCCACCATCAACGACCACCTCGGCGATGCCTTCTGGCGGGTCGGCCGGCGCGCCGAGGCGCGCTTCCAGTGGCAGCGCGCGCTGTCGCTGGAGCCCGAACCCGGGGACGTCGCCGCCATCGAGCGGAAGCTCGCCGAGGGGCTTGGCGAGCCGGGGCGCAAGCGGGAAGCGTCGGGCGTCGAGGCGGGCCAGCGGGGCGGGTGAGCACGGCGCTGATCCTCGCGGCCCCGGCCAAGCTCAACCTCTATCTCCACGTCACGGGCCGGCGGCCCGACGGAGACCACACCATCGAATCCCTGGTCGCGTTCGCGGGCCTCGCCGACCGCCTCGAGCTCGCCGACGCCCCCGCCGGCACCTTCGAGATCGCGGTCGCGGGCCCGTTCGCGGCCGCCCTCGCCGGGGGGGAGGCCGACAACCTCGTCCTGCGGGCGGCCCGCGCCCTGGCCGCGACGGTGGGAAACGCCGAAGGTTGTCGCATCCGCCTCACCAAGGAGATTCCCGTCGCGGCGGGGTTGGGCGGCGGCTCCGCCGACGCCGCCGCGGCGCTGGTCGGCCTCGCCCGGCTGTGGGGGCTGGGCTCGGTCCCCCTCGCCGGCATCGCCGCCGGGCTCGGCGCCGACGTTCCGGTCTGCCTGGCGGCGCGGCCGGCCCATGTGGGCGGCATCGGCGAGGCCCTGAGCCCGGCGCCGGCGCTGCCCGAGGCCGGCCTCGTCCTGGTCAATCCGGGCGTGCCGCTGGCGACCGCCGGGGTGTTCGCCGCCTTCGACCGCCTGGCCGGGGCGGGAGCGCGCCGGCGCCGGCCCGCCCCCCGGCTCCGCGAGCCGCCGGCCGACGCCGCCGCCCTCGCCGCGGCGCTGGCGGCGACCGGCAACGACCTGACCGCGGCGGCGAGGTCCCTGGCGCCGGCGGTGGGCGAGGCGCTCGATGCCCTTGCCGGCGCCCCCGGCGCGCTGATGGCCCGCATGGCCGGGAGCGGCGCCACCTGCTTCGCGCTGTTCGCCGACGGCGCCGGGGCCGCCCGCGCGGCCCGGGAGATCGCCGCGGCGGCGCCCGGCTGGTGGGTGTGGGCGGGCGCGCTCGCCGCCGGCCGCGAGGGGCCGGGGGCGGGCTGAGCCGGGCCGCCGGGGGGTCCTATTGCGCGGCGGAGAGGGTTGGGCGTAAGGTCCGCGCGTCGCGGCGGCGCTTATTGGGGCGTGGCCAAGCGGTAAGGCAACGGGTTTTGGTCCCGTGATCGCAGGTTCGAATCCTGCCGCCCCAGCCAGCCTGCCTCGCCGCGTCTTCGACAATTCGATTGGAATTGCAGGGAGTCCGCGGCGCCCGGGGGTGTGCCGCGCCGCGGCCGGGACCGCCTGCCAACCCCTGGAATAGCAAGCGCCCACGGCTCGGAAGCCATGGGCGCCTGCCCGCAGACCCATCTGGAGGATGTCTAATGGGCTGGTGTCATTAGACACCCCCAAAAGATGCATCGTCAATTCACCAATTCGTGAGGTGGCGGTAAACCGGGCATCCCCGCGGGTCCGGACGCCTCCGCCGCGGGGCCTTGGCCCGCGGGCCGGCTCAGTCCTCCGGGACGATCTCCTCGATCCGGCGCTTGCGCTCCTCGAACTCGTGGTCCCTGAGATCGCGCCCGATGGCGTCGCGCGTCCGGGTCGTGCGGTCGCGGCGCCGCAGCGCGTCCCAGCGTTCCCGGCGCTCGCGGCGGTCCTCGCGCCAGCGGTGCTCCTCGGCGTCCCGCGACTGGCGCACGTCCTCGGCGGCCTCCCGCACCCGCAGGTTGCGCTCGTAGGTGCGGGGCGCGTCCCCGCGCGCCCTCTCCTGGCGGCGCTCCTCGCGCCACAGGCGGTCCCCGGCCCGCTGGTGTTGCCACGCCGAGCGCTCGCGGGCGCCGTCGCCGCCGGCGAGCCCGGGCCCGGTCGCGCCAAGGGCCAGCAGGGCCACGGCGGCGGCGGCGAGGATCGCACGGGCGGGGCCGGCGACGGGGAGCCCGATCATGGTCGCACCTGCGGTGGATGTCCCGGGCCGGCGAAACCGGTTGGCGGCCGGGTGCGCTGCAGCCTTCGGCGCCATCTTAGCACGATCGGCCCGTTTCCGTCTGCTAGCCCGCATGGGCCGGCTGCCAGCGGCCCCGGGCCGGGTCGCGCATCTCCTCGACCATGGCGCGGACCTGGCCGCGCACCTTCTCGCCCTCGCTCCTCATGAGGTCGGTCCAGGAGATGTCCCATTCGAACCAGTCGAGGATCGCGGTCTTGTAGGCGGGCCGCGCTCGGAGGCGCGCGAACCACTCGGCGACGCGCGGGCGGTCCTCCCACAGGAACTCCAGCGCGCAGCAGTAAAG
>DASWKZ010000228.1:0-8078 GCA_036396355.1 Alphaproteobacteria bacterium
CGGCGGTTGGCGGCGACGATGCCGCCGAAGGCGGAGACCGGGTCGCAGGCGAGCGCCCGCAGATAGGCCGTGGGCAGGTCGGTCCCCAGGGCCACCCCGCAGGGGTTGGCGTGCTTGATGATGGCGACGGCGGGGCGGTCGAACTCGCAGACCAGCTCGAAGGCGGCGTCGGTGTCGTTGAGGTTGTTGAAGCTGAGCTCCTTGCCCTGGATCTGGGCGGCGGTGGCGACGCCGGGGCGCGCATGCGCGCGGTCGCGGTAGAACGCCGCCGCCTGGTGGGGGTTCTCGCCATAGCGCAACATCTGGACGCGCTCGCCCGCGAACACGGCGCGGTGGGGAAAGCGCTCGCCCAGGCTGCGCCCGAACCAGTCGGCGATGGCGGCGTCGTAGGCCGCGGTGCGCGCGAAGGCCGCGGCCGCCAGCTCCCTGCGGAAGGCGGAGGTGGTGCCGCCGTCGGAGGTTTCCATCTCCGCGCGAAGCCGCTCGTAATCGGCGGGCTCCGTCACCACCGCGACGAAGGCGTGGTTCTTGGCGGCGGCGCGGATCAGCGCCGGCCCGCCGATGTCGATCATCTCGATGCAATCGGCGAAGGGCGCGTCCTTCGCCGCCGCATCCTCGAACGGATAGAGGTTGATGACCACGAGGTCGATGGCGGCGATCCCGTGGGCCGCCATGGCCTCGGCATCCGCCGGATGGTCGCGCCGCGCGAGGATTCCCCCGTGGATCGCCGGGTGCAGGGTCTTGACGCGCCCGCCCATCATCTCGGGCATGGCGGTGAGCTCGGCGACGTCGCGCACGTCGAGCCCTTCGTCGCGAAGGGCGCGGGCGGTGCCGCCGGTGGAGACCAGCTCGACGCCGCGGCCGGCGAGGAAGCGACCGAGCTCGGCGAGCCCGGTCTTGTCGGAGACGCTGATGAGGGCGCGGGCGATGGGACGGGACTCGGGGATTGTCATGGGGTCGGGCCGGGCTCCTTGCCGCCGGTTGGAGGTCTTCAGGGGACCGCACGCCGCCGGGGCGCGGCCCCGGCGGCGGCGTATTCGGGCACCAGCCGCGCCAGCGCCGCCGTCACGCGCGCGCGGTCATGGGCGCGCGCCGCGGCCTCGATCTCGGCGAGGCCGTCGGCCAGGGTCGCGAGGTCGGGGGGGCGCGGCCGCGCGATCAGCACGCCGGGATAGCGCGTGGGTTCGGTCGCCTCGGCCTTGTGGAACAGTTCCTCGGTGAGCTTCTCGCCGGGCCTGAGCCCGGTGATGGCGATGGGGATGTCGACCTCGGGGCGGAGGCCCGCCAGCCGGATCATCTGGCGGGCGAGGTCGATGATCCTCACCGGCGCGCCCATGTCGAGGACGAAGATCGCCGCGTCCCCCTGCCCGCCTGCTCCCAGCGCGGTCGCCTCCAGCACCAGCTCCACCGCCTCGCGCACGGTCATGAAATAGCGGGTCACGTCGGGGTGGGTGACGGTGAGCGGTCCGCCCTGGGCGAGCTGGCGCTGGAACAGGGGCACCACCGAGCCCGTCGAGCCCAGCACGTTGCCGAAGCGCACGGTGATGAAACGGGTGTCCTCCTCGCCCGCCCGGGCGAGGTTCATGGCCTGGCAGTAGCTCTCCGCCACGCGCTTGCTCGCGCCCATGACCGAGGCCGGGTTCACCGCCTTGTCGGTGGAGACCAGCACCATGGCGCCGACCCCGGAGGCCCGGCAGGCATCGGCGACGTTGCGGCTGCCGACGGCGTTGGTCAGCACCCCTTCCTCGGGATGGGCCTCGACGATGGGGACGTGCTTCAGCGCCGCGGCGTGGAACACCAGGTCGGGGGCGATGCGGCGGATGTGGGCGGCGATGCGCTCGCGCTCGCGCACGTCGCCGAGGATCGCCTCGCGGGACAGCCCCGGCGCCCGTTCGGCGGTCTCGAGATCGATGGCGTAGAGCGCGTATTCGGTATTGTCGAGGAGGGCGAGATGCGCCGGGGCCAGCGAGGCGATCTGGCGGGCGAGCTCGCTGCCGATGGTCCCCCCGGCGCCGGTCACCAGCACCCGGCGTCCGCAGACGAGCGCTTCCATGGCGGCGCGGTCGAGCACCTGCTGGGGCCGTCCCAGCAGGTCGTCGATGGCGACGGGGCGCGGCTCGAGGCGGGCGCCGTCGGCGGCGCGGAAATCGGTCATGCGCGGCAGCCGGGCGAGGTTGACGCCCAGCGTCCCCGCCTGCTCCAGGAGCGCCGCCATCGGCGGCCCGGAGAACGACTCCTCGGTGACGATGAGGCGGCGCGGACGGCGGCCCTCGCGGGCGAGCCTCTCCATGACCGCGTCGAGCCCGTCGACCGTGCCCAGCACCTCGACCCCGCGAATGCGCCGGCCGACCTCGCCGCCGTAATCATCGACGATGCCGACGGCCTGGTAGCGCGCGTCGGGGTCGCCCGAGAGCGCGCGCAGGAACAGCTCGGCGCCGTCGCCGGCGCCGACGAGGAGCACCGGGATGCGGTCGGCATCGGGGCGCGCGAAGACGCCGCCGATGCCGCGGTCGCGCGCCAGCCGGTAGCCGATGCGCGGGCCCGCCAGCAGGGCCGCCAGGACCAGCCAGTTGATGGCGAGCGCGGAGCGCGGCAGGTCCTCGAGCCGCGTGATCCAGAACAGGAGGAGGAGGAACAGCAGGATGGCGAGGGTGACCGCGCGCAGGATCTGCAGCACCTCGGGCAGGGAGGTGTAGCGCCACACGCCGCGGTGGAGCCGCATGGCCCCGAACACGGCGACGGCCACCACGGTGAAGACGGCGGTGCCGACGACCACCAGCTCGCGGGAATACTGGAGCGGATCGCCGCCGAGGCGGAGCGCGAGGGACGCGTAGAACGAGACCGCCGCCATGGCGCCGTCATGGGCCAGCACCAGGCCCGCGCGCAGGTGCCGCCCCAGCCGCGCGTTCATCGGTCGGTGTCCCGTCCCCGTTCGTCAGGCAGCCCCCGCTCCGGCATGGCGCGCATTTTGGTGCAATCGCCGGGGGGAGTCCATCGGCCGGGCGGGCCGCCGCCGCTCAGGCGCCCGCCCCCGCGCCGCCGCCGCGGGCGAGCCAGGCCAGCATGACGGTGACGACGAGCGCGGCCCCGCCGAGGCAGAGCGCGTCGCCCGTGGCGGTGAGGACCTGGGTGGAGAGGAAGGCGAGGACCGCGAGTGCGATATTGCCGGCGAGCACGAAGCGGGCGACGCGACCGTGGCCGAGGCCGCGCCGCACGGCGCGCTGGTAGAAGTGCTCGGCATGGGCGCGCCACACGGGCTCGCCGCGGCACGCGCGGCGCGCGACGGTGATGGTGGCGTCGGCGAGGTAGTAGCCGGGCAGGATCAGGGCGGCCGCCCAGTATCCCCAGGCGGCCACGGTCAGCAGGAACCATCCCAGCACGAAGCCGAGGGGGATCGAGCCGACGTCGCCGAGGAACACGCGGGCCGGGTGCCAGTTGAGCGCCAGGAACCCGATCGCGGCCGCCGCCACCACGAGGGCGGCGAGGGCCAGCGCCACCGCCGCCGGGCCCACGGTCCCGCCCACCGCCAGCGCGACCGCGAACAGCCCGGCGCCGATGGAGGCGGTCTCGACCCCGGCGATGCCGTCGATGCCGTCCATGAAGTTGTAGAGGTTGACGAACCACACCCAGACGAGCGCCGCCGCCGCGCGGTCGAGCGCCACCGGCAGCGCGCCCTGGAAGACCAGGAGCGTTCCCGGCATCAGCGCCAGCACCGCCGCCGCCGCCACGGCATGGGCGGCGAGGCGCAGCGCCGCCGGCAGGCCGCGCAGGTCGTCCAGCCACGACAGCGCGCCCAGCGCCGCCGCCGCGACGACGACGGCGAAGGCCTCGATGTTGGCGGGATCGTGGAGTCCGTAGATGCCGGCCATGAACGGGAGGGCCACGGCCAGCACGGCGATGCCGCCCCCGCGCGGCGTCGGCGCGCCATGGCTCGAGCGCGGGTTGGGACGGTCGAGGACCGCGGCCCGGGTGAGCGCCGCCGTCACCCAACGGGTCGCGATCCAGGCGAGCACGGCGATGCCGGCGGCGAGCAGGGCCGCGCCGAGAAGCCCCTCGCGGCTGGTCAATGTCTCCATGCCTCCGCCCTCGGCGCCCGCGGCCTCACTTCTCGTTCATCCGGCGGAACACCCACCTGACCGTCGCCCCGGGCCGCGGCCCGGTGGCGGTGACGCCGCCGGTGACCACGATCTGGCTGGTGCGCTTGACCTCGCCGGGACCCACGTAGACGCTGTCCTCGAGCGCGACGTTCCCGCCCTCGGCGTCGAACCGCCAGCCGCCGCCCGTGGGCAGGCGCAGCAGCACCGCCCGGCCCTCCTGCACGAGGGACGCCTTGACCCGCGGATGCAGGTGGAAGCGCACGGCGAAGCTGCGCGGGCGCCCGCGCCGCCACGGCCACAGCGTCGCCCCCCTGGCGGCGTCCTCGGCGGGATCGGCGCCCGGTGGATGCAGGATGTCCTCGCCGCGCAGCTCCTCGCCGACGGCGGCCACCCACAGCCGGCGGCGGTGAACGAGGCCGAAGCCCCGCACGTAGCCGTCGTGGCTGCCGTCCAGCCAGATCGCCCCGTCGGACTCGGCGCGGCGGCACCACACCCGGCCCGGATGCTTTCCGATCTCGCTGCCGCGGCCCGGCGCCTCGAAGATCTCGGTGGAGTTGGTGTCGGCGAGCGTGAGTGTCGAGTGGGCCGCCGTCGCGCGCAGCCCCTGGCGCCAGCGGCCGCCCAGTCCGAGCCCGCCGCCGCAATTGACCACCAGGCGTTCCTTGCCGACGCTCATCTCGAAGGCGAGCGTCCCGGCGAAGGTGTGGTCGCGCGCGCCCGGGGGCGGCGGCGCGCCCATGTCGGCGATCAGCAGCGTGCGGTTGACGGCGACGCGCTCGAACCCCGCATGGGGCGCCGAGGCCAGCGGCTTGCCCGGTGCGTTGGCGCGGGTGAGCACCAGGTCGATGAGCCAGGCCTCGCCCTCGTCGGAATCGTTGAACAGCGCGAGGCCACCGTCGCCATGGCGGAAGAAGCGCAGCATCGGCGCCATGCGGTCGATGGCGGTCTGCAGGGCCTCGGGCACGGGGTGGCCGCCCTCCATCAGCACCGCGCGGATGTCGACGAGATCGCGCAGGACGTTGAGCTGCTGGGCGGGGCTGCGCTCCACGTGGCCGCCGTCGCCCAGCACCTGGCGGGCGAGCTCGTCCTCGAGGCGGGCGAGCACCCCGCGCAGCCGCCGCCCGCCGCCGAACAGCGCCACCGCGGCGAAGACCTGCCCCTTGAGCACCGTGAGCCGCCTGGCGCCGTCGAGTCCGCCCGGGCCGCAGCGGAGGAGGTGGCGGCCCTGGCGCGCGAGGCTGCGCAGGAGCGCCGAGACGAAGATCGATTCCGCGCCCTGGGTGAGGAAGTCGGCGCTGGCGACCAAGGCCGAGACGCGCGTGGCCAGCACGTCGGGGCGCCACGGGAGGCGCGACCAGCGCCGGTGGTGGACGATCCAGTCGGCCACCAGCCGGCGCGCGGTCTCCCGCGCCTGGTCCCCGCCCGCGACCCGCAGGTCCCTGAGCCAGCCGAAGCCGTGGAGCGCCGCCAGCCAGTCGCCGCCCATCCCCGGCGCCGACCACAGGGCGGGGCCGGGGCCCTCCCACGCGGCCCCGGCGTCGCGCGGCCCGGGGATGCGGACCGCGTGGCCGGCGAAGGCGAAGGTGCCGGCGATGATGGCGCGCCCCCGCTCGCCGTTGCCGGGCCACGGGTCGAGGGGGATGACCGCCAGGCTCCGGCGGGTGCGGCCGGCGATCAGGGGCGGATGCAGGGGGGAGATGTAGAGGAGCGCCTTGAGGGCGTAGGCCAGCGCCCGGAGGTTGCGGCCGAGCGGGCGCCGCGCCAGCGCCAGGTACCAGCCCAGCGGGGGGCGGGCCCGGGCGGCCGATGCGGCGGTGGCCTCCGACATGGCCGGGCCCCGCGGATCAGGCCGCGCCGCGCAGGCGGGCGATGTTGGCGGCGTAGCGCTCGGCGCCGCCCTCGAAGGTGGCGGTGCCGGCGACCAGGAGGTCGGCGCCGGCGGCGACGGCGCGCGCGGCGGTCTCGGCGTTGATGCCGCCATCCACCTCGAGGTCGATGTCGCGGCCCGAATCGTCGATGCGCCGGCGCACCGCCGCGATCTTGGCGAGCTGCGATTCGATGAAGGACTGGCCGCCGAATCCGGGGTTGACGGTCATGACCAGGACCAGATCGACCTCGCCGAGGACGTTGTCCAGCGCCTCGACCGGGGTCGCCGGGTTGAGGGCGACTCCCGCCTTCCTGCCGGCGCCGTGGATCAGCTGGAGGGTCCGGTGCAGGTGCGGCCCGGCCTCGGGATGGACGGTGATGATGTCGGCGCCGGCCTCGGCGAAGGCGCCCACATAGGGGTCCACCGGCGCGATCATCAGGTGCACGTCGAGCGGCAGGTCGGTGTGCGGCCGCAGGGCCCGCACCACCTCCGGCCCGACGGTGATGTTGGGGACGAAGTGCCCGTCCATGACGTCGACGTGGATGAGATCGGCCCCGGCGCGCGCCACCGCCGCGACCTCCTCGCCGAGCCGTGCGAAATCCGCGGCCAGGATCGAGGGCGCTATGCGGATGTTTTTGGGCACCGCGCTTACCTAGCAGCTTCGCCGGAACGCCGCAAGCGCACGGCATAAAAGCCGTCCATGCCGCCCCGATCGCCGAGATGGAAGGGAAAGGTGCGGAGCGCGCCGGCCTCCGCCACCAGCTCGGCGAGCCCGCCCAGCTCGGCGGGCGCGATGGGGTCGGGCGCGAAATCGGGATGGGTTGCGAGGAAGGCCTCGATGCGCCCTTCCCCCTCGGCCGGCGCCAGCGAGCACACCGCGTAGATGAGCGTGCCCCCCGGGCGCACCAGCCCGGCGCCGTTGGCGAGCAGCGCCTCCTGCAGGGGCACGAGGCGGGCCAGGTCCGCGGGGCCCTTGGTGCGGGCGATGTCGGGATGGCGCCGTAGCGTGCCGGTGGACGAGCACGGCGCGTCGATGAGCACCCCGTCGAAGGGCCGGTCGGCGGCGAAGCTGCGCCCGTCGGCGGCGACCAATTCGGCGGCGAGACCGGTGCGGGCGAGGTTGGCCTCGAGGAGGGCCAGGCGCTCGGGCGATATGTCGAGCGCCGTCACCGCCGCCCCGGCCGCGGCCAGCTGCAGGGTCTTGCCCCCCGGCGCCGCGCAGAGATCGAGGATGCGCGCGCCGGCGGGCGCGCGGAACAGCCGCGCCGGCAGGGCGGCGGCGGCGTCCTGCACCCACCACGCGCCCTCGGCGTAGCCCGGGAGATCCGGGATGGCGCCGCGGCCGGCACGGCGCAGGGTTCCGGTTGGGAGGGCGGTGGCCGCGAGCGCCCCCGCCCAGTGCTCGGCCGTGGCGGGATCGCGGAGCGTGAGGTCGAGGGGCGGCTCGGCCAGGTGGGCCTCGGCCATGCGCCGCGCCGTCTCCGCCCCGTAGGCTTCCACCCACGAATCCCACAGCCAGTCGGGGGCATCGATGCGCGGGGCATCGAGGCCGTCCAGCAGCGCGCGCCCCTCGCGGGCGACCCGGCGCAGCACCGCGTTGATCAGCCCCTTGTGGCGCGCCGCCCCCGCCGCCCCGGCGAGCTCGACGGCGGTGGCGACGGCGGCGTGGGCCGGCGTCCCCAGGAACAGGATCTGGGCGATGCCAAGCGCCAGGATGCGCCGCGCCGTGCCCGCGCGCCCGGGCAGCGGGCGCTCGACGCAGCGCGCTGTCACGGCCTCGATCTCGCCCAGGCGCCGCAGCACGGTGGCGGCGAGCAGGCGGGCGAAGGCGCGGTCGCGGGGGTCGCAGGCGGCGTGGCCCGCCGCGGATTCCAGGGCGGCTTCGAGGGGCGCGCTGTCCTCGAGCACGCGGGCGAGGGCGGCGAGGGCCACCGCGCGGGCGCCGGACGGGCGGCGGGTCTCGCGTCTCGGGGAGGATTTGCGCTGGGGGACGGCCATCGGCGGATTTCACCACAAACGCCGGGTGCGGGCGAGGCGCGCGACATGGCCGCAGATGTGAAAGACCCGCGCGTTCGTGCGGTCGCGCGGGTGGGTGAATCGATTCAGCCCCAGGG
>DASWKZ010000229.1:0-1835 GCA_036396355.1 Alphaproteobacteria bacterium
CCTGCAACGTATCCGGGATTTCCAGGTCCGGGATTTCGCCGGAGACCATCCACTCGCCCTCCACGTGGGCGATCGCTCCCTGGTCGATCAGCATGCGGATGACCTCTTCGACGAAGAACGGATTCCCCTCGGCCTTGGCCAAGATGAGCCCGCGGACCCGCTGCGGCAGCGCTTCGATCTCGAGCAGGTTCTGAACCAGGTGCTGGCTGTCGGCCTCGGACAGCGGCGCCAGGTGCAGTTCGATGGCCCCCACGCCCGGGATCTCGTGCGGCTGGGTGATCAGCTTCCAGCCGGCCGAGTCGCGATCGGTGCGGCTGATGAAGGCGAACACCACGGGCGAATCGGCCACGATCGGCATGACGTGCGACATGAGCTCCACCGAGGACGGGTCCGCCCAGTGGACGTCCTCGAAGATGATGACGTGGGGCGAAAGGCGCGCCGTCGCCCGCAGCAGGCTGGTGTAGGCGGAGATGTACTTCGCCTGGAGCGTCGGCCCGTCGAGGAATTTGACCCGGCTGAGCATCTCGTCCTCGAGCCGCACGCCCAGGAGGTGCCCCAGGTAGGGATAGACCTCGTCGAACTGTTCCGGCAGGACCCCTTCGAGGGTCTTGCGCAGGGCGGCCTGGAGTTCGCCTTCGGTGGCTTCGGCCGAGACGCCGATCACGGCCCGCAGGATGTCGGTGCTCAGGTGGTGGGCCATCGAGGCGCCGTAGGAGAGGCAGCGTCCCTCGACCCACCCCAGCATCGTCTCACCCGACTCGGCCAGGGCGGCTTTCTTCCACTCGGAAGTAAGCCGCGACTTGCCCATCCCGGCCTCGCCCAGGATCGCCACCGTCGAGCCGCGGCCCTGGCGGAGTTCGCTCGTGATCTGGAGCAGGGTCGAGAATTCGCGGTGCCGCCCGACGAGCGGCGAAGACAGGCCGGCGATCCCGCGCGGCCGGACGGCTCCCTTGTGCTCGCGCAGCACGCGATAGACCTGCACCGGCTCGGCCTTGCCCTTGATCGGGATCTTGCCGCGGTCTTCGTACTCGAAGACCGATCCGGCGAGGCGGTGGGTGGCGGCGGTGACCAGGACCGTCCCGGCGTCGGCGGCGCTCTGCATGCGGGCCGCCAGATTCACCGTCTCGCCGACCGCCAGATACTCCATATGCAGGTCGCTGCCGATGTTGCCGACCACCACCAGGCCGGTGTTGAGTCCGACCCGCATCTCGAAGGCATCCGCCTTCCCGGCCGCGGCCAGCTCGGCGGCGAAGGTACGGATCGACTCCAAGATGTCGAGCGCGGTCCGGATGGCGCGCTCGGCGTCGTCCTCGTGGGCCAGGGGGGCGCCGAAGAAGGAGAGCACACCGTCGCCGAGGAGCTGGGCGATGGTGCCCTCGTAGCGATACACCGCCTCGCTAACCCGCCGGTGGGCGCCGGCGACGATCTCCCGCCAGTCCTCCGGATCCATCTGCTCGGCCATGGCGGTCGAGCCGACGATATCCGCGAACAGGGCGGTGACGAGCTTGCGCTCGCCGGTGAGCTGTTCCCGTTCAGCAAGGATTTTCGTGGCGATTCGCTCGGGCGCGGCACGACGCAGATCGTCCAGATCCTTGGTGCGCGTCACCGGCGCGGCGCGCACGGTGACCTGGCCGCCGGTGAGGTCGAAACCGCAGGTCTTGCAGAACTTGGCCTGCGGCGAGACCGGCGACCCACAGTTGGGGCAGCTCACCTCGACAGGCTGGCCGCAATTCTCGCAGAATCGGGCGTCGGCCGAGTTCTCGTGGGAGCAGTTGGGGCACTTCACGGCCCGACTCTCATGGAGGGCGCGAGGCGAGATGGACCGGGGCCGGAGG
>DASWKZ010000230.1:0-31784 GCA_036396355.1 Alphaproteobacteria bacterium
GACCTCAACGAGAACATGATCCGCGCCATCGCCAAGCAGGCCGAGGCCGAGCGGCTCAGGCGGGCCAAGGTCATCAACGCCGAGGGCGAGCTGCAGGCGGCCCACAAGATTCTGGAGGCGGCCCAGGTGCTGTCCCAGCAGCACGAGGCCATGCACCTCCGGTACCTGACGGCGCTGCACGAGATCACGGGCGAGCGGACCACCACCATCGTGTTCCCGCTGCCCATCGACTTCCTGCGCGGGATCGCCTCCCTCGGCGGCTCGGACGGCGGCGGCAAGGGCTGAGCGTTCCACCCCCTCCGGACAAAAAAGGCGGGGCCCGGAGGCCCCGCCAGGACGTGCCCGCCTCGGAGGATCACTCGGGGGGCTGGTCGGTGCAGGTCAGCTCGAGCGTCGAGTCGTCCCGAAGGATGAGGTTGCCCTCGGAATCGAACACCTCGACGCCGTCGTTCAGCGTCAGGGTCCCGCCCACCGGACAGGTGGTCGGGGTCCAGGTGGGGTTGTTGCCGCGACCGGGATGATCGTCGTCGGTGGCGACGTCGACGGTCACCGTGCAGGATTCGCCGGCCTCGAGGGCGACGTCGAAGCTCACGCGGTCGGGCGCCAGCTTCTGGTTGCCCTTCTTGTCCTCCGAAGCCGCGACATTCATGCAGCCGCCGCCCACCGGCGCGTTGGTGTTGTCGGCCACGGCCGCCACCACATCGAACTCCGCCGGGACCGTGTCGAGGAAGGTGTACGGCGAGAGGTCCGCGCCGTCGGGATTGCTGATCGTGATCTCGAATTGGAAGAACTGCTGGTCGTCGAAGCCGTCCGAACTGGTCTCGGTGATGTCGGAATCGCCGATGATGGCCTTGGTGATGTGGTCGGTGCCGAAGGCGAGGTCGTTGAGGCACTGGACCGCGTCGATCTCGGCGCCCGGCGAGAGCACATCGCCGATCACCTGGTTCTGGTCGGCCAGACTGATGCGCGTGAACGACGCGGCGAGCCCGTCGAGGTCGAGCTGGGTCGGGCTGGTCTCGGTGACCACGCCGGCCGAGGCCAGGGCCTCGCCCTCGAGCCCGACGGCGACGGCGTACATCTCGTCGGTGCCGTCGGCGTCGTCGTCGATGCTCACGTCGTTCCCCGCCGCCACCAGGCAGGTGTTGTCGGTGAACCTGAGGACGAGGATGCCGCCGTCGCCGAGGACGGCGAAGGCGCCGTCGGTGGCACCGGTGGCGTTGCCCGGGTCGGCCCCGTTGGCCCCGGTGTCGATGAAGACCTCGACGGCGTCGGCGAAGGGATCGGCCATGGCGGCCCCGGCGATCGCGGTGGCCCCCAGGAACGCCGCCCCAAGGATCGCCGCCGAATATGGGATTCTCATGTTTGCTCTCCTGTCGGCTGTGATCGGTTTGCTCCGGGCGGATTCGCCGCCCGCGCCCGAGTCTCGACGGGGAGCTTTAAGCGGGAGTTAAATATACAATTTGACATCAACTATATTCGTACAAGACTCCGTGATTATAGATAAAGAAAAATACGTCGGGAAATAATCCTGATATTCATTTATATTTGTATACAAATGTGGCGGTCGCGGCCGGCAGGCCGATGGCGCGGCCCGCTATCCCCGGAAGCCGACGATGAGGTGGGCGCGGTTGGATTCGGGCACCGGCTCGCCCTCGCTCTTGAGCGTGACGATGTAGGTGCCGGCGGTGGGGATGGCCTCGGGCGGGATGCTGGCCTCCAGCGCCTCCCTGGAGACGAAGCTGGTGCGCAGGGGCCGGCCGTTGAGCATCACCTTGTGGAACGGCCAGATGCCCCGCCCCCGCACCTTGAGGATGGTGGGGCCGGAGCCCTCGATCACGAAGCGCGGCGAGATCTCGATGTCGGTGGGCAGGCTCTGGTAGGAATAGAAGGACGGGATCGGGTTCCGGTATCTCTTGAACGCGATGTCGACGACCTTGCCGTCCATGATCACCGCTTTCACGTTCTGGGTCGCCCAGATATCGGCGAGCGGGTCGCCCTCGACGATGGAGAGGTCGGCGACCTTGCCCGGCTCGACGCTGCCGTAGTCCCTGTCCTTCCTGAACGTCCTGGCGACGTTGAGGGTCGCGGCCCGGATCGCCGTCAGCGGCGGCACGCCCGCCTCGACGTCCATGACCAGCGCCTGGTGCATGAGCACGGCGGCCATGCCGCGGGGCGGGTCCGAGCCCTCCTTGAGGATGCCGCCGGCCTCGACGAAGCGGCGGATGAACTCGTTGGCCTTGTCGTAGCCGATCCTGGCGCGCTCGAGCTGCTCGGGCGTGTAGCGCGTATACAGCTTGTCATAGGCGTTGTCGGTGACGGCGCGGACCGCGGGCGGCAGGTTGGCGGCGGGGTCGTCCAGGATCTCGTTCTCCCGCGCCCGGAAGCGCTTGGCGCTGGGCGAGAGCGGCCGCAGCCACTTGGCGATGGTGGGGGTCCACGCCACCCCGTGCTCGACCATCGCCTCGATCACCGGGCCGTAGTTCTCGGTCTGGTAGTAGGAGCCGGCGATCTCCTGCTCGATCTTGCCGCCGAGCCGGTCGCGGGCCAGCGCGCGGCGCGACGGCGGATAGAGGATCGAGCTGTAGCCCACCGCCCAGATGTGCTCGATGGCGTCGACCCCGGCGCGCGAGGACTCGATGGCGTCCATGCTGTGGGCGGCGACCGGCATGTCGAGGCCGTGGGCCTCCTCGACCACCGCCCTGACGAGGTCGACCGGCAGGAATTCGTTGAGCTTGACGATGTCGCAGCCGAGCGCCTTCTTGCGGCGCACCGCCGCGCGGACCTCCTCGGGCGTGGTGACGATGATGTTGCCGCGCGAGGTGCGCGAGCCGAAGGCCTCGTGCTCGTCGCGGATGCTGCCGATGGCGCGGCCCGACATCCAGATGCGCGGCCCGTGGATCTTGCCGTAGGCCGTGCCCTCCTTCTGGGCGCGGGTCCACGGCCCGTCCTGGTAGAGCTCGATGGTGGCGCAGGTGGTGATGCCGAGATGGAGGTAGAGCTCGCCGTGGAAGTCCTCGAGGTGGCCGTGGCCGTCGATGAAGCCGGGGAGCACGGTGCGGCCGGTGGCGTCGATCGCCTCGGCGCCGGGCGGCACGGCGACCTCGCCGGCCCGGCCGACGGCCTTGAAGCGGCCCTTCTCGATGACGATAACGGCGTCTTCGACCGGCGGCCGGCCGGTGCCGTCGATCAGGCGCCCGCCGCGAACAACGAGGGTCTCGTCCGCCATGATTTCGTCGCCTCCCCGCGCGCCGGTGAGCGGCCTTTGCGCCCATTATATGGGCGCGGCCCCGGGGGACAAGGACGGGCGGCGGCGCGCCGGCGCGGTCCCTGATGTATTGCAATTATGCGTACATAGATGTAGGCTCGTTGTGATGACAACGGAGGATTCCATGCCCGACACGCGGACGGCGGACCGTGCGGCCCGCGACGTGAACATCAACCTGCGCGCCAGCCGCAAGCAACGGTCCCTGATCGACCAGGCGTCGCAGGCGCTGGGCAAGAGCCGCTCGGACTTCATGCTGGACGCCTCCTGCCGGGAGGCGGAATCGGTCCTGCTCGACCGCCGGTATTTCGCGCTCGACGCCGAGACGTTCAAGGAGTTCACGGCGATGCTCGATTCGCCGCCCACGAGAAATCCACGGCTGCGCCGGCTTCTGACCGAAAAAGCGCCCTGGGATCGATGAGCGGCGAAGAGGACGTAAGCGCACCGGAGAAGCTGCGACCGGACCACGACCTCTCGTCCTTCGATTCCGGGACGCCGTCGCTCGACGACTGGCTGCGGCGGCGGGCCCTGCGCAATCAGGAGAGCGGTGGGTCACGCACTTACGTCATTTGCGCCGGCAAGCGCGTGATCGGCTACTACGCCCTCGCCACCAGCGCCGTCGCCCAGGCCGAGGCGACGGGGCGGACCCGGCGCAATATGCCGGATCCGGTGCCGGTCATGGTGCTCGGCCGGCTCGCCGTCGATTCAAGTTACCAAGGACGCGGCCTCGGGCGCGCCCTGTTGCGCGATGCGATCCTGCGCACCATGCAGGCGGCCGACATCGCCGGCATCCGGGCCATGCTGGTGCACGCCATTTCCGAGGACGCCAGGCGGTTCTACGAGCGGTGCGGATTCCAGCCGTCGCCGGTCGATCCCATGACGCTCATGATCACCATGCGCGACGCCCGCCACGTGTTGTTCGGCGGGAACGACTCCTGACTCCCCGCGGGCCGGCGCCAGGGCGACAACGGGCCACGGGCGTCGGGATTGGCTGGTGCCCCCGGGGAGACTCGAACTCCCACGCCCTTGCGGGCAACAGATTTTGAGTCTGCCGCGTCTACCGGTTCCGCCACGGGGGCCCGGGCGCGCCGATGATAGCCGGCGCCGGGGGCGGGTCAAGCGCGCGCCCCTGACTCGCCGCCCGCGCCGTGCTAGCCTCGGCCCATGGACGACCGCCCCGCCCACCCCGCGCCCGTGCGCGACCCCGACGCCATCCCCGCCTGGCACGCCCATATCTACTACGACCCGGCGCGGACCAGGGACCGCGCCGAGCGCCTGCGGGCGCGGATCGCCGAGGCCTTCCCCGAGGCCCTGATCGGGCGCTGGCACGACCAACTCGTGGGCCCCCACACCCGCGCCATGTTCCAGGTCGCCTTCGCGGCGCCGCTGTTCGCCCGCTTCGTGCCCTGGCTCGCGCTCAACCGCGACGGCCTCGCCGTGTTGGTGCACGCGGACTCCTCCGGCGATCACCGCGCCGACCATACCGAGCACGCCATCTGGATGGGCGAGGTCCTGCCCGTCAACACCGCCAACTGGGACTGACCCGTCCCGACGGTCCCCGGCAAGGCGCCGGTTGCACGGCGCCCGCGAGTCGCGTTCTAATGACACGGACGCGGGGGCCGACCCGTCCGGGGCGGCCCGTCAACAGGGCAGATCGGGGGAACGGGACCACCACGAAATGGCGCCCGAGGTCATGGCCGGGAACAGGTTCTTCGACGAGATGACGGGCGCCGACGGCACCGTCCGGCCGGCCTACGTCACCATCGCCCGCTGGCTCGACGCCATGCCCCGGCGCCAGATAGCGGCCAAGCGCAAGGAGGCGGAGATCCTGTTCCGCCGCATGGGCATCACCTTCCTGGTCTACGGGGCGGGCCAGTCGAGCGAGCGGCTCATCCCCTTCGACGTCATCCCCCGGGTGCTGACCCAGGACGAGTGGTCCATCATCGAAGAGGGCTGCATCCAGCGGGTGCGCGCCATCAACGCCTTCCTCTCGGACATCTACCACGGCCAGGAGATCGTCAAGGCGGGCCGGATTCCGGCCGAGACGGTGTTCACCAATCCGCGCTACCGACCCGAGATGCAGGGCTTCGACGTACCCGGCGACACCTATGTCCACGTCACCGGCATCGACCTCGTGCGCACCGGGGATAAGGAGTTCTACGTCCTGGAGGACAACCTGCGCAGCCCCTCGGGGGTGAGCTACATGCTCGAGAACCGCGAGGTGATGATGCGGCTCTTCCCCAACCTGTTCTCGGGCAAGCGCATCGCCCCCGTCAATCATTACCCGGATATCCTGCTGGAGAACCTGCGCGCGGTGGCGCCCGCGGGCGTCGGCCACCCAACGGTGGCGCTGCTGACGCCGGGCATCTACAACTCCGCCTATTACGAGCACGTATTCCTAGCCGACGAGATGGGAATCGAGCTGGTCGAGGGCCAGGACCTGTTCGTGAACGACGATCGCGTCTACATGCGCACCACCCAGGGCCCGGTGCGGGTCGACGTGATCTACCGGCGCATCGATGACAACTACCTCGATCCGCTGGCCTTCAATCCGAACTCCATGCTGGGCGTGCCGGGCCTGCTGTCCGCCTACCGGGCCGGCGGAGTCACGCTGGCCAACGCCATCGGCGCCGGGGTCGCCGACGACAAGGCCATCTACATCCACGTCCCGGAGATGATCCGCTTCTATCTGGGCGAGGAGCCGATCCTCGCCAACGTCCCCACCTACGCGCTTCGCGACCCAGAGGATCGTGCCTACGTGCTCGATCACCTGCCGGAGCTGGTGGTCAAGGAGGTGGGGGGCGCCGGCGGCTACGGGATGCTGGTGGGCCCCGCCGCCGACGCCGCCGAGATCGCGACCTACCGCCGCCGCATCCTCGCCGATCCCGCCAATTTCATCGCCCAGCCGACGCTGGCCCTGTCGACCTGCCCGACCTTCACCGGCAACGGCATCGCGCCGCGCCACGTGGACCTTCGGCCCTACGTGCTGTCCGGCGCCAGGACCACCGTGGTGCCGGGCGGGCTGACCCGCGTCGCCCTCAAGAAGGGCTCCCTCGTGGTCAACTCCTCCCAGGGCGGCGGCACCAAGGACACCTGGGTCCTGAGGGCGTGACCGGGCGACCGCCATGACCATCGTCCTCTCCCGCAGCGCCGATCACCTCTACTGGATGTCCCGCTACGTGGAGCGGGCCGAGAACACGGCCCGCATCCTCGACGTCTCCGACCGCATGGGGCTGCTGCCCACGGGCGGCGACGGCCGTGCGGCGGGCTCCGAGTGGGAGGCCGTGCTGCAGATCACCGGCGACGCCGCCGATTTCCTCCGGCGCTTCCCCGAGGCCTCGGCCGAGACGGTGATCCGTCACATGACTCTGGATGCCGAGAATCCCTCGAGCATCTATTCGACGATCCGCGCGGCGCGCGAGAACGCCCGCGCCGAACGCGTCGGCATCACCACGGAGATGTGGGAGGCGCTCAACTCCACCTGGCTGGAGATCGGCGGGTTGACGCCGGCGGCACTGGCCGCGCGCGGATACCGCAATTTCTTCGACTGGATCAAGGAGCGCTCCCACCTGTTCCGCGGGTCCTCGGTCGCCACCATGCTGCGCGACGAGCGCTACCATTTCCTCCGGCTCGGGACATTCATCGAACGGGCCGACAACACCGCCCGCATCCTCGACGTGAAGTACCACGTCCTGCTGCCCGACCTGGCGGACGTGGGCGGCGCCATCGACTATTTCCAGTGGGGGGCGCTGCTGCGGTCGGTGAGCGCCTATCGCAACTACCACCACGCCTACAAGCAGACGATCACGCCGCTCAACGTGGCCGATCTGCTCATATACAACGATGCCTTCCCGCGATCGCTACACGCCTGCCTCAACGACCTCCTCGACATCCTGGGCATGATCGGCGGCAACCACGGTCGCGAGGCGGCGCGCCAGGCCGGCCAGCTCCACGCCATGCTGCACTACGGCAAGATCGAGCACGCCTTCAGCCAGGGCCTGCACGAGTTCCTGACCGATTTCATCGATCACAACGATAGGCTGAGCGCCGAGATCCAGTCCGCCTATCTCGTCGCCAGGTGACAACGGCTTCCGGTCCGTCTTCGCATGCACCTCTCCATCCGTCACGTCACCCATTACCGCTACTCGCATCCGGTCCGCCACACGATCCAGGTTCTTCACCTCACGCCGCGCTCCGATCCCAATCAGCAGGTGGGGCGCTGGCGCATCGAGGCGCCGGGACGCCTGCGCGAGTTCACCGATGCCTACGGCAACATCGCCCACATGCTGACCCACGACGCCGTTCACGAGGAGCTTTCCATCGTGGTGTCGGGCGAGGCGGAGACCGCCGATACCATGGGCGTGCTGCCCGGCGACGGCGACGTGCTCCCGCGCGAGGTGTTCCTGCGGCCGACGGCGCTCACCGCGTTCGAGCCGGCGGTGCGCGACTTCGCCGAGCCCCTGCGCGGTGCCGTCGCCGCCGACCGCCTCGACGGGCTCCACGAGCTGTCCCGGGCCGTCGCCCGGGCCGTGGCCTACCGCCCCGGGGCCACCGGGGTCGACACCACCGCCGCCGCCGCGCTGATCGCCGGCAGAGGCGTTTGCCAGGACCAGGCCCACGCGTTCACCGCCGCCGCCCGCTGGCTCGGGGTGCCCACCCGCTACGTCTCCGGCTACGTCCACGTGGCGGGCGACGAGGGCGAGGCGGCGGCCTCCCACGCCTGGTCGGAATCCTGGGTCGAGGCCCTGGGCTGGGTCGCCTTCGACGTCACCAACGAGATCTGCGCCAACGACGCCCATCTGCGCATCGCCGTGGGCCCCGATTACCTCGCCTGCGCCCCCGTGCGCGGCGTGCGCCGGGGCGGCGGGGAGGAGGAGATGGACGTTCACGTGAGGGTCGCGGCGCTCCAGCAATAGGTATAGAATCAAGACCATGGAGGGGGAGACGCGGCCGTGGGCCGGGCCCCAAGCCTGTGAGTCGCACTTGGACTGGTGTGGTTTCTTTGGTATGCAGCCTCGTACGCCGCCCGGCGCCTTCAGCCCCCGCTCCCGCACGCGACGATCACCAGAGCAGACGCAGCCCATGACCTACGCCGTCGGTTTCCTCCTCGACGAAGGCCTCGTCTTCGCCTCGGATTCCCGGACCAACGCCGGCGTCGACCAGGTCTCGGTGGCGCGCAAGATGACCGTGTTCGAGCAGCCCGGCGACCGCGTGATGGTCCTGCTGTCCTCGGGCAACCTCGCCATCACCCAGGCGGTGATCCGCCAGATCCAGGAGAACCTCGGCACCGGCAGCGCCGAGGACCTGCACGCCGCACCCTCCATGTTCGCCGCCGCCCGCATGGTGGGCGCGGCCATGCGCAACGTCTACGAGGTCGACGCCGAGTTCCTGCACGGCCAGGGGCTCGAGTTCAATGCCGCCTTCATCCTCGGCGGCCAGGTGAAGGGCGGCGACGCCCGGCTGTTCATGATCTACTCGGCCGGCAACTTCATCGAGGCCTCGCCCGACGCGCCCTACCTCCAGATCGGCGAGAACAAGTACGGCAAGCCCATCATCGACCGCACCATCACCCATGAATCGACCCTGCGCCAGGCGGTGAAGTGCGCGATGCTGTCCTTCGACTCGACCATGCGGTCGAACCTCTCGGTCGGCCCGCCCATCGATATCCTCACCTATCCGCGCGACAGCCTTAAGGTCGGCCTGCGCCAGCGCCTCGCCGAGGGGGACCCCTACCTCCAGCTCATCCGCGAATACTGGGGCAACGCGCTCCGCAAGGCGTTCGACGAGATGCCCGATCCCAATTGGCTGTGACGCGGCCGCGCCGCCTCCATGCTCCGCGCGCTCTATGACTGGACCATGCGGCTCGCCGCCCATCGCCACGCGCGCGCGGCGCTGGCCGCCGTCAGCTTCGCCGAATCCTCCTTCTTCCCCATCCCGCCCGACGTGATGCTGATCCCCATGGTGCTGGCCGAGCGCGCCCGCGCCTTCCGCATCGCGCTCATCTGCACCGCCGCCTCCGTGCTCGGCGGGCTCGCCGGCTATGCCATCGGCGCGCTGCTTTTCGAGGCGGTGGGCCGCCCGCTGCTGGAGCTCTACGGCTACACCGACGCCTTCGCCGACTTCACCGCCCTCTACAACCAGTGGGGGGCGTGGATCGTGGCCGGCGCCGCGATCACGCCGTTCCCCTTCAAGGTCATCACCATCGCCAGCGGCGTCACCGGCCTCGACCTCGCGGTGTTCACGGTCTCGGCGCTCCTGGCCCGGGGCCTGCGCTTCTATCTGGAGGCGGCGCTGCTGTGGCGCTTCGGCGCGCCCATCCAGGGCTTCATCGAGCGCAACCTGGCGGCGCTGACGACCCTGTTCTTCGTCCTGCTGCTGGGCGGCTTCGTTCTGGTAAGGTACGTCCTCTGAACGGGACGCGCGGCCGTCGCGCGCGCCGGATTTGCCGCCCCGGATTTGCCGCCATGGACCGATTGCTCGAGCCCCGCACCGCCTTCGCGCTCCTGCTTGCCGCCTCGGTCGCGATCCTGGGAACCGCGCTCGCCTCCCAGTACCTGGGCGGCTTGGATCCCTGCGTGCTGTGCCTGTGGCAGCGCTACCCCTACGCCGTCGTCATCGGCCTCGCCGGGGTCGGCCTCGGGCTCGCCGCCGTCAGCGGCATGCCGCGCGCGATGCTGGCGGGCCTGGCGGGCGCGGTGGCGCTCGCCTTCCTCGCCAATGCCGGGATCGCCGGCTTCCACGTGGGCGTCGAGCAGCACTGGTGGGAAGGCACCCAAGGCTGCGCCGCCGCCGGCGGCCCGGCCGGGAGCGTGGAGGAGCTGCGCCGCCGGCTGCTGGAGACGGAGGTGGCGCGCTGCGACGAGGTGGCGTTCTCGCTGCTGGGCATCTCCATGGCCGGCTACAACCTGATCGCCTCGGTGATCCTGGGGGCCTTCGCCGCGGGCGCCGCCCGCGTTATGCTGAGGGGCGCGAGGACGGCGGGAGCGCGGCATGGATAGGACGCGAAGGCCGGGCGACGGCGGCCAAGGAGCGCGCGCGGCGCGCATGATCCGGGTCGACCAGGCCGGCGAGTACGGCGCCGCGCGCATCTATGCCGGCCAGATGGCGGTGCTCGGAGGCACGCCGGCCGGCGCCGCCATCGCCGAGATGGCGGAGACGGAGCGCCGCCACCTCGCCGATTTCGACCGCGTGATGGTGGCGCGCCGGGTGCGCCCGACCGCGCTCTCGCCGGTCTGGCACGTGGCCGGCTACGCGCTCGGCGCGGCGACGGCGCTGATGGGGCCGCGCGCGGCCATGGCCTGCACCGAGGCGGTCGAGGACGTCATCATCGAGCACTACGCCCGCCAGGAGGCGGCGCTGGGCGAGGACGACGGCGCGCTCAGGGGCCTGATCGCCGAGGCCCGCGCCGACGAGGCCGCCCACCGCGACCGCGCGCTGGCCGAGGGCGCGCGCGAGGCCCCCTGCCACGGCCCCATGACATCGGCCATCCGCGCCGGCACGCGGCTCGCCATCTGGCTCTCGGAACGGGTGTGAGGCACGCCGGACCGCATGGGCTTGGGCCGGCCGCGCTCCGGGCGGGGAAGACCAGAGGAGACCGCAATGGAGACCTATAGCGGCGGCTGCCACTGCGGCAAGGTGCAATTCGACGTGACCATCGACCTCGCGCGCGTGCTCGCGTGCAACTGCTCGATCTGCCGCAAGCGGGGCTCGCTTCTCTCCTTCACCACGCCCGAGCGGTTCTCGCTCAAATCGGGCGCGGAGTCGCTCACCGAATACCGCTTCAATACCAGGAACATCCGCCACCTTTTCTGCGATGCCTGCGGGATCGAGTCCTTCGCCCACGGCACCATGCCCGACGGCACCGAGATGGTGGCCATCAACGTGCGCTGCCTCGATGGCGTGGACCTCGACGCGCTCGAGGTGACGCCGTTCGACGGGAAGAATCTGTAGGGCGGGAACGGGAATCCCGGCTCAGCTGGTCTCGAGCTCGGAATCCCAGTACAGGAAGTCGCGCCAGCTCTCGTGGAGGAAGTTGGGCGGGTAGGCGCGTCCGTTGGCCTGCAGCTCGCGCACCGTAGGCTCGCGCGGCACGGTCAAGGGCAGCATGCCGGCCCTCCTGGGCAGGAGCCCGCCCTTGCGGAGGTTGCACGGCTCGCAGGCGGCGACCACGTTGCGCCAGTTGGTGTGCCCACCCAGCGACTTGGGCACCACGTGGTCGAAGGTGAGCCGCTCGGCCGTGGTCTTGGTGCCGCAGTACTGGCACGAGAAACGGTCGCGCAGGAACACGTTGAAGCGGGTGAACGCCGGGCGCCGCGCGGTGGGGATGTACTGCTTGAGGGAGACCACCGAGGGCAAGGGCATCGCGAAGGTCGGGCTGTGCACCACGCGGTCGTATTCGGAGACGATGTTGACGCGCTCCAGGAACACCGCCTTGACCGCCTCCTGCCACGGCCACACCGACAGCGGGAAGTAGCTGAGCGGCCGGAAATCGGCGTTCAGCACCAGCGCGGGACAGCTTTCGAGCGACGCGAGCACGGTGTCTCCTGTCGGTTCTCCCGGGCCCCGCCCGCCTTGGCCGGGGGTGCGAGGCCGCAAGATGGGTACACCAGATTCCTTGCAGGCGCAAGAAAGGGGCGTGGCCAACGGGCGCAAACCGCCCGGAATTCAAGGGTCTGGCGTGCCCCGGTGGGGACCGCGCGGGCAACGCACCGTCAGGCGCGGGCCGTGACGCGCTTCAGGAAATCGGCGGTCAGCGCGAACGCGCGCTCGTCGATGCCGTGGCCGAGGCCGGGGAGCAGATGGGCCTCCACCGCGACACCGGCGGCCCTGAGCGCTTTCTCGGCCCGGCGGGCCAGGGCCGGGGACACCACCGGGTCCTCCTCGCCGTGGACGATGAGGACCGGCGGGCGGCAGGCGATCTCGGCGGCGAGGCGGGCGGGCGCGATCAGCGCGCCCGAGAGCGCGAGGATGGCGGCGGGTGCCGCGTCGCGCCGGAGCCCCGCATGGAGCGCCGCCATCGCCCCCTGGGAGAAGCCGGCGAGGATCAGGCGCGAGGGGCCAAGCCCGGCCTCCGCGAGCGCGGTCGCGAGGAACGCTTCGAGGTCGGGCCGGGCCCGCTCGGCCCCGGCGTGGAGCGCTGCGTCGCCGCGGTCCTGGAGGCTGAACCACTGGCGGCCGACGGGCGCCATGTCGCAGGGCTCGGGCGCGTGGGGCGCGAGGATGCGCGCGCCCGGCACCACCTCGGCGAGGCGCGGCGCGAGGCCGATGAGATCGGCTCCGTCCGCCCCCACCCCGTGCAGCAGCACCACCAGCCATCGCGCATCGGCCCCACCGGCGGGGCCGAAGGCTGGTCCCGTGAGCGGGCGGGGCGAATGGCGGGCGTCCTGGTCCAGGGCGTGTCTCCTCCGTCGGTCGGGCGCCGGGGCATTCCTTGACGGCGCCGCGGCGGCGGTCCCATTCTAGCCGCCGGGCGGCCATTCCATAGCAGGCGGGACCGATGAGCGCGAGCGCGGACAGCGAGGCGGAGGTATCGGGCGGCTTCACCGTCGCCGGCGGGCTGGCGACTCTCGCCGCCGGGCTGGAGGCGGCCGAGCGCTACCTGGCGCTGGCCCATAGCTCCGTCGCCGCAAGGGTCCGCGGCGCCGGCGCCGAGGGGCTGACCGAGCATCAGTTCGCCGCCCACGCGCTGGCCTGGACCGCCACCTACGTGGAGGCCCTGCGCCAGACCCTCGCCTGGGCCGAGCGGCTGGCGGAAGCGGGCCGGCTGGGCGAGGTGGAATCGCTCATAGCCCAGGCCGTGTTCGGCGAGTATCTCGCCCAGCTCGCCGGCGGCATCGCGCTCTCCCAGGGGGAGATCGCGCGCCCCGCCGATCTCGGCCTCGGCGCCGAGGCCGCGTCGCTGTTCGAGGCGCCCGAGGCGCGGGCGCTGATCGCGCGCGGCAACGCCATCGCCGTGCGCCGGCGCATCGCCCAGCATGCGGCCGAGGGGCGGTACGGCGACTGGGGCCTTGGCGACGAGACCCTGGAGATGATCCGCGATCAGTTCCGCCGCTTCGCCGACGAGCGCCTCGCGCCGGAGGCCAACGCCTGGCATCGCGCCAACGCGCTGATCCCCGATTCGGTGCTGGACGAGATGGCCGGTCTCGGGGTGTTCGGGCTCACCGTGCCCGAGACCCATGGCGGGCTCGGGCTCGGCAAGACGGCGCTGCTGGTGGTGACCGAGGAGCTCTCGCGCGGCTATCTCGGCGCGGGCTCGCTGCCCACCCGCTCGGAGATCGCCGCCGAGCTCATCCGCCACTCCGGCACCGAGGACCAGAAGGCGCGGTTCCTGCCCGGCATCGCCTCGGGCGCCATCATCGCGACCGCGGTGTTCAGCGAGCCCGACATCGGCTCGGACCTGGGCAGCCTCAAGACCCGCGCCCGACGCAAGGGCGACGTCTACGAGATCAGCGGCCAGAAGAGCTGGATCACCCACGGCGCGCGCTCGGACCTGATGACGCTTCTTGCGCGCACGGATCCCGCCGAGCCCGGCTGGAAGGGGCTTTCGATGTTCCTCGCCGAGAAGCCGCGCGGGACCGAGGACGATCCCTTCCCTGCGCCCGGCATGAGCGGCACCGAGATCGAGGTGCTGGGCTACCGCGGCATGCGCGAATACGAGATCGCCTTCGACGGCTTCCAGGTGCCGGCGGCGAACCTCCTCGGCGGGCGCGAGGGCGAGGGCTTCAAGCAGCTCATGCAGACCTTCGAATCGGCGCGCATCCAGACCGCGGCCCGCGCCAACGGCCTCGCCCGGAACGCCCTCGAGCTCGCCGTCGCCTATGCCGGCGAGCGACGCCAGTTCGGCCGCCCCATCGCCGGTTTCGACCGCATCGCCGGCAAGATCGGCTGGATGGCGGCGGAGATCATGGCCGCGCGCCAACTCGCCTTCTTCGCCGCCCGCGAGAAGGATTCGGGCCGGCGCTGCGACGCCGAGGCCGGCATGGCGAAGCTGCTGGCCGCCCGCGTCGCCTGGGCCGCCGCCGACAACGCGGTCCAGGTCCACGGCGGCAACGGCTACGCCCTCGAGTTCCCGGTGAGCCGGCTACTGGTGGACGCCCGCATCCTCAACATCTTCGAGGGCGCCGCCGAGATCCAGGCCGAGGTGATCGCCCGCGCGCTCCTCGCCGAACGCAACTGAGGCCCCGGTGCGGGCGGCGCTCCCCTACCTGATCGCGGCGGCGGCGCTCGCCACCCTGGGCATGCTCGCCGCCGGAATCGTCAACATGTCGCGCCGGGAACAGCACCCGCGCCGGGCCAACATCCTCATGCGCTGGCGCATCGGCCTGCAGGCGACGGCGATCCTGCTGCTGGTCCTCCTGCTGGTGCTGTCCGGGAGCTAGGCATGTCTCCAGTTGGTGGAATCGCCCCCCTCACCCTGCCCTCTCCCCCCGCTTGCGGGGGGAGAGGGTTGCGAAGGGTTGGCGCGGCCTCACGCGAATGCGTGCTACGCACGAGGGCCCGCGCCTACCCGAAGCTGGGTGAGGGGGGCCCGGTTCCATTCCATTGAAGCGTGGATTCGGGCTCCGTGGCCAGGCTCACGCGCATCTATACCCGCGGCGGCGACAAGGGGGAGACGTCGCTGGGCGACGGCCGGCGCGTGGCCAAGGACGACCTGCGCGTCGCCGCCTACGGCACCGTGGACGAGGCCAACGCCGCCATCGGCGTCGCCAGGCTGCACGCCGAGCGCGCCGCCGACGAGATGCTGGGACGCATCCAGGACGACCTGTTCGATCTCGGCGCCGACCTCTGCGTGCCCCGATCCGGGCCCAAGGGCGAGGCCGCGGGCGTAACGGCTCTTCGCGTCACCGCCAAGCAGGTGGAACGGCTCGAGACCGAGATCGATCGCATGAACGCGGAGCTCGCGCCGCTGGATGACTTCGTCCTGCCGGGCGGCACGGCGGCGGCGGCGGCGCTGCACCTCGCCCGCGCGGTGGTCCGCCGGGCCGAGCGCCTGATGGTCAGGCTCGCGCGCAAGAAGGGAGAATCCGTGAACCCCCACGCGCTCCATTACATCAACCGC
This sequence comes from Alphaproteobacteria bacterium, assembly GCA_036396355.1. Taxonomy (GTDB): domain Bacteria; phylum Pseudomonadota; class Alphaproteobacteria; order SMXQ01; family SMXQ01; genus DASWKZ01. The sequence goes on from DASWKZ010000230.1 coordinate 15,321, forward strand.
CTGTCCGACCACCTGTTCGTTCTCGCCCGGCAGGCCAACGACAAGGGAGCCAGGGACATCCTCTGGCGCCGCGGCGCCAACCGGTGATGGCGACGGCGGGGAGGCCCCGTTGACCGGGGACCTTGCCCTCGCTACCTTGCGATCCTTCGGGATCGAACAAACCACGGGCAACAATGAAGGTCCTCGTCGCGGTCAAGCGCGTGATCGACGCCAATGTCAAGATCCGGGTCCGCCAGGACGGCAGCGGCGTCGAGACCGCCAACGTCAAGATGGCCATGAACCCGTTCTGCGAAATCGCCGTGGAGGAGGCCGTGCGCCTCGCCGAGGCCGGCAAGGCCGACGAGACCATCGTCGTCTCCGCCGGGCCGCGCTCGGCCCAGGAGACCATCCGCACGGCGCTGGCCATGGGCGCCGACCGCGGTATCCACGTTCTGACCGACGATCGCCTCGAGCCGCTGGCGGTGGCCAGGATCCTGAAGGCGGTGGTCGGCCGCGAGGAACCGGGCATGGTGCTCCTGGGCAAGCAGGCCATCGACGACGATAGCAACCAGACCGGCCAGATGCTGGCGGCGCTCCTGGGCTGGCCCCAGGGCACCTTCGCCTCCAGGATCGAGATCGAGGACGGCCGCGCCCGCGTCACCCGCGAGATCGACGGCGGCCTCGAGACGGTCTCGCTCAAGCTGCCCTGCGTGGTGACCACCGATCTCCGCCTCAACGAGCCGCGCTACGCCTCGCTGCCCAACATCATGAAGGCCAAGAAGAAGGAGATAGCAGCCCTCACGCCGGCCGAGCTCGGCGTCGATACGAACCCCCGCCTCGAGGTGCTGAAGGTGGAGGAGCCCCCCGCCCGCGCCGCCGGCGTCAGGCTCGAGAGCGCGGAGGAGCTGGTCGACCGGCTGCGCAACAAGGAGGGGGTGATCTGATGGCGGTCCTGGTCGTCGCCGAGCACGCAGGCAGCGCCCTGGCGCCGGCGACGCTCGCCACCCTCGGCGCGGCCAAGGCGCTCGCCGATGCCGGCGCCGGCGACGTCACCGTGCTGGTGGCCGGCGAGGACTGCCGCGCCGCGGCGGAGGCAGCGGCCAGGGTGGGGGGCGTCGCGCGGGTGCTGCTGGCCGACGATCCGGCCCATGCCCATCATCTCGCCGAGAACATGGCGGAGCTCCTGCGCAAGGTCGGGGCCGGGTACGGCCACGTGCTGATGCCCGCCACCACCTTCGGCAAGAACATCGCGCCCCGCTTCGCCGCACTGATCGATTCTCAGCAGGTCTCCGACGTCTCCGCCATTATCGACGCCGAGACCTTCGTGCGCCCCATCTACGCCGGCAACGCGCTCGAGACCGTGCGCTCCAAGGACCCCGTCAAGGTCGTCACCGTGCGCGCCACCGCCTTCGAGAAGGCGGACGAAGGGACGGGCGCCGCCCCCGTCGAGGAGGTCGCGGGCGCCGGCGATACCGGCCTTTCGCAATATGTGGGCGCCGAACTGTCCTCCTCCGAGCGGCCCGAACTGACGGCGGCGCGCATCGTGATCTCGGGTGGGCGCGGCATGCAGAAGGGCGAGAACTTCCGGATGCTGGAGGAGATCGCCGACCTCCTCGGCGCCGCGGTGGGCGCCTCGCGGGCGGCGGTGGACGCGGGCTTCGTGCCCAACGACTTCCAGGTGGGCCAGACCGGCAAGATCGTCGCGCCCGAGCTCTATATCGCCGTCGGCATCTCCGGCGCCATCCAGCACCTGGCCGGGATGAAGGACAGCAAGGTGATCGTCGCCATCAACAAGGACGAGGAGGCACCCATCTTCCAGGTCGCCGATTACGGCATTGTCGGCGACCTGTTCAAGGTGCTTCCAGAGCTCAAGGCGGCCCTGGAGAAGGCCGAGGCGGGAGCCGCCTGAGGGGAGGACGCGGCCATGGACAGGATCGGCATCGTCGGCGCCGGCCGGATGGGAGGCGGCATCGCCATCGTCGGCGCGCTCGCCGGCCTCGACGTCCGCCTGGTGGATCGCGGAAAGCCTCAGCTCGACGCCGCGATCGAGCGCATCAAGGGCACCCTCGCCCGCCGTGTCGAGCGCGGCCAGATCGACAGACGCCAGGCCGCGGCGGCGCTCAAGCGCATCCGCACCGGCGTCTCCCTCAAGCCCATGAAGGACCGCGACATCGTCATCGAGGCGGTGACCGAGGACGAGGAGGCGAAGCGCGCGGTCCTCCAGGCGCTTCTGCCCAACCTCGCCAGGGGCGCGATCCTCGCCACCAACACCTCCACCATCTCGATTACGCGCCTGGCCGCGGCCACCGACCGGCCCCAGCGTTTCATCGGCATGCACTTCATGAACCCGGTGCCGGCCATGAAGCTGGTGGAGATCATCCGCGGGATCGCCACCTCCGACGAGACCTTCGAGGCGGTCCGCGACCTTGCCGCCCGGCTGGGGAAGGATCCGGTCCGCGTCGAGGATTTCCCCGCCTTCCTCGTCCACCGCATCCTCATGCCGATGATCAACGAGGCGATCTACGCGCTCTACGAGGGGGTGGGCAGCATGGAGGCCATCGACCAGGCCATGCGGTTGGGCGCCAACCATCCCATGGGGCCGCTGGAGCTGGCCGACTTCATCGGGCTGGATACCTGCCTCGGCGTCATGCAGGCGCTGAACGAGGGACTCGCCGATTCCAAGTACCGGCCCTGCCCGCTCCTGGTGAAGTACGTCGAAGCCGGCTGGCTCGGCCGCAAGGCCGGGCGCGGCTTCTACGACTATTCGGGCGCGACGCCCGTGCCGACGAGGTAGGGCGCCGATGGCGGGCGACCCGCTACTGCTCCCCGTGCGCGGCCTCGGCCTGCTCAAGGGACCGTTGCTCGTCTTCGGCGGGCCACTCGGGAACCTCGAGGCGACCAGGGATCTGGTCTTCTCGATCGGGGACCGCCTCGGCATTCGACCCTCCAACATGATCTGCACCGGCGATGTCGGCGGCTACTTCTCGGAATCAGAGGCCTGCGCGGCGCTGCTCAGGGGTGTGGGCGTCGAGACGGTGCTGGGCAACGTCGAGGAGGCGCTGATCGCCGATGCCGATGACTGCGGCTGCGGCTTCGCCGCCGGCTCGCTCTGCGACAGGCTCGCGCGCGAGTGGTACGCCCATGCCCGCGAGCGCATGACCGATTTCACGCTGGGCTGGCTCGCGCGGCTGCCGCGCCGGCTCGCCTTCACCTATGGCGGCGCCCGCTTCGCCGTGATCCACGGCGGCGCGCGGCGCATCAACCGCTACCTGTTCGCGAGCGACGAGGCGGCGCTCGCCGAGGAGATCGCGGTGCTCGGCGCCGATGCCGTCATCGCCGGTCATTGCGGGCTGCCCTTCACGCGGGTGATCGGCGACGCCGTCTGGCACAACCCGGGCGCCCTCGGCCTTCCCGCCAACGATGGCACGCCGCGCGTCTGGTACTCGGTGATCGAGGAGACGCCCGACGGCATCGCCTTCCGCCACCAGCCCCTCGACTACCACCATGAGCTGGAGGCCCTGCGGGCGCGGTCGGAGAACATGCCCGAGCCCTATGTCACGGCGCTGGGAACGGGGCTGTGGCCCGACACCTCGATCCTGCCCGCTCCGGAGGCGGCGGCCACCGGCCGGCGGCTCGATCCCGCCGCGGCGGTCTGGCAACCGCCCCGCCGCGACCGGCCTAGCGCCGCTCCTCGTCGACGAAATGGCGGATCAGCGCCACCGCCTCGGGCGCGGTCCACTCGGCCGGGCCAACGAGGCGCCCGACCTCGCGCCCGCGGGCGTCGATGAGGATGGTGGTGGGCAGGCTCGTGACCCCGAAGGCGCGCTGCACGGCGCCGCCGGGATCGAGATAGAGGGCGAGGGCGGAGAGCCCCAACCGGTCCATGAATGGAGGCGCGACCTCGGCACCATTGCGGTCCTCGTTGAGCGCCACCACCGCAAAGCGGGAGTCGCCGAGCTGTTTCTGCAGCCGGTCCAGGGCCGGCATCTCGCGCACGCAGGGCGCGCACCAGGTCGCCCAGAAGTTGAGGAGCACGACGCGGCCCCGGAAGTCGGCGAACGCCACCGGCCGCCCGGTGCCGTCGGCGAAGACGGCCTCGGGCACCGGGCGGGGGTTTCGCGCCGGCGTAAAGTGTTGTATTTCCCCCGTGATCCGGAGCGACGGGCGGCCCGCCCGGGGCGGCGGCACGAGCACGGCGGCGGCCACGGCGGCCGCGATCAGGCCGAGGGCGGCGAGACGCCGCCCCAATCCCGTCCGGCTCGCCACGATGGGGGTCATGGATTTCCCGAGGTCACGCGATGGCAAAGCGCAAGAATAGCAAGCCACGGCCCCCTGCCAACAGCCTCTGGGGCGGCCGCTTCGAGGCCGGACCGGCCGAAGCCATGGCGCGCATCAACGCCTCCATCGGCTTCGACTGGCGCCTCGCGCGCGCCGACATCGAGGCCTCCCGGGCCCACTGCCGGATGCTGGTCAAGCAGAGGATCGTCTCCGCCAGGGACGGCCGCGCCATCCTCAAGGGCCTCGATGCGGTGTGGGGGGAGATCGAGGGCGGCGCCTTCCGCTTCCGCCCGGCGCTGGAGGACATCCACATGAACCTGGAGGCCCGGCTCACCGCGCTGATCGGCGAGGCCGGCGGCCGGCTGCACACGGCGCGCTCGCGCAACGACCAGGTGGCGACCGACTTCCGGCTGTGGGTCAGGGACGCCATCGACCGTCTGGATGGGGGCCTGCGCGGGCTCCAGGCGGCGCTGATCGCCCGCGCCGAGGAGCACGCCGCCACCGTCATGCCGGGCTTCACCCATCTCCAGACCGCCCAGCCGGTGACCCACGGCCACCATCTGCTGGCCTATGTGGAGATGCTGGGCCGCGACCGCGGACGGCTCGCCGATGCCCGGGCGCGCGTCAACGAATGCCCGCTGGGCGCCGCCGCGCTGGCCGGCACCTCGTTCCCCATCGACCGCAAGGCGACGGCCAGGGCGCTGGGCTTCGCGCGGCCCATGGCCAACTCCATGGACGCCGTCTCGGCGCGCGATTTCGCCCTCGAGTTCCTGGCCGCCTGCGCCATCACCGCGGGGCATCTCTCGCGCCTGGCCGAGGAGCTGGTGATCTGGTCCTCGGAGCGGTTCGGTTTCGTGCGCCTGTCGGACGCCTTCACCACCGGCTCCTCGATCATGCCGCAGAAGCGCAACCCCGACGGCGCCGAGCTGGTGCGCGCCAAGGCCGGCCGCGTCACCGGGGCGCTACTCGCCCTCGCCGTGGTCATGAAGGGCCTGCCGCTCGCCTACTCCAAGGACATGCAGGAGGACAAGGAGCCGGTGTTCGATGCCGCGGACACGCTCGCCCTGTGCCTCGAAGTGACCGCCGGCATGATCGGCGACATGGCGGTCGACGCCGAGGCCATGGGCGCCGCCGCCGAGGAGGCCCACGCCACCGCCACCGACCTCGCCGACTGGCTGGTGCGCGAGGCCGGCCTCTCCTTCCGCCGCGCCCACGGCGTCGCCGGGCGCATCGTGCGGCTGGCCGAGAAGGCGGGCCGGCGGCTCGCCGAGGTTCCCCTCGAGGACATGCGCCGGATCGAGCCCGGCATCACCGCCGATGTCTTCTCGGTGCTCGGCGCCGAGCATTCGGTGGCGAGCCGCGCCAGCGAGGGCGGCACGGCGCCGCGACGGGTCCGCGCCGCCATCGCCGCCGCCCGCCGCCGGCACCTTGGAAGCCGTTCGGGCACGCGGCGCTGAGACGCGCTATACTGCCCGCTCGAGGCACGAGGATCGGAGCCATGGCCCAACAAGAAAACGCAAGAGCCCCCCGGCGCGCCGCTCCCGGCCGCCCCTTCACCCTTGCCCTGGCGTTGGCCCTCGCCTGGGCGCTGGCCGCGCCGCTGCCGGCCTGCGGCAAGCGGGGCAGCCCCCAGCCCCCGCCCGGGGAAAAGAGCGACTTTCCGCGCACCTATCCCCACCCCTCCACCTACTGACCGCGGCGATGCGCGCGCCAGGCGCCCGGGTCCACGCCTGATGGACCATTTCACCTATCGCGACGGTGCCCTCCACGCCGAGGGCGTACCCCTTGCCCGCATCGCCGAGGCGGTGGGGACGCCGGCCTATGTCTACTCGTCGGCGACCCTGGTCCATCACTACCGCACCTTCGCCGCCGCCTTCGCGGATCGGCGCGCGACCGTCTGCTACGCCGTCAAGGCCAACTCCAACCAGGCGGTGCTGCGGACGCTCGCCCGCGAGGGGGCCGGCGCCGACGTGCTCAGCGAAGGCGAGCTGCGCCGGGCGCTGGCGGCGGGAATCGCCCCCGAGCGCATCGTGTTCTCCGGCGTCGGCAAGACCCGGGCCGAGATCGCGCTGGCTCTGGAGACCGGGGTCGGCCAGATCAACGTCGAGTCCGAGCCCGAGCTCGACCTGATCTCCGAGATCGCGGCCGCCGCCGGACGGCCCGCGCCGGTTGCGCTCAGGGTCAATCCGGATATCGATGCGCGCACCCACGAGAAGATCACCACCGGGCGCCGGGAGAACAAGTTCGGCATAGATATCTCCCGGGCGGCAGAGGTCTATGGGCGCGCGGCGGCGCTCCCCGGGATCGCCGTGGTCGGCATCGCCGTCCATATCGGCTCCCAGCTCACCGATCTGGCGCCGTTCCGCGACGCCTTCCGGCGCGTCGCCGAGCTCGCCCGCGCGCTGCGGGCGGCGGGCCACGACATCCGCCGCCTCGACCTCGGCGGCGGACTCGGCGTCCCCTATCGCGACGAGACGCCGCCCTCGCCGGCCGAGTATGCCCGCGCCGTCGAGGAGGCGACCGGGACCCTCGGCGTCGAGGTGGTGCTGGAGCCGGGCCGCCTGATCGCGGCCAATGCCGGGGTTCTGCTCACCCGCGTCCTCTACGTGAAGAGGGGGGAGGCGCGGACCTTCGTGGTGGTCGATGCCGGCATGAATGACCTCCTGCGGCCGGCGCTGTACGGCGCCTGGCATGCCATCGTCCCGGTCGCCGAAAGGCCCGCTGACGCGCCGACGGCGCCGGTCGACGTGGTCGGGCCGGTGTGCGAGACCGGCGACATTTTTGCAAGGGATCGGGCCATGCCCGTGCTAAAATCCGCCGAGCTTCTGGCGATCCGAACCGCGGGCGCCTACGGGGCGGTCATGGCCTCGACCTACAATACCCGCCCGCTGGCGCCGGAAGTGCTGGTCAAGGACGACGCCTATGCCGTCATCCGGCCGCGCCAGGTCATCGACGATATCCTGGCGCAGGAACGACTGCCGGAGTGGTTGGCCGATTAGCCTTGATGCCCGGGCACCGGCGCCCGGTCCCTTGAGGGAGGGGTGGGGATTGGCCGGAGTGCGAGCGGCGATTTGGCCGCGAGGATGAGGCTCGGCTGAGCATGACGAACGAACGCAACGCTTCCGAGGGCAACGCGCCCGGCCCGGCGCCGGCCGCCGAGGATCTGCGCGGTCTCCACCTCGACCGCAAGCTGGCGCTGGCGCGGCTCGCGCTGCTGTGGGAACGGCTGTGGCCGGCGCTGTGGCCGGCGGTCGGGCTCGGCGGCGTGTTCATTGCCCTCGCCCTCTTCGACGTGCTGCCCTATTTGCCGGCCTGGGTGCATGGCGCGGTTCTCGCGGCCTTCGTGGCCGCCATCGCCTATGCGTCGTGGCAGGCGGCGAAGGCGCTGGCCCTTCCGGGCCGCGCCCGGGCGCGGCGCCGCATCGAGCATGCGAGCGGGCTCGCCCACCGGCCGCTGTCGATGCTGCGCGACGCGCTGGCGACCGGCGGCAACGATCCCGAGACGCGCGCCCTGTGGAAACTGCATCGGCTGCGTACCATCGCCAGGATCCGCGGCCTTCGCGTCGGGCTGCCGGCACCCGGCCTCGCCCGCCGCGATCCCTGGGCCCTGCGCGGCGCGCTGCTGGTGGTGCTGGCCATCGCCGTGACCATCGCCTGGGGCGACGGGCTCAACCGCATCGCCCGGGCGCTGGCGCCGGGGGTGGGCGGCGCCGTCAAGGGGCCGGCGGTGGTGGATCTGTGGATCACGCCCCCCGCCTATACCGGGGTCGCGCCGATCTTCCTCAGCGCCGGCAAGGACGACGGCGGCGGGCCCGGCAACCTCAACCTCGTCGCCGCCGGCGCGCCGTCCCCCGGCACCCGGGCACCGTCGGGCGGACCCATCGCCATCCCCGAGGGCTCGACCGTGCTCGTCCAGCTTTCCGGCGGCTGGGGCACGCCGCGGCTCGCGATCGGCGGCGAGAATAGCGAATTCAGCCCGGTCGCCGAGGGCACCTACAAGGCCACGGTGACCGTCGGGCTCGACGACGAGGCCGACCGCCTGGCCATCCGCCAGGGCATCGGCGAGGTGGCGTCGTGGCCGATCCGCATCGTGCCCGACCGTGGTCCGACGGTCCGCTTCGCCGAGGAGCCCGGCCAGTCGGGGCGTGGCGCCGTGCGCATCGAGGTCGAGGGCGAGGACGATTACGGCCTCGCCGAGGCCAGGCTGTTCCTCCGCCGTGCCCGCGTGAACGTCGGCGGCGATTCCGCCGATGCCGACGCCGAGGCCGCCCTGGAGAGGTTCAACGCCCCCCACACGCTGAACCTGCCGTTGCCGGGACGCGGCGCCAAGGCCGTGAAGGAGACCAGCTACCACGACCTGACGGCCCACCCCTGGGCCGGGATGGAAGTGTTCCTGCAGATCGTGGCGCGGGACGGCGCGGGCCAGCCGGGGGTGAGCGACCCGGTCGCCATCACCCTGCCCGAGCGCTATTTCCGCCACCCGGTGGCGCGGTCGCTGGTCCTGCTGCGCAAGAGGCTGATGTTCGATCCCGAGTCCCGCGAGGACGTGGTCGACGACCTCGTCAACCTGTCCACCATCCCGGGCTCGTTCAACCACGACACCGTGGCCTATCTCGCCATCCGGACCGCGGCCCACAGGCTCGGCTCGGTGCCCGGTCTCGCGGTCCTCGGCGAGGTCCAGAACCTGCTGTGGGACACCGCGCTCAGGCTGGAGGACGGGGCGCTGTCCCTGGCCGAGCGCCGCCTGCGCGAGATCCAGAAGCAGCTGATGGAGGCGCTCAACAAGAACGCCGGGAACGCCGAGATCCAGAAGCTCATGCGCGAGCTGGAGCAGGCCATGGCCGAGTTCCTGCGCGAGATGATGAAGGGCCTCGAGAATCTGCCGCAGACGGCGCAGCCGCTCGACCCCAACATGCAGTACCTGTCGCCCCAGGACCTGCAGCGGCTGCTGGACCGCGCGCGCGAGCTGGCCATGACCGGCAACCTCGACGCCGCGCGCCAGATGCTGTCCATGCTGCGCGAGCTCCTGGAGAACCTGCGTTCCGGCCGCTTCGCCATGAACCAGGGCCGCCAGGGCGACTCCAAGGCCTGGGACATGCTGCGCGAGCTCCAGGAGATGATGAAGCGCCAGCAGGAGCTCATGGACGAGACCTTCCGCCAGTCCCAGGAAGGCATGCGGGACGGCCAGCCGCCGACCGGGGAGGGTGCCGACCGCCAGGGCGACCTGCGCCAGCAGCTCCAGGACATGCTGCGGCGCTTCGGGGAGATGCTCGGCCAGTTCCCCCGCTCCCTCGGCGATGCCGAGCTCGCCATGCGCGAGGCCCTGGAGGCGCTGCGCAAGGGCCAGCCCGGCGACGCGGTGGGGCCGCAGGGCCGGGCGCTGGAGGAGATGCAGCGCGGCGCGGGCGAAATGCTGCAGCAGCTGATGCGCCAGTACGGCCAGGGCCGCGGCCGCGGGCCGGGCCGGGGACGCGCCCAGCAGGGGCGCATGCCGATGACCCACGACCCGCTGGGCCGGCCGCTCCCCAACGCCGGCACGTCGGCGAGCGACGACGTGGAGATTCCGGACGAGTCCGAAACCCAGCGCGCGCGGGAGATCCTCGAGGAGCTGCGGCGGCGGGCCGGCGAATTGGGACGCCCCCCGATCGAGATGGACTACATCGAGAGGCTGCTCCGCCGGTTCTGACGGTCGCGGCCCGCGGCGCGGGACCGCCGCGGCGATCGGGAGCGGCGGGCCCCCCCTTCCGGCTCCTAACTCCCCGTCCCTGCGGCGAGCGCGGCATTCACCGCCTGGCCGATCTCGCGCAGGGTGAACGGCTTGGGGATGATCTTGTGGTCGAGCGCCTCGAGGTTGTGGGCGCGCTGACGCTCGGCCGCGTATCCCGACATGAGAAGGATCGGCAGGCCCGGACGCTTGGCGGCTGCCCACTGGGCGAGCGCGATCCCGTCCATGCCGGGCATGACGATGTCGGTCAGCAGCAGATCGAAATTCCCCGCCCCCAGCGCCGTCAGCGCGCTCTCGCCGTCCTCGGCGACGCTCACCTCGTGCCCCCAATGGACCAGCGCCCGGCGCACGAATTCCCGCACCGCCCGTTCGTCGTCCGCAACCAGGATGCGCGCCATGACCACCTACCGACGGGGTTCGACGAAATGGATATCGATGGCGACCGCCTCGGGGGGAGGCCGATCGATTCGCGTGAGGAACGGCGCCGTCTCCCCCGGCAGGAGGCGCGCCTGGGCGGCCGAGAAGGTCACGCTAGCCAGTTCCTTCGCGTCCGCCGACCGCAGGGTGGCCCTCAATTTCGGCACATCGCGCGCCTGGCCGGAGGTATTGGTCACTTCACCCCTCACGACGAACGCGGCGCCGGCCCCTTCGGCCACATCGCCGTGTTGGAGCACCCTGATCCTGAGGCCCTGGCCCGGCTGAACCGGCGCCGCCCCCAGCAGCGCGTAGATGCGCTCGGCCCGGGGCCAGACACGCACCACCTCGTCCCGCGCCACCGCGCCCACGGCGAACACGGTGCCGACCACCAGAACCAGGAAGAGCCAGCCGGCGGCGCGGCCGCGCCGGCGCGATCGCGCGTCGCGCTCGGCGGCGCGCCGATGCGCCTCGAGGCGCGCCGCGATCCCCGCCGCCGAGCCCGCCGCCGCGTCGTCGATCCCCGGCGACCCCAAGGGCGGCACCGGCATCGGCAGGTCGGGGGGCGGCTCCTGCATCCAGACCAACGCGCAGCTGGTGCAGCGCACCCTGCGGCCGCGCGCGCCGATCCGGGCCGGATCCACCTTGTATCGGGTCGCGCAGGAGGGGCAGGTGATGATCATCGCGGTCGGGTTCCGTGCAACGCGAAGGACCTCGGCCGACGGGCGCCGGCCCGAGCCGGCGTCCGCCGACGGGGACGGCGGGAGCCGCGATTCGGCGTACCGTTCCTCCCCTTCGGTGTATAACATGCGGATCCAGGTTCACGCCAACCGGAACGAACAGTGGTCCGTTTCCAGAACGTCGGCATGCGCTACGGCCTCGGCCCCGAGGTCCTGCACGACGTGAGCTTTCACCTAGCGCCGGGCTCGTTCCACTTCCTGAGCGGCGCATCGGGGGCCGGGAAATCCACGCTCCTCAGGCTCATGTACCTGGCCTGCCGCCCCTCGCGGGGTTTGGTTAATCTTTTCGGACACGACGTCGCGACCTTGCCGCGGCGCGCCCTGCCGGCGCTGCGCCGCCGGATCGGCGTGGTGTTCCAGGACTTCCGGCTCCTCGACTACCTCAGCGTATTGGAGAACGTCGCGCTGCCGCTCAAGGTTGCCGGCGCCGACCGCCGCGAGGTCCATGCCCATGCCACCGAGCTGCTGCGCTGGGTGGGTCTCGGCGACTGCGTCGACGCCCTGCCGCCGACCCTGTCGGGCGGCGAGATGCAGCGCGTCGCCATCGCCCGCGCCGTGATCACGCGGCCGCAGCTTCTCATCGCCGACGAGCCCACCGGCAATGTCGACGACGCCATCGCCATGCGTCTGCTGCGCCTGTTCGAGGAACTCAACCGCCTCGGCACGACGGTGGTGATCGCCACCCACAACGAACGGCTGGTCGGACGTTTCCGGCAACCGAAGTATCGGCTCCACGCCGGCGAGCTCGCCGGGCCGTTCGAGGACTCGCCCGCGACGGGCCGGGAGTCCGCCTGACGTGTTCCGCCGTCGGCGCGACCTCGCCCTCGCATCGGACCCGCCGCAGCGTTTCCTGCCGTGGCTGCTCGCCATGATCGTCTATCTCGCCGGGCTGTCGGTCGCCGGGATGATGAACCTCGCGGCCGTCGCCGAGCGCTGGGACAAGGGACTCGCCGGCACGGTCACCGTGCAGGTGCCGGCCGAGGCCGGGGCCGAGGCCGACCGGCGGATCGCCAGGGCCGTCGCGCTGCTGGAAGGCACCCCGGGCGTGATTTCGGCCCGCGCCCTCACCCCGGGCGAGATCATGGACCTGCTGGAGCCGTGGCTCGGCGAGGCGGCCGACGACGACGACCTCCCGTTGCCGCGGCTGATTGACGTCCGCGTGCGGCCCGGGGCTGGCCTCGACGCCGAGGGGCTATCCGCCGCCCTCGCCGATACGGTGCCGGGCGCCGTCGTCGACGACCACAAGGAGACGCTGGACCGACTCACGGATCTCACCCGCTCCATGGAGCTGGTCGCCCTCGGCCTCATCGTGCTGGTGGGGGGCGTGGCGGTGGCAACGGTGGTCTTCATCACCCGCACCGGCCTCGCGCTGCACGCGGGTGCCATCGAGCTCCTGCACCTCATCGGCGCGCCCGACGGATACATCGCGCGGCAGTTCCAGGGACAGGCGCTGGAGCTGGCGTTGAAGGGCGGGATGATCGGCCTCGCGCTGGCCGCGGCCACGGTGTGGGTCCTGGCACGGTTGTGGCGCAGGTTGGACGGCCTGTTCGTGCCCGATCTCGCCCCTTCGTCCGAACAGTGGCTCGCCCTCGCCGCGCTGCCGTTCGCGGTGGCGCTCATCGCCGTCCTCACCGCCCGCATCACGGTGATGCGGGCGCTGCGGAGGCTGCCGTGAAGGAGCCGCGCCGCCGCCGCGGCGGGACCGGGGCCGCCCGGCGGCCGTTGCCCCGCTGGGTTGCGATCCTGGCCGTCCCGCTGGTGCCGTGGTTCGCCGGACTCGTCTGGTTCGCCGAGGCGATCCCCGCCGGCGTCGCCGACCCCGCCACCACGACCGACGCCGTGGTGGTGCTCACGGGCGGCACCGGCCGCATCGCGGTGGGGATCGATCTCCTGGCCGCCGGCCGGGCCCGAAAGCTCTTCGTGTCCGGGGTATATCGCGGGGTCGACGTGGCGCAGCTCCTGCGGCTGGTCCGCAAGCAGGAGGCCGAGCTCGAATGCTGCATGGTGCTCGGCCACGCCGCCGACGACACCCGCGGCAATGCCGAGGAAACCGCCCGCTGGATGGCGGAGGAGGGGTTCACCTCGCTGCGCCTGGTCACGGCGAACTACCACATGCGCCGTTCGCTCCTCGAGTTCCGCCGCGCGATGCCCCGGGTGCGGCTGATCGCGCATCCGGTGTTCCCCGAGGGATTCAAGGCGCGCGGCTGGTGGACCTGGCCCGGCACGGCGCAGCTGGTGGCGACCGAGTACACCAAGTACCTGGTCGCCCTGGCGCGGCCCTGGTAGGGGCGCTGCCGTGGTGACGTTCCTGCGCTCCTTCGTGTTCAACGCCGCCTTCTTCGGCTGGACGGCGATCCTCGGCCTCCTCTATCTGCCCCTGCTCCTCGCACCGCCGCCGGCGATGCGGGCGGCGGGCGCGGCCTGGGCGCGCTCCGTGCTGGCGCTGGCCCGCGCCCTCGCCGGGATCCGATGGGAGGTGCGCGGCGCGGACCGGGTGCCGGCGGGCGCGGCGATCCTCGCCGCCAAGCACCAGTCGGCCTGGGACACGCTGTTCTTCCCCGCCCATTTCGGCCACCCGGCGCTCGCCGCCAAGCGGGAGCTGCGGTGGATCCCGTTCTACGGCTGGTATGCCTGGCGCGCCGGCATGGTGTGGGTCGACCGCGCCGGCCGGGCGCGGGCGCTGAGGGACCTGGTGCGGGGCGCCCGCCGCGTCCTCGCGGAGGGACGCCCCCTCGTGGTCTTTCCCCAGGGCACGCGCACGCGCCCGGGCGAGGCCGCCCCCTATCAGCCGGGGATCGCGGCACTCTACGGGGCGACCGGCGTCCCGGTGGTGCCGACGGCGCTGAATTCGGGCCTGTTCTGGGGCCGCCGCGCCTTCCTCAAGCGGCCGGGCACCATCATCGTCGAGTTCCTGGAGCCGATGCCGGCGGGGCTCGACCGCGACGCCTTCCTCGACGAGCTCGGCCGGCGCATCGAGGCCGCCACCCGCCGGCTCGAGGCCGAGGGAGGCGGCGGCGGGCGGCCGGGGGCCCGAGCGCGACCGGCCGCAGTTTGTTGTGGATAAGGCCGTGGACAGCCGGTCGCGGGCGCCACGGGGATGCCGTGCATAAATCGAATCCGGCGCGCGGGCCAAGGACTTGGGGGGCTTTCCCGCTGTGAAAACATAACAGGAACATATCCTTGACCGTGGCGGCGGGGCTCCCTAGAATGGCCGCCGCTGGGGGTGGATTGCCCGCAATTTCTCCCCATATTTCAATGAGTTCCGAGATCCCCGGCGGGACGGGCCCAGCGGCCCCGCCGGGCGGCAGCCCCGGGTGACGCCGGGGTCCTCGACGCGGAGTCGCTGATGACCGGCGTATCGGCCATATCCCAGCAGATCTGGGACATGAAATACCGCCTCAAGACCGAAACCGGCGAGGCTGTGGACAAAACCGTCGAGGACACCTGGCGGCGGGTGGCCCGGGCCCTGGCCGAGGCCGAGGCGCCCGAGGGCCGCGAGACCTGGGCGGCGCGCTTCTTCGAGGCGCTCCGGGGCTTCGAGTTCCTGCCGGCCGGGCGCATCATCGCCGGCGCCGGCACCGGGCGCCATGTGACGCTGTTCAACTGCTTCGTCATGGGCACCATCCCCGACGACATGTCGGGCATCTTCGAGCATCTGCGCGAGGCGGCGCTGACCATGCAGCAGGGCGGCGGCATCGGCTACGACTTCTCGACCCTGCGGCCCAAGGGGGCCCCGGTCAAGGGCGTCGGGGCGGACGCCTCGGGGCCGCTCTCCTTCATGGAGGTGTGGGACGCCATGTGCCGCACCATCATGAGCGCGGGCTCGCGGCGCGGCGCCATGATGGGGACGCTCGCCTGCGACCACCCGGACATCGAGGCCTTCATCGAGGCCAAGGGCGAGCCGGGCCGGCTGCGCATGTTCAACCTGTCGGTGCTGGTGGGCGATGCCTTCATGGAGGCGGTCAAGGCCGACGCGCCGTGGGAGCTCAAATTCGCCGGCACCACCTACCGCACGGTCGCCGCGCGCGCGCTCTGGAACGAGATCATGCGCGCGACCTACGCCTATGCCGAGCCCGGCGTCATCTTCATCGACCGCATCAACCGCGCCAACAACCTCTATTACGCCGAGACCATCCGCGCCACCAACCCCTGCGGCGAGCAACCGCTGCCGCCCTACGGCGCGTGCCTGCTGGGCTCGATCAACCTGGCGCGCCTGGTGCGCGACCCCTTCACCGAGGACGCGCGGCTCGACACCGGGCGCCTGCGCGAGATCGTGCCGCTGGCCGTGCGCATGCTCGACGACGCCATCGACGTCTCCCGCTTCCCCCTGGAGGCCCAGGCGGCGGAGGCCCGCGCCAAGCGCCGCATCGGCCTCGGCGTCACCGGGCTCGCCGACGCCCTCATCCAGTGCCGGGCGCGCTACGGCTCCCGGGAGGCGGTGACCTTGGCAGCCGGCTGGATGAAGGAAATCTCCCGCGCCGCCTATCTCGCCTCGGCCGACCTCGCCGCCGAGAAGGGCGCGTTCCCGCTCTATGACCGCGAAGCCTACCTCGCCGGCGAAACCGTGGGCCGGCTCGACGAGGACGTGCGCGCGGCGATTTCCGCCAACGGCATCCGCAATGCGCTGCTCACCTCCATCGCGCCCACCGGCACCATCTCGCTGTTCGCCGACAACGTGTCCTCGGGCCTCGAGCCGGTGTTCAGCTTCTCGTTCACCCGCCACATCCTCATGCCCGACGGCAGCCGCCGCGACGAAGAGGTGACGGACTACACCTACCGGCTGTTCCGGCGCGCCTTCGGGGAGAGGGCCGAGCTGCCCCCCTATTTCGTCGACGCCCAGAGGCTCGCCCCGGCCGAGCACGTGGTGATGCAGGCCGCCCTGCAGGAATACGTGGACAGCTCGATCTCCAAGACCATCAACGTGCCGGCCGACATCTCCTTCGCCGACTTCAAGGACGTCTACGTCCGGGCCTACGAAACCGGCTGCAAGGGCTGCACCACCTATCGGCCCAACGAGGTCACGGGGGCGGTGCTGGAGGCGGGCGCGCCGGCGGCGAAGCCCTCCGCCCGGGCCCCGGCGCCGGCGGAGGACGCGCTCCAGGAGGAGCTGCCGCTCGAGGCGCCGCCCGCGCGCCACCGCGACCCGTTCGAGGCCGGCGGCGTCATCTACATGACCCAGCCGCTCGACCGCCCCGGCGCGCTCCAGGGCAAGACCTACAAGCTCCAATGGCCGGAATCCGACCACGCCATCTACATCACCATCAACGACATCGTCCAGGACGGCCGGCGCCGTCCCTTCGAGATCTTCATCAACTCGAAGAACATGGA
>DASWKZ010000231.1:0-1535 GCA_036396355.1 Alphaproteobacteria bacterium
TCCCCTTGCGACTTGGCTCCCAGCGGGCCGATGGTATCGTACGTGTCGGCGAAGTACACCTCGCTGTGGGGAATGTCCGCGAAGGCCGGAATCCGGTAATTCCGCAGCGCCGGATTCACCATGGCGCCATGGCCGTCGTACACCATCTTCTCGTAGAGCGCCCACCCGACCCCCATGGCGATCGCGCCGTCGATCTGGCCCCTGCACTGCATCGGGTTGATCAGCCTGCCGATATCGGCGGCGTGGACGCTCTGCAGGATCCGGATCTCGCCGGTGATGCGGTGCACGGCGACGCGTACCCCCTGAGCGTTGAAGGCGATGGTACGGGGCGACAAATAGGCCTTTCGTTTGGCCTCGAAGCGATGGCCGGCCGTGATGCCGGCAGCATACAGCTCCACGAGCGGGATGCGCGTATTCCCGCTTACCACGCCATCGTGCTCCAGGCGCCAGATGGAGGGATCCGTGCCCGTGTGGCGCCCGGCGTATTCCAGGAGGTTGTCGCGCAGCGCCGCCGCCGTCAGCGCCACCGCCTGGCCGGCGACGACCGTTCCCGTGCTCGCGAACGTGCCGGTGTCATAGGGCGTGAGATCGGTGTCGGCGTTGATGATGTCGATCTGATCCGCTCGCGAGCCGAGCACGGACGCGGCGATCTGACGGTGAGAGGTCACCGACCCGTTCCCCATCTCCATCGAGCCGACCGCGAGATGATAGCTGCCGTCGGGCCGAAGCCCCATCTCCGCGCCGGACCGGTGTTCCGTGGGCGGACCGGAATCCAGCATGGCCAGGGCCATGCCGGTCCCCTCGACCCACTCGTCTCCCTGGGGTTTGGCGGCGCCGCGCCCGCTGGCCAAGGCCTGCTCCACGAGGTCGAGGCACTGGTCCAGCCCGTAGCTGCCGAACTCGACATCCGAGGGCTCCTTCCAGATCGATTCCATCCAGTCGCCGGGCCGGATCATGTTCTTGCGGCGAATCTCGAAGGATCCCATCCCCAGCAACTGCGCCAGATCGTCCATGGCGCATTCGATGGCGAAGGTCGTCTGCGAGGAGCCGTAGCCACGAAAGCCGCCCGCGGGAATCATGTTGGTGTACACCGCGTACCCGTCGGCCTTCTTGTTGGCACATCTGTACACGGTGAGCGGGTTGCCGAGGGCGGCCCCCAGCGTCTCCCCGCCATGGCCGCCATAGGCGCCGGTATTGGAGACGACGCGGAGCTGGATCGCCGTCAACGTCCCATCTCGCTTGGCGCCCAGCTTGACCCGGGTGGTCATCTGGTGGCGCGTGGTCGCGCCGATGAACTGTTCCTCACGGGTGAACTCCCACATCACGGGCCGGCCGGTCTTGAGAGTGGCCAGGAGGCACAGGTCCTCGGCGATCAGCTCCTGCTTTCCGCCGAAGCCGCCGCCGACGCGCTCGGTGAAGACGTGAACGTTGCGCGGGAAGAGTCCGAACAGGTAGCAGAGCTTTTGCTTGGCGATGAACGGGGCCTGCGAGCTGGTGCGGACGTGAAGCCGCCCATCGTCACCTTTCCACGTCAG
>DASWKZ010000232.1:0-3779 GCA_036396355.1 Alphaproteobacteria bacterium
TGTTGGAGCGGCTGGTTTCGGAGCACGAGGCGGACAAGCATGTGCGGCGGCTGAGCACCAAGGATCAGCTGGTCGCCCTGCTCTACGGCCAGCTTTCCGGCGCCGCCAGCCTGCGCGAGATCGTCGGCGGGCTGGAGAGCCACGAGGTGCGGCTCTACCATGTGGGGGCGCGTCGGGCGAAGCGCTCGACGCTGGCGGACGCCAACGCCCATCGGCCTGCGGCGGTGTTCACCGCGCTGTTCGCCGAGGTGGCGGCTGGCACCCGGCGCGGCCTGCGCCGGGCCGTGGGCGAGGCGACCTATCTCATCGACTCGACCGGAATCCGGCTGAGCGGGATGAGCGCCGATTGGGCCCGCTTCTCGGCCGGGGTGTGCGGCGCCAAGGTCCACGTGATCTACGATGCGGACGCGGAGCGGCCGACCTACGCCGCGGTCACCGCGGCGAAGGTCAACGACATCACCGCCGCGAAGGAGATGCCGATCGAGGCGGGGGCCACCTATGTCTTCGATCTCGGCTACTATGATTACGCTTGGTGGGCCGCCCTCGATGACGCCGGCTGCCGCATCGTCACCCGCTTCAAGTCCAACACGCCGCTCGCCGTCACCGCCGAACTGGACCCGCCGGAGGGGGGCGACATCCTCTCCGATCGCACCGGCCTGCTGCCCCGCCGCCAGGCCGGGAGCCGCCGGAACCCGTTCTCCGACCCGGTGCGCGAGGTCCGAGTCAGGACCGAGACCGGCAAGGTCCTGCGGATTCTCAGCAACGACCTCGACGCCCCCGCGCAGGAGATCGCCGATCTCTACAGGCGCCGCTGGGCCATCGAGCTGTTCTTCCGCTGGGTCAAGCAGACCCTCAAAATCCGCCACTTCCTCGGCACATCCGAAAACGCCGTGCGCATCCAGATCGCCATCGCGTTGATCGGCTACCTCCTGCTGCGCCTCGCCCAGGCCGACCAGAACGCCATCCGAGCGCCGCTCGCCTTCGCCCGCTTGGTGCGCGCCAACCTCATGCACCGAAAGCGCATCGACCGCCTCCTCGAACCAGAGCGGATACGCCCTACAAACTCCAATCAGATGAGCTTGCAATGGACGTGAAATTAAACCGGACAGCCGTGGCTTTAGGCGGGGCATCCAGCTCCCGCCAGCCGATCGGGATGATGTAGATCGGCTCCCCGGCCACGGAGGCGGCGAGACCGCTGGATGGCCCGGACGAGCCGGGCCATGACGGGCTGTGTGAACGAGTCCGAAGCGGAAGGGGGATGGGGAGGGCAACGCGCCCTCCCCTTTCCCTGTCAGTCGACGGCGTAGGCGATCCAGCCGTCCATGCGCTTCCCCGCGGCCCAGGCCTCGACGCTGGCGGTCGCGATCACGTCGGTCTCGGCCGCGAGCGGATCGCCGAAGGCGCGCGCGATCGAGTCGGCGAAGTCGCCGGCGGCGGCGGCATCGACGCTGGTGGCCTCGAGGTACCTGGCCGGCGCGGCCTCGGTGCCGATCTCCATGGTCGCATCGCCCGCCCCCGTGGACATGGCCTCGGCGGTGAAGCGCCCGCCGAGGACTCGCGCGCCCCTGGGCAGGCGCACGAGGGTCACGGTGTCGGCGACGGCGACGCCGCCCGCGGGCGTCACGAAGGACCAGTAGGCGACCCGCACCCGGCCGTGGAGCTCGTTGGCCTTGGGCAGCACGACCGGCGTCGCGTCCTGGCCGGCGATCTGGTCGGATTTGTGTTCAGCCATCACTCACCTCCTCTCACGACTCGACGCAGGCGATCTCCACCACCTTCTCCTCCTCGAGGCGGGTGGCGCCGATGGCCATGGAGTAGTAGACCTGGGTCGCGTAGTTCTTGTCGGCGCGCTCGTCGATGCGCGCGGTGGGCTCCTTGCCGAGCGCCAGCGCCATGCCGTCCTCGGCCCAGGCGACGACCTGGCGGTCGCCGTTCCCGTCCACCGTCAGCCGCTCGGTGCGGATGAAGCGGAAGCCGAGGAAGCTGTCGATCTCGCCCTGGGCCAGGGCCTTGACGGTGTTGAAGTCCGACGACTTGACCTCGGTGGTATTCAGGAGGTCCGTCACCTGCTTGGAGGTGAGCGCGATGAAGCGCGGGATGGATTCGTCGACGTCGTTGCCGTCGAGTACCTCCTTGGCGGCCAAGAGCTTGGGGACGGTCAGCCCCGCCGCCCCGGCCGCCACCTTCTGGGCGGCCGGCAGCTCGACGGCGGTGGCGCCGTCGACGCCGGCGAAGGCCGTGCCGGTGAACGCCGCGATGATCTCGTCGTCCATGGCACGGCCCATGGCCCAGGCGCCGGCCCGGGCATACGGGCTCGCCGGGTCGATGAGCATCTTGACCTTGTCGACGTCGTCGATGAGGTCGGCCCAGTCGTAGTCGACGAGGCTCACGCGCCTTCGCGAGTGCGGCGTGTCGAGCTGGGGCGTGTCGGCGTGGCGCGAGGTGCGCTTCTTGGCGGCCACCGCGCCGACGCGGTCGATATAGGCGTTCTTGCCGGTGACCGGCTCGAGGCGCACGCCCATGCGCAGCCGCGAGCCCTTCTGCTGCGAAAGCTCCAGCACGTTGCGCGAGTAGTGCTCGACGAACGCGCCGGTGATCTGGTTGGACATGGGATTCTCCATTCAAGGTGGGCTTGAACGGAGCGCTCCCCGCGGAGAGGCGGAGGCGGCGTTGCCATCTTCCTTCCGTCATCGCCCGGTTTATCCGGGCGATCCATGGATGCCCCGGACGATCCCCCGAACAAGTCGGGGGAGGGGCATGACGGGAAGGGAAAGGGCGTGGCCTGCCCCCGTCTCCTGCGGACGTTCCTCGCGTGGACGGCGCGACCCGGCCCGCTCTACGGGCGTCGACCGGACCGCGCGCTCGGCGCCGGCTGCCCGGGTTTGGGGAATGAAATCAGGTAAGGCGTAAATGAGATATCCCCGGGCTCAATCACTCGGGGTCGTGCGGCATTGCTCGGTCAAGTTCTGCGCCTGTGCCGCCTGAGAGCACCGGAGACCGCGCGTTCACGGGGACCCCTGATGTCATCGTGGGAACAGATGACGAGCATTCGCACGACATCGTTCTCATGGGTGTAGAGCAACAGCACATCGTCATCTAGGTGGCATTCACGGATGCCTTTGAGGCGACCGGAAAGGGCATGGTCCCGCATATGCCGCGGCAGGGGCCGAGGCGGAATCTCCCGCTTGTACTGATTGAAGATTCGGATCGACTCCGCGACCTTCGGATGGCTTGCGCGGAAGGCGCGAAACGATTCCCTGATCCCCGGCGCGGCCTCGAACTTGACCTCGCGGGCGGGGCCGGAACCTATTTCTTCTTTGTCAGCCAGCGATCGAAGTCGTCTGCGTCGGCGGGGCCGAAGGCGGGCGTAGCCTCGCGCGCGGCAAGCACGCGATCCTCGAACTCCTTGCCATATGACGCGGACGCGGCCTTGCGCCGCGGCGCGGGACGCTTCCGCTTCCGCACCGCCGTTTCCTTGCGCTTCAGAGTCGCGCCGCGACCCGTGCTTGCCATCTTCGAATCACCTCGCCCTTAGGGCATCAACCGGAATGAACCCGTTGAATATATAGGCATCCCGCCGCAAGGAACGGAAATTTTCAGAACCAGTTGATAAAGAAGCGTTTATCTCCCCGCCAATGCTCGGGGACCCCTTGGAGGCCCGCTCACCCCCTGACCACCCGCCGCAGCACCGCGCGCAGGAGCCGGCGCAGGAAGGGGATCGCCGGGCCGGGCCCGGCGGTGAAGGCCGAGGCCAGCTGGGCGGCGGCGGTCGCCGGCGC
>DASWKZ010000233.1:0-1691 GCA_036396355.1 Alphaproteobacteria bacterium
ACGGGCAGCCGGGCGCCGTTGCCGGCGGCCTCTTCGCGGCAGATGGCGAGGTCCTTGCGCATCCAGTCCACCGCGAAGCCGAAGTCGAACTCGCCCCGGATCATGGTGCGGCCGCGGTTCTCCATCTGCCAGGACCGGGCCGCGCCCTTGGAGATCACATCGAGCACGCGGTCCATGTCGAGCCCGGCGCGCAGCCCGAAATCGAGCCCCTCGGCGAGCCCCTGGAGGAGCCCGGCGATGCAGATCTGGTTGACCATCTTGGTGAGCTGGCCGGCCCCGGCCGGGCCCATCAGGGCCACCGCCTTGGCGTAGGATGCGATGACCGGCCGGGCCCGCGCGAAAGCCGCCTCCTCGCCGCCCGCCATCACCGTGAGCTGGCCGCTCTCGGCCCCGGCCTGCCCGCCCGAGACCGGGGCGTCGAGGAAGGCGAAGCCCCGCTTCGCCGCCGTCCCCGCCAGCGCGCGGGCGAGCGCCGCCGAGGCGGTGGTGTGGTCGACGAACACGGCCCCCTGCCCCATGCCGGCGAACGCGCCCGCCTCCCCCAGGGTCACCTCGCGCAGATCGTCGTCATTGCCGACGCAGGCGAAGACGAGCTCGGCGCCGCGGGCGGCCTCGGCCGGGCTCCCCGCCAGCTTGCCGCCATGGGCCGCGACCCACGCCTCGGCCCTGGCGCGGGTGCGGTTGAACACGGTGACGCCGTGGCCCGCGCGCGTGAGATGCCCCGCCATCGGCGCCCCCATCACCCCGAGCCCGATGAACGCCGTCCGGATGCCTGTCTGGGCCATGACCGCTCCCCTTCCCGGTTGCTCCGCGGGATTGTAGGCAAAAAGAAGGGGCCGCAAAACGCGGCCCCTCCGCAAGCCTGACGGGCCCGGGCTCAGAAGCCCATGCCGCCCATGTCGCCCATGCCGCCCGGCGGCATGGCGGGATCCTTCTTCTCCGGCCGCTCGGCCACCATCGCCTCGGTGGTGATCAGCAGCCCCGCGACCGAGGCCGCGTCCTGCAGCGCCGTGCGCACCACCTTGGTGGGGTCGATGATGCCGGACTTCACCAGGTTCTCGAACTTGCCGGTCTGGGCGTTGTAGCCGTAGTCGAAGTCCTTCTGGTCGAGGAGCTTGCCCACGATGACGGAACCGTCGGCCCCGGCGTTCTCGGCGATCTGGCGCACCGGCGTCTGGATCGCGCGGCGCACGATGTCGACGCCCACCTTCTGGTCGTCGTTCGCCACCTTGAGATTGCCGAGCCGCCTCGTGGCATAAAGCAGCGCCACGCCGCCGCCCGGCACGATGCCCTCCTGCACGGCGGCGCGGGTGGCGTTGAGGGCGTCGTCGACGCGGTCCTTGCGCTCCTTCACCTCGAACTCGGTGGCGCCGCCGACCCGGATCACCGCCACGCCACCGGCCAGCTTGGCCAGCCGCTCCTGCAGCTTCTCCCGGTCGTAGTCCGACGTCGTCTCCTCGATCTGCTGGCGGATCTGGGTGCAACGGTCCTGGATCGCCTTTTTCTTGCCGGCGCCGTCGACGATGGTGGTCTCCTCCTTGTTGATGGAGACCTTCTTGGCGCGGCCGAGCATGTCCATGGTGACGTTCTCGAGCTTGATGCCGAGGTCCTCGGAGATGACCTGGCCGCCGGTGAGCACCGCGATGTCCTGGAGCATGGCCTTGCGCCGGTCGCCGAAGCCGGGGGCCTTG
>DASWKZ010000234.1:0-5849 GCA_036396355.1 Alphaproteobacteria bacterium
CGCCCGCGAGCTGGTCCAGCAGGTGCTGCAGAGCCAGTGGCGCGAGGCCGGGATCGGGATCCGCATCCGCAACGAGCCCGCCCGGGTCTTCTTCGGCGAGACCGTGACCAAGCGCCGGTTCACCGCCATGGCCATGTTCGCCTGGCTGTCGGCGCCCGAGAGCGTGCCGCGCCTGACGCTCCATTCCGACCACATCACCACCGCCGAGAACAACTGGTCGGGCCAGAACTACACCTCGTATCGCAACCCCGAGGTGGACGAGCTGCTGGACGCCATCGAGACCGAGCTCGACCGCGACAAGCGCCGGGTGCTGTGGGCCCGGCTCCAGCGCCTCTACGCCGAGGACCTGCCGGTGATCCCGCTGTTCTTCCGCGCCGATCCCTTCATCGTCCCCAAATGGCTCGAGGGCATCGCGCCCACCGGCCACCAGGACCCGACCACGCTGTGGATCGAGCGCTGGCGCCCGGCGCGGTAGGTCATGGGCGCGGGAAGGCGCGAGCTTCTCCTCCATTCGTCATGCCCCGGCTTGTCCGGGGCATCCAGCGGTGTCACCGTGGTCCAATGGCAGGGGAATGGGTCTTCATCGTCACCAACAAGCACAACGTGGCATCCTATCTGATCCTGGCGGTCACTCCGGATTGGCAGGAGCTCTGGGACACCCTGCCGTGAGCTGGATGCCCCGCGTCACGCGAAGCGTGCGGAGCCTGTCCTCGGGCCGGCCTCCGGCCGGACCCGTGGGCACGACAAGCGGGGCATGACGGAGGGATGAGGGAAGCGAGGCCATGACGCACATCGAGCGTGCCGCCGATCGACCCGCCCTCGCCGTCGAGGGGCTCGAGGTGGCGTTCCCGACCCGCGAGGGCGCGATCCGCGCCGTCGCCGGGGTCAGCTACGAGATCGCCCGCGGGCGCACCCTCGGGGTGGTCGGCGAATCGGGCTGCGGCAAGTCGGTCGCCGCGCTGGCCGTCCTCGGCCTGGTGCCGCCGCCCGGGCGCGTCACCGCCGGACGGATTCGCCTCGACGGCCTCGACGTCACCGCGCTCGACGAGGCGGCGCTGGCCCAGGTGCGCGGCGAGCGCGTCGCCATGGTGTTCCAGGAGCCCATGACGGCGCTCAACCCGGTGCTCACCGTGGGCGCCCAGGTGGCCGAGGCGTGGGCGCTCCACCGCGAGGGAAGCCGGCGCGAGGCGCGCGCGGCGGCGCTGGCGATGCTGGACAGGGTGCGCATCCCCGAGCCCGCCCGGCGCTACGATTCCTACCCCCACGAGCTCTCGGGCGGCATGCGCCAGCGGGCCATGATCGCCATGGCGCTGGCCTGCCGGCCGGCGGTGCTGATCGCCGACGAGCCCACCACCGCGCTCGACGTCACCATCCAGGCCCAGATCCTCGAATTGATGCTGGAGATCCAGGCCGAGTTCGCCATGGCCATCCAGTTCATCAGCCACAACCTCGGCGTGGTCTCCGGGGTCGCCGACGAGGTCATGGTCATGTATGCCGGCCGCGTGGTCGAGCGGGCCCCGGCCACGGCCCTGTTCGCCCGCCCCCGCCACCCCTACACGAGGGCGCTGATGGAGACGGTGCCGCGCATCGGGGCGGGACGCGACCGCCTGCCGGCCATTGCCGGCGCCGTGCCCCATCCGCTGGCGCTGCCGCCGGGCTGTCCGTTCTCCGACCGCTGCCCGCTGGCCGACGCCGGCTGCCGCGAGGCCGAGCCGCCGCTCGCCGACCTCGGCGGCGGCCACCTCGCCGCCTGCTTCAAGGCCGAGGCGTGAGCCCGATGGCGTCGATCGAGTACGTCCTCTACCCCGCCAGCCCGCTCCTCGCGGTCGAGGGGCTGGTCAAGCATTTCGCCCTGGGCGGCGGCCTGTTCGCGCGCGGGGCCGGGCGCGTGCACGCGGTCAACGGCGTGAGCCTGACGCTCGCCCCGGGGGAGACCCTGGCCCTGGTCGGCGAATCGGGCTGCGGCAAGACCACCGCGGCCCGCGCCATCGCCCGCCTGCTCCGGCCCGACGCCGGCACCGTGCGGTTCCGCGGCCAGGATCTCGCCGGGCTCTCGGGACGCGCGCTCAAATCCGCGCGCCGGGCCATGCAGATGGTGTTCCAAGACCCGTTCGGCTCGCTCAACCCGCGCCTGCCGGTGGGCGCCATCGTCGCCGAGCCGCTCGTCATCCACGGCCTCGGCTCGCGGGCCGAGCGCCGCGCCCGGGTCGCCGAGCTGATGGCCCAGGTGGGGCTCGACGCCCGCGACCGCGACCGCTACCCCCACGAGTTCTCGGGCGGCCAGCGCCAGCGCATCGCCATCGCCCGGGCGCTGGCGGTCGGGCCCGAGCTGGTGATCGCCGACGAGCCCTTATCCGCGCTCGACGTCTCGATCCAGAGCCAGATCCTCAACCTGCTCAAGGACCTCAAGGAGGCCCGCCGCCTCGCCTTCCTGTTCATCACCCACGACCTCGCCGTGGTCGACCACTTCGCCGACCGGGTGGCGGTGATGTATCTCGGCCACGTGGTGGAGGCGGCGCCGCGCCGTGCCCTGTTCGCCGCCCCCCGCCACCCCTATACCCGGGCGCTGATCGACGCCGTGCCGGTGCCCGGCGCCGGCAAGCTCAGGCCCGGCACCGCGCCCCGGGGCGACGTGCCGAGCCCGCTGGCGCCGCCCCCGGGATGCCCGTTCCATCCGCGCTGCCCGCGGGCGCTCGACGTGTGCCGGGAGACCATGCCGCCGCTGGTGGCCGAGGCCGGCGCGCCCGCGCGCCGGATCGCCTGCCACAATCCGCTGCCAAGCCCCGCCGCCGGCGGGCCCCGTCAGGGGACCGGGCCATGATCCGCTACGTCGCCGGGCGGCTCGCCGAATCGGCACTGGTCATCGCCCTCATGTCGTTCGTGATCTACGCGCTGATCGGGCTGATGCCGGGGGACCCCATCGACCTCATGATCAACTCCGATCCGCGGCTCACGCCCGCCGACGCCGCGCGGCTCCGCGCCGTCTACGGCCTCGACCGGCCGCTGGTGGAGCGCTACCTGAGCTGGGCCGGGGCGGCGCTGGCCGGCGATTTCGGCAACTCGCGCCTGCACGTGCGCCCGGTGCTGGACGTGATGCCGCCGTTCCTCCTCAACACCGCCTGGCTGATGGGGCTCTCGTTCCTGTTCTCGGTGGCCATCGCCGTGCCCGCCGGCACCTATGCCGCGCTCCGCCAGAACAGCCGGGTCGACCACGCCATCAACCTCGCCTGCTTCGCCGGCATCTCGATCCCGGTGTTCTGGCTGGCGCTCATGCTCATCATCCTGTTCGCGGTGCTGGTCCCGATCCTGCCGGCCTCGGGCACCGGCGCGGTGGGCGGCGGTGGGCTCGTCGACACCGCCCGCCACCTGGTGCTGCCGGTGGCGACGCTCACCATCTTCTCGGTGGGGTCGTACACCCGCTTCATGCGCGCGGCCATGATCGAGGTCATGCGCCAGGACTACATCCGCACCGCCTTCGCCAAGGGGGCGAATCGTGGCCGGGTGGTGTGGCGCCACGCGCTGCGCAACGCGCTGATCCCGGTCGTCACCGTCATCGCGCTCTCCTTCGGCACCCTGTTCTCGGGCGCGCTCATCACCGAGACCATGTTCGCCTATCCCGGCATGGGCAAGCTCATCTACGACTCGATCATGGGCAACGACTACAACATGGCCCTGATCACGCTGCTGTTCGCGACCGCGCTGACGCTGCTCGCCAACCTCGCCGCCGACATCGCCTATGCCTGGCTGGATCCGCGCATCTCCTACGCCGGCGGCAAGGGGGCCCGGCCATGACCGCGATGCCCGGCCCCGCCCTCCCCGCCGTCTCCGGCGCCGGCGCGCCGCGCTCGATCCTGGCGCTGTTCGCGCGGCGCTTCCTCGACCACCGCCTGGCGGTGGGCTCGGCCGTGGCGCTCTGCGTCCTCGGCGCGCTGGCGCTGGCGGCGCCGCTCATCGAGGCCGTGCTGGGGGTGGACGCCAACGCCGTCGACCTCGCACGCCGGTTTCTCGCATCGTCGCTGGCCCATCCCCTGGGCACCGACGAGCTCGGCCGCGACCTGCTGGCGCGGCTCCTCTACGGGGGACGGGTGTCCCTGGTGGTGGGCATCGCCGCGGCCCTGGCCTCGGCCGTCATCGGCACCGCCATCGGGCTTTTGGCGGGATATTACGGCGGCAAGCTGGATGCGCTGCTGATGCGCCTCACCGACGGGGTGATCGCCCTGCCGCTGCTGCCGCTCCTCATCGTGCTGGCGGCCCTCGACCTCGGCAAGCTGGGCCTGCCCGAGGCGCTGGCGCGCGATCCCGACGTCAGCCTCTACCGCATGGTCGCCATCATCGCCCTGGTGAGCTGGACCACGGTGGCGCGGCTGGTGCGGGGCGCGGCGCTCAGCGTGCGCGAGCGCGAGTTCGTGCTGGCCGCCGCCGCCGCCGGGGCGGGGCCGCTGCGCATCATGGGGGTCCACATCCTGCCCAACGTGGTCTCGCCCATCATCGTCGCCACCACGCTGTCGGTGGGCAACGTGATCCTGCTGGAATCGGTGCTGAGCTTCCTCGGCCTCGGCATCCAGCCCCCGATCGCCAGCTGGGGCAACATGCTGACCGGCGCCCAGGAGCTGATCTGGTCGGCGCCGGCCCTGGTGTTCTACCCCGGCGCGCTGATCTTCGTCACCGTCATCGCCTTCAACTTCCTGGGCGACGGCCTACAGGACGCGCTGGATCCGCGCGCGATCACGAGGTAGGGCACGGCGAAATCCACCGCAAAGAATGAGCGCCGGCCTCACCGCGACAGGAAAACGGGGACGGTCATGGCCTCGAGGACGCGCCGGGTGGTGCCGCCGAACACCAGCTCGCGGATGCGGAAACTGCCGTAGGAGCCCATGACCATGAAATCGGCGTTGAACGCCTGAATCTGCTTGAGCAATGCGTCGCCGACGTTGGAGCGGTCGGCGGTCGTCTCCACCACCTCGCCCTTGATACCGTGGCGCGCGAGATGGGTGGCGATATCGGCGCCGGGAAGCTCGCCATGGGCGAGGATCCCCCGCTCCGGGTTGATGATCAGGATGCGCACCTCGTCGGCGGCCTGCAGCAGCGGCAGCGCGTCGTTGGCGGCGCGGGCCGCGGCCCGGCTCGCGTTCCAGGCCAGCAGCACCCGCTCGCCCACGGTCTCGAAGGCGCGGGAATGGGGCACCACCAGGGCCGGGCGCCCGACATCGAGGACCACGTGGTCCGGGAGCTCCGGCGCCGCCCCGGCGTCGAGCCGGTCGCGCATGCGCTGGCCGAGGACCACGAGATCCGCGTAGCGGGCGTTGAGCACCACCATTTCCGGGACCGCGCCCTCGGCCTCCCGCCATTCGGCGGCGATGCCGTGGCGCGCGATCCGCTCGTCGAACATGCGCTTGGCCTCGGCCGCCGATTCGCGCATGAAGCGGTCGTGGGCCTCGATCAGCTCGGGGCCGAGATCGGCCTCGGTGTACTGGTGGATGGGCGCGATGGCGATCACGTAGAGCGCCGCCAGGTGCGCCTCGTGCTTCTGGGCGAGCCGGATCGCGTAGTCCAGGCGGTCCGGCGCCGCCGGCGAGGAATCGATGTGGACGAGGATGTCCTTCAGCGCCATGGCCGTGCGTGCCTCTCCTGTCCTTATTGGCCCGTCCGGGGCACGGCCGAAGCATAAGCACAAGCGGGCGCCGGACGCCAGTGGCACATCCGCGGCCGCCCTTGTGGCCCCGGATGAATTGCGCTAGCAAGGCGCGAACCAGACTCGAGAGGGCGGAATGGCGGCGGCGCGGCGCATCTGGCCGGTGCTCCTGGCGGGCGGCACGGGGAGCCGGCTGTGGCCGATGTCGCGGGGCCTG
>DASWKZ010000235.1:0-3621 GCA_036396355.1 Alphaproteobacteria bacterium
GCGGCCTCGAATCCGGCCGCGTCCACGCCGCGCCCCTCGGCGCGCAGCGCATCCTCGGTGAGATCGAGCGGGAATCCGTAGGTGTCGTAGAGCCGGAACGCCACCTCGCCGGGCAGCGGCTCACCGGCGCCGAGCCTCGCCGTTTCCTCCACCAGCAGCCGCAGGCCGCGGGCGAGGGTCGCGCGGAAGCGGGTCTCCTCGAGGCGCAGGGTCTCGGTGACCAGGGCCCGGGCGCGGGCGAGCTCGGGATAGGCCTGGCCCATCTCGGCCACCAGGGCCGGCACCAGGCGGTGCAGCACCGGCTCCTCGCAGCCCATCATGTGGGCGTGGCGCACGGCGCGGCGCAGGATGCGGCGGAGCACGTAGCCGCGGCCCTCGTTGGACGGCATGACGCCGTCGGCCATCA
The DNA here is from genome assembly GCA_036396355.1 of Alphaproteobacteria bacterium. Taxonomy (GTDB): domain Bacteria; phylum Pseudomonadota; class Alphaproteobacteria; order SMXQ01; family SMXQ01; genus DASWKZ01. The sequence goes on from DASWKZ010000235.1 coordinate 407, forward strand.
GGAACGAGACCGCGCGCAGGTGGTCGGCGATGACGCGGTGGGAAACGGCATGGGGGCCGTCGGGCGCCTGGCCGGTGGCCTCGGCCGAGGCCTCGATGAGGCGGCGCATGAGGTCGATGTCGTAATTGTCGTGCTTGCCCTGGAGCACGGCGGCGATGCGCTCGAGCCCCATGCCGGTGTCGATGGAGGGCCGCGGCAGGTCCCGGCGCTCTTCCGGCGTGATCTGCTCATACTGCATGAAGACGAGGTTCCAGATCTCGACGAAGCGGTCGCCCTCGGCCTCGGCGGAGCCGGGCGGGCCGCCCGCGATCCCGGGGCCGTGGTCCCAGAAGATCTCCGAGCACGGCCCGCAGGGGCCGGTCTCGCCCATGGCCCAGAAGTTGTCGGCGGTGGCGATGCGGACGATGCGGTCCTCGGGCAGGCCGGAGATCCTCTTCCAGTGGCCGAAGGCCTCGTCGTCGGTGTGATAGACCGTCACCGTGAGGCGGTCCGGCGACAGCCCGAATTCGCGGGTGAGCAGCGTCCAGGCGAGCTCGATGGCGCGATCCTTGAAGTAGTCGCCGAAGGAGAAGTTGCCCAGCATCTCGAAGAAGGTGTGGTGGCGGGCGGTGTAGCCGACGTTCTCGAGGTCGTTGTGCTTGCCGCCGGCGCGGACGCATTTCTGGGCGCTGGCGGCGCGCGCATAGGGCCGCGTCTCGGCGCCGGTGAACACGTTCTTGAACTGCACCATGCCGGCGTTGGTGAACAGGAGCGTCGGGTCGTTGTGGGGCACCAGCGGGCTCGACGGCACGACCTCGTGGCCGTTGCGCCGGAAATAGTCGAGGAACGCCGTGCGGATGTCGCTGGTGCCGGTGGTCATGGGGAATGCCGCCCTCGGGGCCAAGGCCCATGCTTTTACAGTGGGATCGGGAGCCTGTCCAGAAAAGGGGGCGGGCCCCGCAGGGCCCGCCGAAGGCACGCATTCGCCACCGCTGTCGCGCGGCGCGCGCCCGAGCGCACCGGGAAGATCGCGCCGCTCCGAACGGGGGCGGCGCCCCCGCGTCTCAGCCCTCGGCCTCGGTGGCGCCGGGGCCGTCGGCGGAATCGTCCTCGCCCAGCAGGACGCCGGAGACGAGGCCGGCATTGGCGCGGATGGCGGTCTCGATGGCGGCGGCGATCTCGGGGTTGTCGCGGAGGAAGGCCTTGGCGTTCTCGCGCCCCTGGCCAATGCGGGTGTCGTTGTGGGAGAACCAGGTCCCCGACTTCTCGATGATGCCGGCCTTGACGCCGAGGTCGATGAGCTCGCCGGTCTTGGAGATGCCCTCGCCGTACATGATGTCGAACTCGACGCTGCGGAACGGCGGCGCCAGCTTGTTCTTGACCACCTTGACGCGGGTCTGGTTGCCGACGATCTCGTCGCGGTCCTTGATGGCGCCGATGCGGCGGATGTCGAGGCGCACCGAGGCGTAGAACTTCAGCGCGTTGCCGCCGGTGGTGGTCTCCGGATTGCCGAACATGACCCCGATCTTCATGCGGATCTGGTTGATGAAGATCACCATGCAGCGCGAGCGCGCGATCGACGAGGTGAGCTTCCTGAGCGCCTGGCTCATGAGGCGGGCATGGAGCCCGACATGGGCGTCGCCCATCTCGCCCTCGAGCTCGGCGCGGGGCACCAGCGCCGCGACCGAGTCCACCACCAGCACGTCGATGGCCCCCGAGCGCACCAGGGTGTCGGCGATCTCGAGGGCCTGCTCGCCGGCGTCGGGCTGGGAGATCAGCAGGTTCACCACGTCGACGCCGAGCTTGCGGGTATAGGCGGGATCGAGCGCGTGCTCGGCGTCGATGAAGGCGCAGGCGCCGCCCTGGCGCTGGGCCTCGGCCACCACGTGCAGCGCCAGCGTCGTCTTGCCGGAGGATTCGGGCCCGTAGATCTCGACCACGCGGCCGCGCGGCAGGCCGCCGATGCCGAGCGCGATGTCGAGGCCCAGCGACCCGGTGGAGACGGTCTCGATCCCCTCGACGCTGGTGCCCTGGCCGAGCTTCATGATGGAGCCCTTGCCGAAGGTGCGCTCGATCTGCCCGAGCGCCGCCTCCAGGGCCTTCTGCTTGTCCATGCTGTCCTTGTCCACGAGATGGAGCGCGGTCGCCATTGCGGCCTCCTTGGTTATTTCACAGGGCATCCCCCGACGCAACCGGGCGAACGGCCCCGCGGGACCCGCCCGAGGACCCAAATGTACACGTTTTGTTCTGTTTGGCAAGGATGTTTTTAAGCCATTGGGAATACGGGATCATATCCAATGGGTTCCGGTTCTGTTCAGGGCGGGGATTCCCGCATATATCCCCTTGACATACGTATGCCTAAGGGCCATATTGAGGGTGTCGAAAGGAGACACCCGATGGCCGACAAAGGCATGACGATCACCGAGTTCATGGACCGCTTCCCCGACGACGACGCCTGCCTTGAGCATCTTATGAAGGTGCGCTACGGCGACACGGTGAAGTGCCCGAAATGCGGCAAGGAAGGCCGCTGGCACAGGCTCAGGAAGATGCCCGCCTACGCCTGTTCGTGGTGCGGGCATCATATCCATCCCATGCAGGGGACGCCCTTCGAGCGCTCCCATACGCCCTTGCAGAAATGGTTTTACGTCATGTTCATGTTCACCACGACTAGGAACGGCGTCTCGGCCAAGGAAATCCAGCGCCAGATCGGATGCACCTACAAGACCGCTTGGCGCATGGGCCACGAAATCCGCAAATACATGGGATGGGTTGACGGGGATACGCCCCTCGGCCGCCGGGGCATCGTGGAAGCCGACAAGGCCTTCCTGGGCGGGCGCGACCCCAAGGGCAAGGATGACAAGACCATCGTGCTCGGCATGGTCGAGCGCAGGGGCGAGATTATCAACCGCATCGTCGGCGACCGCCGGTTCACCACGGTCGCCCCCCATATCCTCGAAAACGTCAAGCCGGGGAGCCGGATCGCGACCGACGAGTCCAATTCCTTCCGCGATCTCGCCGGGGAAGGCTACCGGCACGGCACCGTCAACCATCGGCTCAAGCAATGGACGCGCGGCCCCGTTCATACCAACACCATCGAAGCGTTCTGGGCGTGGCTCAAGCGGGGCATCGACGGCACCCACGTTTGGGTTTCGAGGAAGCACCTTCCAAAATACCTTGGGGAATTCGAGTTCAGGTTCAATCTTCGGGAGTCCCCTTACCTGATGTTCGACCTGCTT
>DASWKZ010000236.1:0-8917 GCA_036396355.1 Alphaproteobacteria bacterium
ATCGGCCTCGAGGTGCCGCGGGCCATGCTCGCCCACGACATGGACGAGGCCCGCGAGGCGCTGGCCCTGGTCGGCCTCCCCGCCATCATCCGCCCGTCCTTCACCCTGGGCGGCACCGGCGGCGGCATCGCGTACAACCGCGACGAGTTCGACGACGTGGTGGCCACCGGCCTCGACGCCTCGCCCACCAACGAGGTGCTGGTGGAGGAATCGGTCCTGGGCTGGAAGGAGTACGAGATGGAGGTGGTCCGCGACCGGGCCGACAACTGCATCATCGTCTGCTCCATCGAGAACGTCGACCCCATGGGCATCCACACCGGCGATTCCATCACCGTGGCGCCGGCGCTGACGCTGACCGACAAGGAATACCAGATCATGCGCAACGCCTCGATCGCGGTGCTGCGCGAGATCGGGGTCGACACCGGCGGCTCCAACGTCCAGTTCGCGGTGGAGCCCGGCACCGGGCGGCTGGTGGTGATCGAGATGAACCCGCGGGTCTCGCGCTCCTCGGCGCTGGCCTCCAAGGCCACCGGCTTCCCGATCGCCAAGGTAGCCGCCAAGCTCGCTGTCGGCTACACGCTCGACGAGCTCACCAACGACATCACCGGGGTGACGCCCGCCTCCTTCGAGCCCACCATCGATTACGTGGTAACCAAGGTGCCGCGCTTCACCTTCGAGAAGTTCCCGGGCACGGCGCCGATCCTGACGACCTCCATGAAGTCGGTGGGCGAGGCCATGGCCATCGGCCGCAGCTTCGGCGAATCGCTCCAGAAGGCCCTGCGCTCCATGGAAACCGGGCTCACCGGCCTCAACGAGATAGCGATCCCCGGCGCCGACGGCGCCGATCCCAGGGCCGCCATCCGCAAGGCGCTGGCCACCCCCGCCCCGGACCGCGTGCTGACCATCGCCCAGGCCTTCCGCGCCGGGGTCTCGGTCGAGGAGGTGCACGCCGCCTGCCGGTACGACCCCTGGTTCCTCGCCCGCATCCGCGAGCTGGTGGAGGCCGAGGCGGCCGTGCGCCGCCGCGGCCTGCCCCGGGACGCGGCCGGGCTCCAGCGCCTCAAGGCCCAGGGATTCTCCGACGCGCGCCTCGCCGAGCTCGCCCGGGTGCCCGAGGCCAAGGTGGCGAGCCTGCGCCGGCGCCTCAAGCTGCGCCCGGTCTACAAGCGCATCGATACCTGCGCCGCCGAGTTCCCGTCGCTGACGCCCTACATGTATTCCACATATGAGGGCGCGGGGCTCGAACCCGCGGTAAGCGAGTCCGACGTGTCCAGTCGCAAGAAGGTCATCATCCTCGGCGGCGGGCCCAACCGCATCGGCCAGGGCATCGAGTTCGACTATTGCTGCGTGCACGCCGCCTACGCCATGCGCGAGGCGGGGCTCGAGTCGATCATGGTCAACTGCAACCCCGAAACGGTGTCCACCGACTACGACACGTCGGACCGCCTCTATTTCGAGCCGCTGACGGCCGAAGACGTGCTCGAGATCGTGCGCGAGGAGAAGGCCAGGGGCCGCCTGCTCGGCGTCATCGTCCAGTTCGGCGGCCAGACGCCGCTCAAGCTCGCCAAGGCCCTGGCCGCGGCCAGGGTGCCGATCCTCGGCACCTCCCACATCGCCATCGACGTCGCCGAGGACCGCGACCGCTTCAAGAAGCTGCTGGGCCGGCTCCGGCTGCGCCAGCCCGAGAGCGGCATCGCCACGTCGACCGCCGGCGCCGCCCGCATCGCCCGGCGCATCGGCTATCCGGTTCTGCTGCGCCCATCCTACGTGCTGGGCGGCCGGGCCATGGAGATCGTCCACGACGAGAGCGAGCTCGCGGGCTACATGGCCCACGCGGTCAGGGCCTCGGGCGAGAACCCGGTGCTGGTGGACCGCTACCTCCAGGACGCGGTGGAGGTCGACGTGGACGCGCTGGCCGACGCGCGCACCTGCGTCGTCGCCGGCATCATGGAGCATATCGAGGAGGCGGGCGTGCATTCCGGGGACTCGGCCTGCTCGCTGCCGCCGCGCTCGCTGTCGGACGCCGTCATCGCCGATATCCGCGCCCAGACCGCGCGGCTCGCCCGGGCGCTCAAGGTCAAGGGCCTCATGAACGTGCAGTACGCGGTCAAGGACGGCACCGTCTACATCCTGGAGGTCAATCCGCGCGCCTCGCGCACGGTCCCCTTCGTCGCCAAGGCCACCGGCGTGCCCGTCGCCAAGATCGCGGCGCGGGTGATGGCGGGGGAGCGGCTGGCGCGGTTCGGGCTGTCGTCCTTCATGGACGACGGCAAACGTCCGTCCCACATCGCCGTCAAGGAGGCGGTGTTCCCCTTCGCCCGCTTCCCCGGCGTCGACATCATCCTCGGGCCCGAGATGAAATCGACGGGGGAGGTGATGGGCATCGACCGCGACTTCGACCGGGCCTTCGCCAAGTCGCAGCTCGGCGGCGGCACCAAGGTGCCGATCTCGGGCACCGCCTTCATCTCGGTCAAGGACTCGGACAAGCCGGCCATGGTGGCCCCGGCACGGGAGCTCGCGGCGCTCGGCTTCCGGCTGATCGCCACCCGCGGCACCGCGGAATTCCTCACCGCCCACGGGGTCGCCTGCGGCGCCGTCAACAAGGTCCTGGAGGGCCGGCCCCACATCGTCGATGCCATGAAGAACGGCGAGGTGCAGCTGGTGTTCAACACCACCGAGGGCACCCAGGCCATCCGCGACTCCTTCGACCTCCGGCGCACGGCGCTGGTCCACAAGATTCCCTACTACACGACGGCGGCGGGCGCGCTCGCCGCCACCCGGGGCATCGCCGCCGTCAAGGCCGGCGACCTTGAGGTCCGGCCCCTGCAGTCCTATTTTTCCGGGAGCTTCTAGGCTATAGTGCCGTGGCAGGGCCCTTGGGTGGGGCCCCCTCCCCCGAAACGGCAGGACATCCGGACCCCGCGGGCGATTCCCGGGTCCGGGCCGCCGGGGTCATGTGCCGGCTTCGGAGGCCGACGGCGGCGATTCGAGTGGTTGACCAGGAGATGATGCATAAGGTTCCCATGACCAAGGAGGGGTACAAGACCCTCCTCGAGGAAGTGAAGAGATTGAAGACGGTGGAGCGGCCGGCCATCGTCAAGGCGATCGAGGACGCGCGCTCCCACGGCGATCTGTCGGAGAACGCGGAGTACCACGCCGCGCGCGAGCGCCAGGGGTTCATCGAGGGCCGCCTCGCCGAGCTCGAGGACAAGCTCGCCCGCGCCGAGGTCATCGACATCAGCCGGCTGTCGGGATCCGTCGTCCGCTTCGGCGCCACCGTCACCGTCGCCGACGAGGACACCGACGAGGAGTCCACCTACCGCATCGTCGGCGAGGAGGAGGCCAACATCTCGGCGGGACGGCTGTCGGTGACCTCGCCACTCGCCCGCGCGCTGATCGGGAAGCAGAAGGGGGACACCTTCGAGCTCACGACCCCCGGCGGGTCGAAGGGCTACGAAGTTGTCAAGGTCACCTACGATTAACGCCCGGCACCCGTCCTCCCGGCAGCATCCGTCATTCCCCGAGGCGTTCGGCTTCTGGCTGAAACTCGGCCTCATCGGCTTCGGCGGGCCCGCCGGGCAGATCGCCATCATGCAGACCGAGCTGGTCGACCGGCGGCGATGGATCGACCACGGCCCGTTCATGGCCGGCCTCGACTTCGCCATGCTGCTGCCGGGACCCGAGGCCCAGCAGCTCGCCACCTATGTGGGCTGGCGGCTGCACGGGCTGCGCGGCGCGCTGGCGGCGGGGGTGCTGTTCGTGGCGCCGGGGGCGGCGCTGCTCGCGGCCCTGGCCTGGCTGGCCGCCGCCCACGGCGACAGCGCCCCGGTGGCGGCCCTGTTCGACGGCTTCCGCCCGGTGGTGGTGGCGGTCATCGCCGCCGCGCTGTGGCGGCTCGCCCGGCGCAGCTTCCGGGGGCCGGCGGCGGTGGCGATGGCGGTCGCCGCTTTCCTCGCCCTCGCCGTGTTCGCCGTGCCGTTTCCGATCGTGGTGGGCGCGGCGCTCGCCGTCGGCGCCGTCTCGGCCCATCTGGCGCCGGGCCTGTTCGACCACGGCGTGCCGTCGGCCGACAGCGAGGTCGCACCCGCCCCCGGGCCGGGCCGCGCCCTCGGCCTCGCCCTCCTCTTCGCCATGCTGTGGGCGGCGCCGGTGGCGCTCGTGGTCACGGCGCTGGGGCCGGATCCCTGGGGCGGCATCGCCGCGCTGTTCACCAAGGCGGCCTTCATCACCTTCGGCGGCGCCTACGCGGTGTTGCCCTACGTGGCCGCCGAGGCGGTCAATCATTACGGCTGGCTCGCCCCCGGCGACATGATCGACGGCCTGGCGCTGGCCGAGACCACGCCCGGGCCGTTGATCCTGGTGACCCAGTGGATCGGCTTCTTCGCCGGCTGGAACCGCGCCGGCGCGCTGCCGCCGGCAGCGGCCGGGCTGCTGGCGGCGGCGCTCACCACCTACGTCACTTTCCTGCCCTGCTTCCTGTTCATCCTGGCCGGCGCGCCCTATGTCGAGCGCATCGCCCGCAACCGCACCGCGGCGGCGGCGCTGGGCGCGGTGACGGCGGCGGTGGTCGGCGTGATCGCCTCGCTCGGCCTCTACATCGCCGACGCCACCCTGTGGCCGCTGGCCGCCGACGGCACGCGCGGGATCGATGCCTTCGCCGTGGTCCTGGCCGGCGCGGCCCTGGCGGTGCTCCTGCTCACGCGCCTCGGCATTCCCTGGATGGTGCTGGCGGGCGGGCTGGCCGGCCTCGCCGCCCGCACCCTCGGCATCACCGGGTAGCGGCTGTTCACGCCGGCCTCGCGGCCGGGGGCGCTCAGCTCCTGGCGGCGGAGTCCGCCGAGACCGGCACCCCGGGCTGGTCCTTGGAGGTGCGGATGGTTTCCAGCGTCTGCACCCGGGCGACCCGGGGCGTCGAGGTCAGCCGCATGGTCAGCGCGTCCCGGTGGGACTTGTCGCGCGCCACCAGCTTCAGCAGGAAGTCGCCGCCGCCGCGGATCATGTGGCATTCGCGGACCTCCGGCCAGTCGGCGATGGCGGCCTCGAATCCGGCGAGCACGTCCTGGGACTGGGAATCGAGGCCCACCAGGGCGAAGAACATCTCGTTGAACCCCAGCGCCTCGGCGTCGAGATCCGCGTGGTAGCCGCGGATGATGCCCGAGGTCTCGAGCGCGCGCAGGCGGCGCAGGCAGGGTGGCGCGGAGATTCCGGCGCGGCGCGCCAGCTCGACATTGGTCATGCGGCCGTCCTCCTGCAGGTCGGCGAGGATGCGGCAATCGATGCGGTCGAGCTTGACGCGCTGCATGGGAACGCTCCGGTGGCAGGCGGGGTCGGGCGCGGCGTGTCCCCGCCGTCGCTCCGGCCATTCTGTTTATAGGACCAGTTTATAGGACGGGGGTAATTATCTTTCAACGGGCCATGGGCCCGGATCGCGGCGCCGGGGCGCGCGGCACCGCGGCCGCCGGCCCGCGGTTGCGCCTTGCCGTCGGGGGTTCGCATTTCTATCTTAGGGGCGATCCCTACCGCCGAGGACGCAATTCCCCCCATGGCCGACCCCATCCACGCGAAGGTGCTCATCCTCGGCTCCGGCCCGGCCGGGCTCACCGCCGCCATCTACGCCGCCCGCGCCAATCTCGCCCCGGTCATGGTCGCCGGCCTGCAGCCGGGCGGCCAAATGACCATCACCACCGACGTCGAGAACTATCCGGGCTTCGCCGAGACGGTCCAGGGCCCGTGGCTCATGGAGGAGATGCGGAAGCAGGCCGAGAAGGTGGGGACCCGCATGGTGTCCGATACCGTCCTCGCGGTGGACCTTTCGAGGCGGCCGTTCGCCTGCACGGGCGATTCGGGGACGGTCTACGCGGGCGATACGCTGATCCTCTCCACCGGCGCCTCGGCGCGCTGGCTGGGCCTCCCCAGCGAGGAGAGGCTCAAGGGATTCGGGGTTTCCGCCTGTGCCACCTGCGACGGCTTCTTCTTTCGCGGCAAGCGGGTATGCGTTATCGGCGGCGGCAACACGGCGGTGGAGGAGGCGATCTTCCTCACCAACCACGCCGAGCGCGTGACCCTGATCCACCGGCGCGATTCGCTGCGCGCCGAGAAGATCATGCAGGACCGCCTGTTCGCCAACGACCGCATCACGGTGATCTGGGATTCGGTCCTCGAGGAGGTGCTCGGCACCGGGGATCCGCCCGGCGTCACCGGCGTGCGCATCCGCAACGTCAAGACCGGCGCCACGCGCGAGCTCGCCCTCGAGGGCGTGTTCGTCGCCATCGGCCACACCCCCAACACGGGCATCCTCAGGGGCCAGATCGACATGGACAGGGAGGGCTACGTCCTGACCCGGCCGGACTCGACCGTGACCAGCGTGCCGGGCGTGTTCGCCGCCGGCGACGTCCAGGACAAGGTGTTCCGCCAGGCGGTCACCGCCGCCGGCACCGGCTGCATGGCCGCCATCGAGGCGGAGCGCTACCTGGCGGCGGCGGCCCACGCCGCCGGCCGCGACGCGGCCGAGTAGCGGCCCGGCGCGCGCCGGCGGGACGCCGTCATGGACTGGGACAAGCTCCGGGTGTTCCACGCGGTCGCCGAGGCGGGCAGCTTCACCCATGCGGGGGAGGCCCTGAATCTCAGCCAGTCCGCGATCTCGCGCCAGATCTCGTCGCTCGAGCAGGATCTGGGCGTGCCGCTGTTCCACCGCCACGCCCGCGGCCTCGTGCTCACCGAGCAGGGGGAGCTCCTGTTCGGGACCACCAAGGACGTGTTCGCGAAGCTGGCCACGGCCCAGGCCATGCTTGCCGATTCGACCGAGCGGCCGCGGGGGCCGCTCAAGGTCACCACCACGGTGGCCCTGGGCTCCATCTGGCTCACACCGCGGATGAGGGAGTTCATGGAGCTCTACCCGGACATCCGGCTCACCCTGCTGCTCACCGACGAGGAGATCGACATCGGCATGCGCGAGGCCGACGTGGCCATTCGCCTCAACCCGCCGACCCAGCCCGACCTCGTGCAGCGGCGGCTGATGACCATGCACAACCACGTCTACGCGTCGCCGGAATACCTGAAGAACCACGGCATGCCGCAGGCGATCGAGGACCTTGCCGAGCACACCCTGGTGGTCTATGGCGAGGACGTGCGGCCGCCCACGGCGCGCGTGAACTGGCTGATGGACGCCGTGCGCCGGGCCAGGGTGGTGCCGAGGAACGTGCTCAAGGTGAACAACATCTACGGCATCTACCGGGCGGTGCAGTCCGGGGTGGGCATCGCGGCGCTGCCCGATTACACGGTCCGCCAGATCTCCAACCTGGTCCGCATCCTCCCCGACCACGAGGGGCCGCCCTACGATTCCTACTTCGTCTACCCCCAGGAATTGCGCAATTCCAAGCGGGTGGCGGTGTTCCGCGACTTCCTCCTGAGCCAGATCCGGGAAACCCGGTTCTGAACACATTTTTGCCTTGTTTTCCGGGGGCTTAAGCCATGCAATTCATGCATGGCTCCAATGAGGGAATGAGGGTGGTATTTCGTCGGCCCCCCCGTATTTTTAGAAGCGTGGATAGGGCGATGCGCCGCGCGTAGTTTTTTGTCCCGTAGAGTTTCGGCGCGTCGCGATTGCGTTGAGTAGGACGCGTAGCCGGCATCGTATCACCGGCAGTGAGTTTCCGGGTGCAACGCCCGGAAAACGGGTCCCTCTCCGGAGGGATCCGACGTCTCCCAGACGTGAAGCCTCCCTGTTAAACTTGCCGGGCCCTCGGGCCCGGCATTTTTTCCGCCCATGCCCCTTTGCCGCCCGACCAAAAGAAAGCCCCGCCGGAGGGCGGGGCTCCGAGTCGGTCTTCGATCGACGCATCAAACGATAGGCGGCGCCCGGTGGCCGCAGCGGATACCACGCGCTTCGGCGAAGCCGCCGGAAACAACTACGTCGCAATAGTCGAGGCAAAGACGGCGAAGCCGATAATGAATGCCAGCACGACGATTGCGGCCTTCCATCCAGGACGGGTCGGCGCCACCTTCTTGGCCGAAGAATCTGCCGTCGGATTGGTTTCCATGACAAGCCTCCTGCCGATATTGGTGTTTTGACCCCCGGCGCGCCAATGGTCGGCATGGGCCTCGGTTGCCCCGCAGCACCGCGACTCACAGGACCTGCCGCCCTGCGGCCCCGGGACGCCGCGATGGGCGGTGAGCCGGATGGCCGATTCAATCCACGGGCCCAGCATCGAGGGGCGGCCCGCCTATTCCCCTCCCGAGGACAAGGGGAACATACGAGGCGCCGCCCGACAACCCGCGGGCGGAAGCCCTTGCAATAACGGCACGAATGGCGAGGCCGCGTCGGGTGGCGGGGCCCGCCCCGGTGTCGCGCAATGAAAGGCCCCGCCGAAGCGGGGCCAGGGAACCGGCGATCAGCCGAGCTTCGGCATTTGGCCGCGCGGGCCGAACAGCGCCCAGAGAATGATGCCGAGGACCGGCAGCACGATGATCAGCACGATCCAGAGGACCTTGGTCCCGGTTTCGGCCGGGCTCTGAACGGTGCTGACGATGGCCCAGACATCCAGGACCAGGATGATGAAACCCAGGACGCCGCTGAACGCCATGCCCATGGCCGAATCCCCCCTCGCCGGTGGCCTACCGCCCGACCGGGCCGATCCGGGCCAACGGGTGGCCCGCTCAGCCGGCCGGCTTGATCTCGATATTGTTGCGCACTTCGCGGACGCCCTCAACGCCCTTGGCGACGGTCGTCGCCCGGTTCTTGAGCTCCATGGAATCGACGAATCCGCTCAGCTGCACGACGTTGCGATAGGTGGTGACGTCGATGTCGAAGATGCTGAGCTTCTCGTCCTTGGCGATGGCCGTGCGCACCTTGGCGCTGACGACCGAGCTGTCGATGTATTCGCCGGTGCTCTCGCGCTGGGAGGTCGCGCTGCAGGCC
>DASWKZ010000237.1:0-9284 GCA_036396355.1 Alphaproteobacteria bacterium
CCGTCCGTGGGCGAAGGGGCCGCGGTCGTTGACCCGGGCCCGGATGGAGCGGCCGTTCTCGAGGTTGGTCACCTGCACCATGCTGGGCAGCGGCAGGGTGCGGTGGGCCGCCGAGACCCGGTTCATGTCGAACGTCTCGCCATTGGCGGTGGGCCGGCCGTGGAATTCCTCCCCGTACCACGAGGCGATCCCGGTTTCGGCGTAGTCGTAATCGACCTTCGGGTAGTACCAGACGCCGTTGATCTGGTAGGGGCTGCCTACCTTGTAGAGGGGTTGGCGCACACCCTCCTCTCCGCGCGACAGCCGCTTCGCCGTGTGCATGACCAGCTGCGTCTCGGCGCAGGCGACGAGCAGGGCGCACAGGGCGACGCCGGTGGCGATATGTGACGGGCGCAGCGCGAGTCCCATGATGTAGTGGCGGTTTCGGTCCCCTGTCGAATATCTAGAAGTCTATAGCCCCCGCAGGCGGTCGGCAAGGATACCGACCGAGGCCGCGAACAGGACCGAGCAGTTCCATTTCAACGTCGCGCGGAAGTTGTCGTAGACGAGGAACGCGGGACCGTCCGGCCCTTCCGGCACCACCAGCGACGCCGCGAGCTCGCGCGCGGGAAGCGGTCCGCCGTCGGCGCGACGCACGCCCAGGGCCGCCCACTCCGGCAGTGTCTTCTCCACCGAAAGGCTGCGCAGGGCCCGGCACCCCGAGGGCGGATCGGCGGGCATCAGGGACGGCAGCGCCTCCTCCGCGAAGCCCGGTGGCAGCGTCACCTCGCGGCCCCAGGTCTGATCGCCGCGCCAGCCGACCCGGCTCAGGTAGTTGGCCGTCGAGGCGAACACGTCGGCCAGCGTGCCCCAGATGTCGCGGCGTCCGTCGCCGTCATGATCGACGGCAAAGGTCAGGAAGCTCGACGGCATGAACTGGTTCTGGCCCATGGCGCCGGCCCACGAGCCTTTCATCTCGCCCGCCGCGACGTGGCCGGCGTCGATGATCTCCAGGGCGTTGAACAGCTCGCGGCGGAAATAGGCCGAGCGGCGGCCGTCATAGGCGAGGGTCGCCAGCGCCTGGATCACCGGGAATCCGCCCGTGTTGTTCCCGAAATTGGTCTCGATCCCCCACAGGGCGACGATGAATCGGGGCTGCACGCCGTAGCGCGCCCCGATCTCCCTCAGCATGCCCTCGTGGCGCCGCAGGCGGTCGCGGCCGGCCTCGACGCGCCAGGCGCTCACCCGCGCCTCGATGTATTGCCGGAAGGTCTGGGTGAACTCCGGCTGGCGCCTGTCGAGCTCCACCACCCGCCGCAGCGGCGCCACGCCGTCCAGCGCCGCGTCGAGGGTGGCCTTCGAGATGCCCCGGCTCAGCCCCTCCTCGTAGACGCCCTTGATCCACTCTGCGAAGTCGCCGCCGTCCGCCGCGGCCGCCCCTCCGCCGGTCGCCGGCTCCGCGGCGCGGGCGGGGCCCGAGGGCGCGGGGGTCTGCACCAGCGCCGCGACCATGGCGACGACAAGGACGGCATTCATTCTCCGCATGTGCGCGACCTCCGGGCTGCGATGCCCTTGTGCCACAAGGCGGCACTTTCGCGCAACGCGCTTCCCCCGTGGGCCCCGTCGCGTCGGCCCCGCGGCCCCGTTCACCGCGGCGCGGCGCCGCCTCCGGGCGGGTCGCCCTGGCCGGCGTGGGCCAAGGCGTCGATCACGGCCTCCGTCAATCGCCGGATCGCGTCCGGTTCGTCGCCTCCCGCGACCATGGTGTGGGCGTCGGCCCGCCACAGCGGGGAGCCGTCGCGCGCCTCGAGGACGGCGGACAGCGCGACCCGCACCGAACCCTCGGGCGGCGCGGGACGCGACATGGGAATGGCGATGTCGAGGCCGTAGGAGGGCTCGCTGGACGAGCCGATGCGGGCATCGAGGGAGAGCAGCGGCGGATCCTCGCCGGTCCAGACCAGGGGCCGGGCGAGCACCAGGGTGAGGCCGTAAGGCGCGGCGAAGTCGACCCGGATGCCGCGGTGATCGAGGGCCTCGTGGGCCAGCGCCGACAGGGCCAGGGCGTCCTTGTCGGCGGCGTCGCGCACGTGGAGCGCGACCTCGGCCGGCGGCGGCCGGGGCGAGGACGCCTCGATGCGGAGATCGATGGGCTCGGCCGCGTCCGCCCGCCCCGCCATTGCGGCGAGGAGGCCGGCACAGGCGGCGGCGAGGCCGATGCGGACCGTGCGGCAGAAGCCCATGGCCCCATGATGCCCCCTTCCACCGATGCGTTCCAGCGCGGTCGGCGCGCCGCCGGAGCTTGCCCGAAATCGGCCGGCGCATTAGGCTCATGGACGAGAGCCGAACGGTCGTGTCGGGGATGAAACCGCGGGGAGGCGCAGATGCCGCTCGATCAGACAGAATCCCGATCCTACAAGGTGAGGCAGGCGATCGATCACCCGGTGATCGACGGCGACGGGCACACCCAGGAATACCATCCCATCCTTCTCGACTACCTGAAGGAGGAAGGCGGCGCCGAACTGGTCGAGCGTTACCGCACCGCGCGCCTCGGCCGCGAAAGCTGGCACCGCCTCAGCCCGGAGGAACGCTTCGACCGTCAGGCGCGGCGGCCCCCCTTCTGGACCATGCCGGCGAAGAACACGCTCGATCTGGCCACCGCCATGCTGCCGAATCTGTTCCGCGCCCGCATGGACGAGATGGGCATGGACTACGCCGTGGTCTACACCTCCCAGTTCATCTTCGGCGTCAGCCGCGACGAGGAGATCCGCCGGGTCGGCTGCCGGGCGCTCAACCGCATGAACGCCGACCGCTTCCGCGAGCATGCCGACCGCATGACCGTCGCCGCGGTCATCCCCACCTGGACGCCCGAGGAGGCGATCGAGGAGCTCGAGTACTGCGTCGACACCCTGGGCTTCAAGGCGATCCAGCTGACCAACCTCAACTTCCGCCCGATCCCCATCATCGAGCGCGAGGCGCCGGAAGTGTCGAAATACGCCCACTGGGTGGATCCCCTGGCCCTCGACAGCCCCTACGACTACGACCCGATGTGGGCGAAATGCGTGGAGCTGAGGGTGGCGCCGACCGCCCATGTGGGCGGCCAGGGCTGGGGCCCGCGGCGCTCGATCTCGAACTACGTCTACAACCACATCGGCGCCTTCGCCATGGCCAACGATGCCTTCTGCAAGGCCCTGTTCCTCGGCGGCGTCACGCGGCGGTTCCCCGAGCTCAACTTCGGCTTCCTCGAAGGCGGCGTGTCATGGGCGTCGCAGCTCTACAACGAGCTCATCGAGCACTGGGAGAAGCGGAGCCTCCGGGCGCTGCGCGAGAACCTCGATCCCGCGCGGATCGACCGCGGGCTGCTGGCCGGGCTGGTCGAGGAGTACGGCGGAGAGGCCTACACGCCGTTCATCGACCGCCTGCGCGCGACCAACGATTCCACCACCGGGGCGCGACCTGGCTTCAACCCGGAGCCCGACGACCACATCGACGACTGGGCCAGGTGCGGGATCGAGAAGGTCGAGGACATCTACGACCTCTTCGTGCCCCACTTCTATTTCGGTTGCGAGGCCGACGACCGCCTGGTCGCGACCGCGTTCGATTCGCGCATGAACCACATGGGCGCCAAGCTCGGCGCCCTGTTCTCCTCGGACGTCTCCCACTGGGACGTGCCGGACATGCGCGACACGCTGGCCGAGGCCCACGAGCTCGTGGAGAAGGGGCTGATCGACGACGATGATTTCCGCGCCTTCACCTTCACCAACATGGTGCGCCTGCACGCCGGCGTGAATCCGGACTTCTTCAAGGGCACGGCGGTGGAGGACGCGGCCGCCGGGGAACTGGCGCGAATCGGTCTGGCATAGATGGGCGCGCGCGAAGGCCGGAGCAATTTCATTGCGAATTTGCCGGGACGCTCAAATTTCCCTTGATGGCCACCCGCGCGCGGGTGCAGCATTTCGAGGCAAGGCGGAAGGGAGGCTAGGAAAATGACTCCACCCGACATGCCAGGCCAGACCCGAAAATCTGATCGTTGATGATCGTGCAGGATTGAACGATCCTTGCCGATAAATGACCGAACTTAGGTTCGGAGCCGTGATCCGATCACGGAAGACGCAAGGCCCGGACCCGTTCCGGGCCTTGCCGCGTGACGGCCTCCCCGCCGGTTCACCGGCGGCGGAGACCATGGGTCACGGAAGCCTCCGGCAGGCATCGGCGTGCCCGTCGCGCTTCGATTCGTGCCATAATGGGGCCGCCGAGGGTGGGCACCGACCGACGCGGGAGTGGATGACATGCTGCGCGCTGGATCACGCCATCGGATCGTGGGAATGCTGATCGCTATTGCGCTGGCGGCTGGCTCGTCGGTCGTCGCGGGCGGCGGCGCCGTGGCCGCGGATCCGCCCCCCGCCGCCGCGCCCGACGGGAACCGGACATCGGAGCCGGCGCCGGATCCGTCACCGGGCGCGGTGGACATGGAAGCCCTCACCGCGCAGCTCAAAAGGATCGGCGAGCTGTTCCGCGAGATAGTGGAGGCGGCGGCGGAGGCGGCCAAGGCCCGGAAGGGCCCGGAGGACGCGGTGCCCGGCGGCAGCGGCTCCATCGCCCCGGAGGTGCGGCCGGGCAGCGTGGCCGCGATCTACGGACCGGAGGGGCCGACCGTCAGGACCGTTTCGGCCCTGCTCGCCTACCGGGTGGTGCTGACCGGCAATCCGCGCCTCAAGGCCGGGCGCGTCTATGAGCGCGACGGGCGCATCATGGCCGAGGTGGTGACCGCCAGGGAAGGCGCGCTGGTGGCGCGCTACATGATCGACAGGCACTCGGGCGTCTGGGTGCCCGAGGGATCGACGACCGAGTAGGAACCGCGCCGCTCCCATCGGGGGCGGCGGCGCGCGAAGTCCCCGCCGTTATTGTTGCCGTCATTGTTGGAGGACGTTGTCATGAAGAAGATTCTGATCGGGCTCGGATGTGTCGTTGCCCTCGTCGTCGTCGCCGCGGTCGTGGTTCCCGCATTCGTCCCGGTCGAGGTCTACAAGAAGGAGCTTCTCACCCGCATCGAGGAGTCCACGGGGCGCCAGGCGCGGATCGACGGCGACTTCGCCTTCTCGATCCTGCCGCGGGTGGAATTCATCGCCGGCAAGGTGTCCCTCGGCAACGCCCAGGGCGGCAAGGCGGAAACCATGATGAGCCTCGAAAGGCTCACGGTGCGCGTCGCCGTCATCCCGCTTCTCTCCGGCAATCTCGAGGTCGATACGCTGGTATTGGAGAAGCCCGTCATCAACCTCGAGGTCGACAAGGCGGGCCGGCCCAACTGGCAGTTCGCCGCGGCGGGGGCCCCCGCGCCCAAGCCGTCGGCGCCGGCGGCGGAGTCCTCGGGCATGGGGCTCGCCGGACTCAGGCTGGACGACGTCCGCCTCGTCGACGGTCGGGTCTCCTATGCCGACGCGCGCACCGGCGCGGCCCACCGCATCGACGACGTCGATCTCGAGGTCTCCCTCCCGTCGCTGGACAGTCCCATGAAGGCCGCCGGCTCGCTCGTCTGGAACAAGGAGCGCGTGACCCTCGCCCTCGGGCTTTCCCGGCCCAACGCCTTCCTCGCCGGCGGGGCCACCGATATCGAGGCCGGGCTCACCGCGGCGCCGGTCAACCTTTCCTTCAAGGGTTCGGCGTCGGCGGGAAGGACGCAAGCCGCCCAGGGCGCCGTCGATCTCGACGTGCCGTCGGTCCGCAAGCTCGCGGCGTGGGCGGGCTCGCCCCTCGATGCGCCGGGATCGGGCCTGGGTCCGCTCAGGATCACCGGGACCCTGGACATGAAGGGCAAGCTGGTCGCGTTCCGCGACGCCCGACTCAGCCTCGATGACATCAAGGGGGCTGGCGACCTCTCGTTCGACGGGAGCCGCGCCAGGCCCTTCATCAAGGCGGCCCTCAAGCTGGGCATGCTCGACCTCAACCCGTATCTGCCACCGGAGGAGCCGTCCGGGCGGCCGGCGGCGGGCGGCAAGGCGGGACCGTCGGACTGGAGCGACGAGCCCATCGATCTCAAGGCGCTGAACGACCTCAATGCCGAACTCGACCTCGGCGTGGACGGGCTTGTCGTCCGCAAGATCAAGGTCGGCGAATCGAGCCTCATGGTCCGGCTTCGGGACGGGGTCCTGGTGACCGACCTGACCAAGCTGGCCATGTACGGGGGCAACGGCCGGGCGACGGTCACGACCAACGCGAAAGGCTCGGTGCCCAGCGTGACGGTCGATTTCGCGCTCGCCGACTTCCAGGCCAATCCCTTCCTCACGGACGTCATGGATTTCGAGAGACTGGAGGGAACAGCCCACGCCGACGCCAAGGTTTCCACCCGCGGCCGCAGCCAGCGGGAGATGATCTCGGCGCTGTCGGGCGGCGGCAAGGTCCAGTTCCTGAACGGGGCGATCCGCGGCATCAACCTCGCGGCGATGGCGCGCAACGTCACCAGCGCGTTCCTGGATTCGGGGGCGGGCGCGCCCCAGAAGACCGATTTCTCGGAAATCACGGGCACCTACCGCATCGCCGGCGGGATCGTCACCAACGACGACCTGCAAATGCTGGCGCCGCTCATGCGCCTGACCGGCAAGGGACAGGTGGACCTTCCCAAGCGGCAGGTGAACTATCGCCTCGAGCCCAAGCTGGTGGCCACCACCGAGGGACAGGGGGGCGCGTCGGCGGCAACGGGGATCACGGTTCCGGTGATCATCAAGGGCCCGTTCCACGACCTGAGCTACGGGCCCGATCTCTCGGGGGCGGTCGAGGGCCTTGCTCGGGAGCCCGGCAAGGCGCTCGATTCGCTCAAGGGCCTGATCCCCGGCCAGGGATCGGGCGGCAGCGGCACGGAGAAGCCTGCGGACGAGCCGTCCTCGCAGCCGTCCACCCCCCTCGACGGGCTGAAGGACCTGTTCGGCCGCTGACCGGGGCCCCGCCCGGTCAGTCGGCTGTCTGCAGGACCTTGACGCAGGCGTCGACGACGTTGGGGTCGTACTTGACGCTGGCCTGGGCGATGATCTCCTTGAGGGCGTCGTCGCGGCCCATGGCCCCCCGGTAGGGCCGCTGCGAGGTCATGGCGTCGAACGCGTCGGCGACGCAGATGATCCGCGCGCCGATGTGGATGCGGTGCCCTTTCAGGCCCTTGGGGTATCCCGAGCCGTTGAACAGCTCGTGGTGCTGGAGGACGATCTCGGGCACCGGCCACGGGAAATCGATCTTGCTCAGGATGCTGTGCCCGGTCTGGCAATGGGCGCGGATGATCTCGTGC
Source organism: Alphaproteobacteria bacterium (assembly GCA_036396355.1). GTDB lineage: Bacteria > Pseudomonadota > Alphaproteobacteria > SMXQ01 > SMXQ01 > DASWKZ01. The sequence continues at coordinate 7,250 of DASWKZ010000237.1, forward strand.
TCGGGCTCCGAGATCTCCCAGGGCTGGATCAGGATCTCGAAGGGCACCGTCAGGGACCCGAGGTCATGGACCCGGGCTGCGATCTCGATGCCCCGGACCTCCTCGTCCGCTAGCTTCATCTGCCGCGCGATCTGGGCGGCGAGATGGGCGACCCGGGTGTGGTGGCCGTGGGTATAGGGGTCGCGGATTTCGACGATCTGGGCCAGGGAGTCGATGATCTGGTTGACCATCGTCTCCAGGCCCGAGATCCGCGAGCGCGCGACCTCCTCGGTGTTCGCCTGCTGGGTGATGTCGCGCGCGACGCCGATCAGATGCGGCGCGTCGGCGTCCGATCCGCCGTAGAGCCGGACATGAATCTCGAAGGTGCGCATGCCGCGGTCGGTGACCACCGGGCAACGGAGGTAGCCGTCCTCGCCCTCGCGCGCGAGACGCAGGAGCTGATCGAGGCGGGTGCGGCTGTCGTCGGGAACCAGTCGGCCGAGGGCCATGCCCCTGAGCGACCAGCCGGATCGGCCGAAGGCCTCCGCGGCCGCCGCGTTGGGCTGCTCGATGCGGCCCCGGCGGTCGATGAAGAACGCGGGGTCGGGCAGCGCGTCCAAGAGGGCCCGCTGCGAGTCGTCGAGGGGCCTCGCCCTGGCCCCGCGAGCGGTCCTCAATGCTTGGCGGGCGAGCGGGAAGAACCCGAGAATGAGGATGATGGCGCCGAAGCCGGCGACCGCGGCGATCTCGGCCACCTCGCCGCGGACGATTCCCTCGCCGCCCGACTCGAACAGCGCCAGCGGCACGTCCGAGAGGGCGATCCAGGCGGCGAAGACGCCGACGCAGATGGCGGCGGCGAGCGCGGCCCACAGGCCGGCCGCCCGCTCGGTGCCGATGTCGGCCGCCGGGCCGGGCGCCGTGACCGGCGTTTCATCCGCTGCCGTTGACAAGTGCCCGCTTCCTTGACGCCATGATGGAATCTTCTAATCCTTTGCCGCAAAATGTGAAAAAGTCATTTAAATTTTGTCCGAATGGGCCGGCACCGGCCCCGTCCCCGGCATTGGAGGCGGCGCCGCCCGCGGGGCAGGATACCCCTCGGCCCTCCCCGACGCAGCCTCCATCTTCAGTTCCCGGTTGACCGGTCCGGCGGGTTCCTTAACGTATCCGATCGCGACGGATGGGTGGCCGAGCGGTCGAAGGCACCGGTCTTGAAAACCGGCAGGCGCGCGAGCGCCTCGGGGGTTCGAATCCCTCCCCATCCGCCATTCGCGAAACCCCCGTCGCCGGCGCCGCCGGCCCATCGTCGCCGCCACCCGGGGGTGCCGGTCCCGCCCCGGCCGCGGACCCGTCTTATCTAATTATTTCAATGAATTAAGAGAGCCTTATTAACCATCCTTGCTGCGCCGCATAAATATGTTGTCTTAATCCCCCGTTTTATGATTAATAATGCGTTAACTGCGCATTCTTGGGGATCAAGGCCTTAGAGATGAAGTCGTACGAGGAACTACCCGGTGCCGTCGGGCGCCGCGTGTTCTACCGGGCCGAGCGGTTCGAGGCACGCGACCTGTTTCCCCGTTGCCCGCCGCGGGTGCGCGTGGACGGCACCACCTGCAATCTTGAGAACATCTCCATGACGGGGTTGGCCGCCAACATCCCCGCCGGCAGCATTCCGCCCCTGGGCATCGGCGAAGAGATCGACGTCACTCTGGAATGTGACGGCAGCCCGCTGTTCGCGAGCAAGGCCCGCCTCTGCAGGCTGGAGTCGCGGGAGCTCGGCGGGCGATTGGCCCTCTCGTTCGCCGGGTTCTCGCTCGATATCCCCGGTCTCGTGGCGCGCCACAACGAGTCGCTTGTCAAGAGCGATCTCAACGGCGGCCTGCATCACGCGCTCGATCTAGTCGCCCCGGATTACCGCCAGCATTGTGCGGATGTCCTCCACGTTCTGCGGCGTTACCGCGCGACCCTCGAGCGGTTCGAATCGAACATGCGGCGCCACAATGAGCGGATGGAGGCCGAACATCTGGATGCCCTCTATTCCCTTGCGGAAGAGCGGATG
>DASWKZ010000238.1:0-4079 GCA_036396355.1 Alphaproteobacteria bacterium
ATACCTGAAGAGTACTTGGCAAAGAGTTAGAACCACACTAGCCACGTGGACGCCATCTTCGCCCGCGTCTTCGGGGAGGGGCAGGACGCGTTTCCCTGAAACGGAATCGGCCCCCCCTCACCCTCCCCCGGCGCGACCGGAGGAGGGTGAGGGGGGGGGCCCGCCAGACCGAAACACGTCCAAGACCGGCCGTCCGCGATACGGGCCCCCCTGGCGCCACCCTGGCCGCCCCCTCCCCGGCCCCGCAAGAATCGCCGCGGCGACCGCATCAGCCCCCTTCTAACCGTCCCGATCCGGGTCTATTCTTGTCTGCCGGCGGGCGGATCGGCCGCCCCTCGCGGAACGCGGTTCAATCAGGGTGACTTCCCATGATCTTCGGTGGCATTTCCCGGTGGGTGATCGAGCGCAGCGTCGATCGCGGCGCGCGCTACCTCGACCGGATCAATCCCGGCTGGGACCGGAATATCGACCTCGGCGATTTCAGCATCGGCTCGTACCGGCGCTGCGTCCTCGGCCAGCTCCACCCGGGCGGGTATCAGGAGGGGGTGGCGGTGCTCGGCCTCTCGGCCCGGGAGGCCTGGCACTGCGGCTTCGACCTGTTCCCGCTGGCGCGCTGGCCGAGCTGGCGGCTGTTCGGGACCCGGTCCGGGTTCGACTACCTCAACGCCTGCTGGAAGCGCCTGATCCAGGAACGCCGGCAGACGGCGTGAACCGGCCCCGGCGGGCGACTCCCGCCCCGAGCCCGGCCGCTATTTCTGCGCGCCGGCGATCTGGTCGCGGGCGGTCTGGGCCAGTTCCTCGAGCTTGGCGCGGATCTCGGCGGCGTCGGCCGCGATCCCCTTGGCGCCGAGGTCCCGGACCACCTTCTCGATGACGTCGTCGTCGCCCGGCCGATCGAAGTCGGCGACCACCACCTCCTTGGCGTAGGCCGCGGCGTCGTCGCCGGTGATGCCCATGCGCCCGGCCGCCCATTCGCCGAGCAGCCGGTTGCGGCGGGCGATCACCTTGAACCGGGTCTCCTGGTCCATCCGGTACTTGGCCTCGAAGCCCTTCTCGCGATCGTCGAAACTGCTCATCGGCGCGCTCCCGGTTGCTGGGTCAGGGTTGCGAATGCATCGGTCCTACCGGGCCGATTGCTTCCCCTTCCCACGTCATGCCCTGACATCGTGCGGAGGCATGCTTCGCATGACATCCGGGCATCCATGGATCGCCGGGTCAAGCCCGGCGATGACGAGGAAGAACGAAGAGGCTCCGTGTCGATCATTCCACGGAGCCCGGCACCGCAAACTTGGGACCGACCAATGTTATAGCGGCGGCGCCGGGGGGATGGTATCGAAACTTCATGTGCACCGTGGTCCTCCTGCGCCGGCCGGGCCATGCCTGGCCGCTGATCCTGGGCGCCAACCGCGACGAGATGGCGGCCCGCCCGTGGCGGGCGCCCGGCCGCCACTGGCCCGACCGGCCGGAGGTGACGGCGGGCCTCGACGAGCTCGCGGGCGGCAGCTGGCTCGGGCTCAACGACGAGGGGGTGCTGGCCGCGGTCATGAACCGCGAGGGCGCGCTCGGCCCCGAGGCCGGCCGACGCAGCCGCGGCGAGCTGGTGCTGGAGGCGCTCGATCACGCCGATGCCGCCGCCGCGGCCCGGGCCCTCTCGGCGCTGGACGCCGCCGCCTACCGCACCTTCAACCTGATCCTCGCCGACGACCGCGGCGCCTTCTGGCTCAAGGGCACCGGCGGCGGGCGGGTCGCGGTCGCGCCCGTCCCCGAGGGCGTGTCCATGATCGCCTCCGGCGAGCTCAACGACCGGGCGCACCCGCGCATCGCGGCCTGGCTTCCGAGCTTCGAGGCGGCGGCGGCGCCCGATCCGGCGGCCGGCGGCTGGGCCGCCTGGGAGACGCTGATGGCGGCGGGCCCGCCCGCCGGCGCCCCTGGCCGCGCCGCCATGGCGCTTCCCCCGCGGGAGGGCTACGGGACGCTGTCGGGCGCCCTCATCGCGCTCCCCGCCGCGGGCGCGGCGAGACCCGCCTGGCGCTTCTGCGCGGCCCGCCCCGGCACCGCCCCGTGGCAGGACGTGGCGTTGTAGGGCCCGCCGCGCTCACGCCGCGCGGGGGCGGACCTGGCGCTCGATGACGGGCTTGAGGTCCCGCTCGGCCACCGACAGCTCGTGGGCGGCCTGGAGGTCGAGCCAGAACCGGGGCGTGGTGCCGAAATACCGCGCGAGGCGCAGCGCCGTGTCCGGCGTCACCGCGCGCGGCTTGTCCCGGCGGATGATCTCGCCGATCCGCGTCGCCGGCACGTGCAGGTCGAGCGCCAGGGCGTTGGCCGTGAGCCCCAGCGGCTCCATGAATTCCTCGCGCAGCACCTCGCCCGGGTGTGTCCGAATACGCATGCTGGCCCTCCTTGGCATCAATGGTAGTCGACGATCTCCACGTCCTCGGCGTTTCCGTCCTTCCACACGAAGCAGATGCGGTATTGGTCGTTGACGCGAATGCTGTGCTGCCCCGACCGGTCGCCCTTGAGCGCCTCCAGCCGGTTGCCCGGCGGCGCCCGCAGGTCCCAAAGCGCGGCAGCGGCATCGAGCATGTCGAGCTTCCGGCACGCGACCTCGCGGATGGCTTGGAACTTCCGCGTCCGGCGCCCCTCGAACAGGGCGCGGGTGTCGGCGCATTTGAAGCCCTTGATCACATGCTCAGCGTATAACGCATGGCGTTATACGTCAAGAGGCGCCTGGTTGCGGCGGTATCGGTCCGGGACCTCGGTGCCGGTGCGTCCCCGGTAGGCCCGGACCTACGAGTGCGGCCGGGGGCGCCAACGTATCGAGGGCATCCGTGGGGGCCGCCCTGGCACCGCCCCGTGGGAAGATGTTGTATTATAAAAAGTTGTACGCCCCCATATCATGGGGATGGCCCCGCCATTGTGTCGGCGCCGGATTGTGCTATACAACATCCCTCTTCCCATCCGGCGCCCGGGCGCCGGCCTCGAGCCATCGGGCCCGCCATGAACCGCCGCAAGCAGATCTACGAGGGCAAGGCCAAGGTCCTGTTCCAGGGCCCCGAGCCGGGCACCATCGTCCAGTACTTCAAGGACGACGCCACCGCCTTCAACAACCAGAAGAAGGGCACCATCACCGGCAAGGGGGTGCTGAACAACCGCATCTCCGAGCTGCTGATGACGCGGCTGGGCGAGATCGGCATCCCCACCCACTTCATCAAGCGGCTCAACATGCGCGAGCAGCTGGTGCGCGAGGTCGAGATCATCCCCGTCGAGGTGATCGTGCGCAACGTCGCCGCCGGGACGCTGTCACAACGCCTCGGCATCGAGGAGGGCACGGCCCTGCCGCGCTCGATCATCGAGTACTGCCTCAAGAACGACGCCCTCGGCGACCCCATGGTCAGCGAGGAGCACATCACCTGCTTCGGCTGGGCCAGCCACCACGAGCTCGACGACATCGTCAACATGGCGCTGCGCATCAACGACTTCCTGTCGGGCATGTTCCTCGGCATCGGCATCCGCCTGGTCGATTTCAAGATCGAGTTCGGCCGCTGGTACGACGGCGACGACGTGCGCATCGTGCTGGCCGACGAGATCAGCCCCGACAGCTGCCGGTTGTGGGACCTCAAGACCAACGAGAAGATGGACAAGGACCGCTTCCGCCGCGACCTCGGCAAGGTGGAAGAGGCCTACCAGGAGGTCGCCCGCCGCCTCGGCATCCTGCCCGAGAGCGGGCCCGCCGACCACCAGGGCACCCGGGTCGTCCAGTAGCGCATGCGGGTCCGCGTCCACGTCACGCTCAAGCCGGGTGTGCTGGACCCGCAGGGCAAGGCCATCGCCAACGCCCTTCGCGCGCTGGGCTTCGCCGAGGTGGGGGATGTCCGCCAGGGCAAGTATATCGAGCTCGAGATCGATGCGGCCGACGCGACCGCCGCGCGGGCCCGCGTCGAGGAGATGTGCCGCCAGCTCCTCGCCAACACCGTGATCGAGGACTACACGATCGACCTCGATGGGTAGAGCGTCCCCGCCATGAGTGGATCGATCACCTTCCCTAAAACGTCGCAAGCACACCATCTCGTCATGCGCGG
>DASWKZ010000239.1:0-2843 GCA_036396355.1 Alphaproteobacteria bacterium
AGCTGGGCACTGGACTGGTACTGCTTGACCCCCATCTTGCGGCCGATGAGGTCGGTCGGCTTCCTGATGCCCTTGGTGGTGTTGATGAACACGAAGCCGTGGCGGAAGCGGCGGTGCAGGAACACCGGCAGGCCCTCGAACGGCATGCCCTGGTCGCGCGCCACCAGGTAGGAGGAGCACGAGACCTCGCCGACGTCGAAGTCCTCGTTGCGCAGGAACCGCCAGTGACGCGTGGTCGAATCCATGTCGGTGAGGACGGTGAGCTCGATCCCGTCCGGCGCGACCGTTCCCTCCTTCAGGGCGCGGACGATCTCGTAATCCCCGACGGCGAGCGTCAGATGAAGCTTCTTCGACATGGCAACTCCTTCATTCTGCGCGAGCCGCGCGAGGTCCCGGCTTTGCGTGGGATGCCGCGCGCAGCCATTCCCGCACCCGTTGCGGCGTGATCGGCATGCGGGTCACGGCCAGAGGCATGCCGATGGCCTCACCCACCGCGCCAGCGATGGCGGCGCCGACGCCGTTGATGCCGCCCTCGCCGGCGCTCTTGATGCCGAGCGGATTGAGGGGGCTCGGCGCGTCCTCGGTGATCAGGACCTCGACCGTCGGCGCCTCCGCCAGGGTGGGTAACAGGTAATCGGCCAAGGTGACCGCCAGCGGCTGGCCGCGCTCATCGTAGACGAACTCCTCGTAGAGGGCGCCGCCGAGGCCCTGGATGCACCCGCCCACCAGCTGTCCCTCGACCATCGCCGGATTGACCGCGCGGCCCACGTCATAGGCCACCATGAAGCGCTCGACGGTGACGGCGCCGGTCTCGGAATCGACGCGCACCACGGCGAGGTGGACGCCGTAGGGGAAGACGGTGTCCTCGGGGTTGAAGAAGCCCTCGGCCCAAAGCCCGGGCTCGCGGCCCCCGAGCGCCTTGGAGCCCGGCGCGAGGCGCCTGGCGATGTCGCCCAGCGTCATGGTCGGCCCCGCCGGGTTGTCGCGTCCGCGCACGGTGCCGTCCGCGATCTCGAGGGCATCGGCGGGGGCCTGCAGCATCTCCGCCGCCATGTCGAGGGCCTTGGCGCGGAGCTTGAGCGCGGTGGCGTGGACGGCGCCGCCGGTCAGGACCGTGGCGCGGGTCGCGTGCGCGCCGATGCCATAGGGGATGCGGTCGGTCTGGCCATGGACCACGCGGATGCGCCGGTAATCGACGCCCAGCGCGTCGGCGCAGATCTGCGCCATCGCGGTCTCGAACCCCTGGCCCAGCGAGGCGCCGCCGGTCACCACCTCGACGTCGCCCCTCGCATCCACGGAGATCTTGGCGCCGTCGGAGGGGCCGCGCCCGCCCTCCTCGAGGAACATGCCGATGCCGGCCCCCACCAGCTCGCCCTGCTTCCGACGCTGCCGGAGCTCGTCCTTCAGCCGGTCCCAGCCGAACTTCTCGAGGGCCTTGTCGAGGAGGAGGGCGTAGTCCCCGGAATCGAGCTCCAGGTTGCCCACATGGGGCTCGTCGAAGGCGATGGTGTAGGGAATCTCGGACGACGAAATCAGGTTGCGCCGGCGCAGCTCGACCGGGTCGATCCCCAGCCTCTCCGCGACCGCGTCCATCAGGCGCTCGCGCACGAAGGTGCTCTCGAAGCGTCCGGGCGCGCGGTAGGTGGCGCAGGGGGTCTTGTTGGTGAGCCGGAAATGGGTGACGGCGCGGTAGGCCGGCACGCGGTAGAGGCCGGTCAGCATGCACATGGTCCGGCTGGCCACGTTGGACCCGTGGGTGCGGACGTAGGCGCCCTGATCGTGGAAGATCTCGTCCTCGAGCCCGAGGATATGGCCCTCGGCATCGACGGCGATGCGCGCGAGGTGGTGCTGCTCGCGCCCCTGGTTGGCGGTCATCAGGTGCTCGTGGCGGTCCTCGATCCACTTGACGGGGCGATTGAACCGCCTGGCCGCGACCATGACCAGCACGTCCTCCGGGTAGAGCTCGCCGCGGATCCCGAATCCCCCGCCCACGTGGCTCTCGTGCACGTGCAGCTGGGAGGGCTTGCAGCCGAGCATATTGACGAGGGTGTCCCGGTTGCGGTGGGGCACCTTGGCCGCGCCGTGGAGCTCCAGGATGTCGTTGGCCGCATCGTAACGGCCGATGGCGCCGCGCGTCTCCATGGGCACGCCGGAATGGCGGCCGGTGTAGAGGTCGAGCTCGATGACGGCATGGGCGCTGGCGAACGCGGCCTTGGTATCCCCATAGGTGTGCGTCAGCAGCGCCGCCTCGGTGCCGCGGCCGTCCTCGAATTCCCCGGGCGGGTCATCGGCCGTTACGATGGCGGGAAGCTCCTCCCATTCGATCACAACCAGCTCGGCCGCGTCCTCGGCGAGATAGGCATCCTCGGCGAACACCGCGACCACGGGGTCGCCCACGTAGCGGGCGCGTCCCCTGGCCAGCACCGGCTGGCGGTAGGGCTTGAGCATCTCGGAGGCGCGGTCGGCGCGGAAATCCACCGGGCCGACCTCGGGGATGTCCTCGGCCGACCATACGGCGTAGACGCCGGGCAGCGCCCGTGCCACGGCAAGCTCGATGGACTTGATCTCCGCATGGGCATGGGGCGAGCGCACGATGCGCATGTGGAGTTGGCGGGGAAACGAGATGTCGGCGGCGAAACGGGCCCGGCCCGTGACGAGCGGCGGGTCCTCGATCCGCTGGACAGACCGGCCGAGATATCCCGCCCGTTCCGTCGCCATCACCGCGACCTCATCTCCGCGGCCGCGGCGCGGACCGCCTTGACGATATTGGCATAGCCCGTGCACCGGCAGAGATTGGCGGCGAGCGCCTCGCGCAGGTCCTCGTCGCCGATGTCGGGCTCGCG
>DASWKZ010000240.1:0-3662 GCA_036396355.1 Alphaproteobacteria bacterium
CACCTACCGCAAGCTCGCGGCCGCATTCCGGGACGTCGCCTTCACCATGGTGTCGGTGCCCACCTATTGCGGCGGCGCCATGGCCCTGGCCTGGGCCTCCGACGACGCGGCCAACCGCACCCGGGCGGTGGACGACCTCGCGGCGCGTTACAAGGCCGCCGGGCTCGCCACCCGCTACTACACGCCCTGGGTCCAGCGCGCGTCCTTCGCGCTGCCGGCCTTCATGCGCGAGGCCCTGGGCCTCTAAAACCGCGCGACGGCGGGCCTCCGGTCGGGGTGCCGTTCCGGGACCCCTCCGCGGGGCCATGGCCGCAGAACATGGAAACGCCTTACATTTTATTGCCTTGGCCGGCCTGGTCCGGTTGCAAGCCGTCTTTCAAATTGTGCCGACGGGAAAGAATCGTACAATGCGCCGGCCGGCGTCGCCGGGGGGCCCGGCGTCCTCCGGGGAGCGGGGCGCGGGGCGCGGCCGTCGGCATCGGGGGAGGCGGATGCTGAGGATCCTCATCGCGGACCACCACGAGCTCTACCGCGAGGGGCTGGCCCGGCTGGTGACCCGCCTCGGCGAGACGGTCGCCGTGGTCCGAGCCGAGAGCCTGCGCGCGGCGCTCGGACGCCTCGAGGCCGGGCCGCCGTTCGACCTCGTCCTCCTCAATCCCGACATGCCCGATGCCGGCGGCCTCGCCGGCGTCCGCGCGGTCAAGGACGCGGCGCCGCCGACGCGGGTGGTGGTGGTGAGCGAGCTGGAGACCCGCGCCCTCGCCGAGCGGGCGATGGCGGCGGGCGCGGCCGGCTTCGTGGCCAAGTCGGAGCCGGCCTCGGTGATGCTCCACGCGTTCGAGACCGTGCTCGCGGGCGGGACCTACCCGCCCGCCGCCCTGGCGCCCGGCGCGGCCGGGCGCGAGCGACTGGCGCTGCTCACCGAGCGCCAGTGCCACGTCCTCGCGCTGATCGGCGAGGGCATGTCCAACCGCGAGATCGCGGCCGGGCTCGGCATCTCCGAGGGCACCGTCAAGGTCCATGTGGGCGCCATCCTCAAGACCCTCGGCGTCGGCAACCGCACCCAGGCGGCGCTGCTGGCCCTGGAGCATGCCGGCCTGAGGCGGCCCGCGCGCGAGGACACCAACGACGGCGCCTGAGCCGGTCCCGGATCCGCCGCACCGGCCGGTTTTGACGCCCGCGCCGCCGCCGCCTACACTCCCCGGCCTCGGCCCGTCCCCGGACGGCGGGCAAAGAGGCAATGGAACCGGGAGGAAGCGATGGCCGGATACGACACCGTCACCGTGGGCGGCAGCCCGATGAAGATCTACGTCTCGAAGCCCGCGGGGGCCGGGCCGTTCCCGGCGGCGCTGCTGATGTTCCACCGCGCCGGCATCGACGAGTTCACGCGCGACCGCGCCGATCGGCTTGCCGCGGCAGGCTTCATCGCCGCCGCGCCGGACCTCTTCCACCGCAGCGGCGAGGAGGTCGAGAACCCCATGACCGTGCTCGACGACAAGGAGCTCGCCGCCGACATCGCCGCCGCGGTGGATCACATCAAGGGGATGGCCGAATCCGACGGCCGTTTCGCCATCATGGGCCACTGCATGGGCGGGCGGGTCGCCTTCCTCGGCGCCTCGGTCAACCCCGCCTTCCAGGCGGCGGTGATCTTCTACTCGGGCAACATGTTCAAGCCCTGGGGCGAGGGCAACAAGCCGCCCTTCGAGCTCCTGGGCGGGCTCAAGGGCCGGGTCATCGGCTTCTTCGGCAACGACGACAAGAACCCCTCCCCCGAGGACGTCGACAGGATCGACGCCGAGCTCGGCCGCCTCGGCATCGCCCACGAGTTCCACCGCTACGACGGCGCCGGGCACGCCTTCCAGAACTTCGTGCGCCCCGACCAGTACCGCGAGGGCCCGGAGAAGGACTCCTGGGCCAGGACCCTCGAGTTCCTGAAGAAGGAGTTCGCCTGAGGGCGAGAGGGGACCGGTTCTTATTCCGTCACGCCCCGGCCAAGCCGGGGCGTCCATGTGTTTTTTCCTTTTCGGCCATTGAAAACAAAAGAAAAACATGGATGCCCCGCATGAAGCGGGGCATGACGGGAGGAGTGAACGAGTCCCGACCGGACAGTGGGTTTCATCCCTGAGCGCGTCCGGGGAGCAGCCCGGCCCGCCGTGCGCGGCCTATTCGAGGGCCTGGCGCAGGGCCTCGACGCTGATGGGCTTGATCAGCGTCATGACGCTGACCAGCTCGCCGGCGTCGGCCAGCGCCCGGGCGGCGTCGGTGAAACGGGGATTGTAGCCGGTGAGGAAGATGACCCGGGCCGGGGATTTCTCATGGGCCATCCACTGGGCGAGCTCGATGCCGTCGACCTCGGGCATGACCACGTCAAGCACCACCACCGTCGGCGCGAACTCGTTGTGCAGCTTCACGAACTGGTCGGCGTCGTCGGCGATGCGCACCTCGTAGCCGACCCCCTCGGCCACGGCCCGCACGATCTCCGAGATCTCGCGCTCGTCGTCGATGACGAGGAGTCTCCTAGGCCCCACGTCGAATCTCCCCTGTTCCCGTTTGTTTGCCTTCCTGGGCGGACCGCACTTTCGGCCAGCGGGAGTAAAGGAATCGTTTACAACCATTCGGGGCAATCGGGAACAAGAATCGCCAACCGCGCGTTGCCGGTCGCGCGCGATTGCGGGGGGCGGCGCCACTCTGGTAGGTTGACGCTCAGAAATGGAACGATCCCCCGGCACGGCAGGGCCGCGCCGGGGGACAGCGGAGAACGCCATGGCCGGGAACTATCGCGCGGTCGACGCCGACGCCCACGTCATCGAGACCCCCCTCACCTTCGAGTACATCGAGGACAAGGACCGCCGCTTCGCGCCGCTGGTGGTCAACCAGATCGCCGGGGCCGAGCAGCGCTCCAACGAGGGCGAGGTGCGCTCCGAGTACTGGATCGTCGACAACAACGTCTACGCCAAGGACCGCAACGTGGAGTCCAGGATTTCCAAGGCCGAGTGGCGCGAGATGCGCGACATCGAGGGCCGCGTCGCCCACATGGACGAGCTCGGCATCGACGTCCAGGTGCTGTTCCCGACGCTGTTCCTGCGCCCCTGCACCGACGACATCGAGGTCGAGCGCGCCCTGTTCCGGGCCTACAACCGCTGGCTCGCCGACATCTGGGCCAAGGCGCCCGGCCGCCTGGCCTGGGCGGCGCTGGCACCGCTGCGCTCGCCGCTCGGGGCCATCCGCGAGGAGCTCGCATGGTGCAAGGCCCACGGCGCGCGCTCGGTGTTCATGCGGCCGCTGGAGCTCGAGAAGGAGATCGCCGACCCCTGCTTCTGGCCGCTTTACGAGACCGCCCAGGAGCTCGACCTCGCCGTCACCTTCCATGCCGGCAACGGCAGCTTCCAGGTCCACGACTTCTTCTTCCCGACGGCGTTTCCCATCCACAAGCTGTCCATGGTCGGCGCCTTCCACGCGCTGGTGATGACCGAGCTGCCCAGGCGCTTCCCGGCGCTGCGCTGGGGATTCATCGAGGCGTCCTCGCAATGGCTGGGCTACGCCGTCAACGACGCCATGCTGCGCAAGCGCAAGCGCGGCAGGCGCTTCCCCGACAACGTGCTGCGCGAATACAACATCTACGTCGCCGTGCAGGTCACCGACGACCTGGATTACATCCTCGG
>DASWKZ010000241.1:0-3011 GCA_036396355.1 Alphaproteobacteria bacterium
AAAAGGTACGCCGGGGATAACAGGCTGATCTCCCCCAAGAGTCCACATCGACGGGGAGGTTTGGCACCTCGATGTCGGCTCATCACATCCTGGGGCTGGAGCAGGTCCCAAGGGTTCGGCTGTTCGCCGATTAAAGTGGTACGTGAGCTGGGTTTAGAACGTCGCGAGACAGTTCGGTCCCTATCTGCCGTGGGTGTTCGAGACTTGCGAGGAGCTGTCCCTAGTACGAGAGGACCGGGATGGACGCACCTCTGGTGGACCGGTTGTGGCGCCAGCCGCATCGCCGGGTAGCTAAGTGCGGACAGGATAACCGCTGAAAGCATCTAAGCGGGAAGCCCCCCTCAAAACCAGGTCTCGCCTGAGAGCCGTGGAAGACCACCACGTCGATAGGCCGGGTGTGGAAGCGTGGCAACACGTGAAGCTAACCGGTACTAATCGCTCGATCGGCTTGACCTTGCCCCCGTCCCGCGCGGGACCGCAAAGACGGTTCCGGTGGGCGGCGTTCGCCGGGCAAGACCGTGTTCCTTCGAGACCCTTAGCGAGGATCGTCAGAAGTGATCCGCGAGACGATCCGCGAGACGCAAAACGACCCGCACGACAACGCGATGGCGGCCCGGCTTTGGACGGCCTGGTGGCAATGGCGAGGGGTAAAACACCCGATCCCATCCCGAACTCGGCCGTGAAAACCCTCTGCGCCGATGGTACTGCGTCTTAAGGCGCGGGAGAGTAGGTCGCCGCCAGGCCTTCCAAGGCCGGGCCCGTCCCGCGATCCGGCGTGAGGGCGTGCGGCCTCGCGGAACGGTCCGTGGCAAAACCCGATTTCATGATGGCCGGCGCCCGGGAGGCGGCGCGAGACGCGCCCCTTGCCTGGCCCGGACGAGGAGATCCCTTCGCGCGACCGAGGAGGCCCTTGGGCCGGCGATCCGGGCCCGTTGGAGGCGGGCCGGGCGTTTGCGTCCGCGCCCCCCGGGGTTTGGCCGCTTGGCCGCGCAGGCAAGAAACCGCACGTCGCTGACGCGGGGTGGAGCAGTCCGGTAGCTCGTCAGGCTCATAACCTGAAGGTCGTAGGTTCGAATCCTACCCCCGCAACCAATCTTTTCAAAGACTTAGCGTCAAAATAGACAGGCCCTTCGGGGCCTGTCACTGTTTCACAGTCCTTACACAGTTTGCACAACAGGGCGGCGGCACGCAGAGAAATTGACGGTACGGCCGACATGCGGTAAGATAGGTGTATAAGCGTTTATGTGCTTATGCATGGAGAATTGGCCTATGACCCGATGGAACCTCATTATCCCCGAGAAGACGGACCGGGCGGTCCGCACCTACCTTGCGCGAACCGGCGGCAAGAAAGGGGATCTCTCTCGGTTCGTCGACGAAGCCGTGCGCCGCCGCGTGCTGGACCTCACCGTTCGGGAGGTCAAGGACCGCAACGCCCGATACGACCAGCAGGATCTCCTTGACCTGATCGACGAGGAGGTGGACGCGGCGCGTGCGGATCGTCCTTGATACCAATATTCTGATCGCCGCTCTGATCACCAAAGACACTCCGCCGGACCGGCTGTACCAGGCGTGGCTCAACAGCGAGTTCGGGCTTGTAACGTCCACCGCCCAAATGGCCGAGGTCGCCACCGTTCTCGCCCGGCCCCGTCTGCGAAGATATCTCGACGCCGACGAAGCGGCGGCCATCCTTGAGAACATCGACACGCGCGCCATTATCCTTGACGACCCGCCGAACGTGGACCTGTCCCCCGATCCCAAGGACAACCCGATTTTGGCCGCGGCAATCGCCGGAAAGGCCGACCTGATCGTCTCCGGCGACAAGAAACACATGCTCGCCCTCGGCGTGGTCGAAGGCATCCCTATCGTGACCGCCCGTGACGCCCTGGACCGACTGAGCAACGCATGATCAGCCTCCGCTGCGGCGCGACTCCATCGTCATCCTTGGCGCGAAGCTTGCTCAGGCGTCGAAGGCTGAATGGCCTCGCGGTCCGGACTCACAGGATCTCCCGCACGGCGGCGGCGATCCGCTCGGCGCTGGGCAGCGCGGCGTCCTCGAGCGGCGGGCTGAAGGGCAGGGGATGCTCCGGCAGGGTGACCCGCCGCGGCGGCGCCTCGAGGACACCCGGCGCCTGCTCGACCACCTCGGCGATCACCTGGGCGCCCCAGCCGCCCAGCCGGTGCTGTTCCTCGACCGCCACGAGGCGGCCGGTGCGGGCGAGGCTCTCGACGATCGGGGCGACATTCAGAGGGCGCAGGACCCTGAGGTCGATGACCTCGGCCTCGACGCCCGCCTCGGCGAGGATGTCGGCCGCCGCGCGCGCCCGTTGCACCATCGCCAGGCTGGCCACGATCGTGGCCGCGTCCCCCGGCCGCACCACCGCCGGCCCGTCCAGCGCCGCGAGACCCGCATCGCCCTCCCGGACCGGCCCCTTTTCGCCCAGCAGGCCTTTGTGCTCGATGACCACCACCGGGTTGTCGTCGCGGATCGCGGCCTTGAGCAGGCCGTGGGCCTCGGCCGGGCTCGATCCGGCGACGATCTTGAGACCGGAGATCGGCAGCAGCCAGGACTCGCCGGTCTGGGAATGCTGCGCGCCGAACCGCAGGCCGCCGCCGCCGATCATGCGGATGACCAGCGGCACCGACATGGCGCCGCCCGACATGAAACGGTGCTTGGCGATGGAATTGACGATCTGATCGTAGCAGACCCCCAGGAAGTCCGAGAACATGAGCTCGACCACCGGCCGGTAGCCGGTGACGGCGAGGCCGAGGGCGGCGCCCACGAAGGCGGTCTCGGAGATCGGCGTGTCGCGCACGCGCTCCGGCCCGAACTCCTCCAGCAGGCCCTGGGTGATCTTGAAGATGCCGCCGGGCGCGGCGACGTCCTCGCCCATCAGCAGCACCTTGGGGTCGCGCCGCATCTCCTCGGCGAGGGCCAGATTGATGGCGTCTCGATAGGTTAGTTCCGGCATGGTCGATCGAGGACCGGGTGCGGGTCCTCCCTCCTAGGCATA
>DASWKZ010000242.1:0-3545 GCA_036396355.1 Alphaproteobacteria bacterium
CGTGCCGACCGGGATCATGGCGCCGATCAGGACCACCACCGGCCAGTCGATGGAATCGTAGAGATCGCGCAGGGGCACGACGTTGAGGAGCACCATGCCCGCCGCCGCCGCCGCGAAGGCGAGGGGCAGGGCCAGCAGGCCGGTCGCCGCCGCGCCGATGGCGGCTCCGAACAGCAGGAGCGAGAGCCCGGTGAGGTGAAACGTGCCGAGGGTGATGGCGCGGTCCGCCAGCGGCAGGCAGCGGAAATGTGCGGCGGCATCGGAGAGCCTTTCCGCGTCCCCTTCGAGGAGCAGCACGTCGCCGGTGCGGATGCGGAAGCTGCGGAGGCGGCTTCGGATCGGTTGCCCTGCCCGGGAAACCGCGAGCAGATTGACCCCGAACCGCCGCCTCAGCCCCGCCGTTTCCCAGGTATGGCCGATCAGGCCGGACCGCGGCTGCACCACCGCCTCCATGACCGCGACGTCCTCGGCGCCCAGCAGCACGCCCTGCTTGCGGCGCCCCGCCGCCGGCTTGAGGTCGAGGGCCTTGAGGCATTTCTCGAGGGCCTCGGGCCCGGCCTCGATCAGGAGCACGTCGCCCGATTTGATCTCCACCCGCCGGCCGCTGGTGGCCAGACGGCGTCCGCGGCGCAGCACCTCGAGGATGACGGCGTCGACCTCGTCGGCCTTCTCGTCGAGATCGCGCAGCCGCTTGCCGACGGCGGCGCTGCCCCGCGGCACGCGCGCCTCGGACACGTAGTCCTCGATGGCGATGGCCTCCGAGGCCGAGGGCGCCGCCCGGCGTTCGGTGGGGATGAGGCGCCACCCGATCATGGCCACGAACAGGATCCCGCCCGCCGCCACCGCCGCGCCGACCGGGGTGAAGTCGAACATGGCGAAGGGCTCGCCGCGGAGCTCGCCGCGGAAGGTGGCGACGATGATGTTGGGCGGGGTCCCGATCAGGGTGACGAGGCCGCCCAGGATCGAGCCGAAGGAGAGCGGCATCAGCACCAGCGCCGCCGACCGCTTGACCTTGGCGGCGGAGCTCAGCGCCGCCGGCATCAGGAGCGCCAGCGCGCCCACGTTGTTCATCACGGCGGAAAGCGCCCCCGCGACCCCGGAGAGGGCACCGATATGGGCCTCGGTGCGCGGAAGCGGCGGCAGCAGGTACTTGGCGACGATGTCCACGGCGCCGGAGTTCTGCAGTCCGCGGCTGAGGATCAGCACCATGGCGACGGTGACCGTGGCCGGATGGCCGAAACCGGAGAACATGTCCCGCGCCTCGACAAGGCCCGCCGCGGTGGCCGTTACCAGGGCGAGGATGGCGACCACGTCGTGACGCCAGCGCCCCCACAGGAACAGCGCGAAGGCGGCGATCAGGATGGCCGTGATGAGGGACTGGTCCAGGGTCACGGGGGCGGTCCGGTTTGCGACGCCATTCTAGGGGTTTGCGGTGGAAACACAATTCCGCGCCCCGGCCCTTCCGCCGCCGGCCGATCCCCGCTATGAAGGGGCGGAAAGGGACTCCATGGCGGGCAACTATCGAGTCGCGGTGATCGCCGGGGACGGCATCGGCCGGGAGGTCGTGCCGGAGGGCATGCGCGTGCTCGAGGCCGCCGGCCGCCGATACGGATTCGAGCTCCATTGGCAGGAATTTCCCTGGAGCTGCGAGACCTACAAGACAACCGGCCGCATGATGCCCGAGGACGGCATCGACCTCCTCAGGCCGTCCGACGCCATCTTCCTCGGCGCGGTGGGCTTCCCCGGGGTGCCCGACCACGTCTCGCTCTGGGGCCTGCTCATTCCCATCCGCCGCCACATGCGCCAGTACATCAACCTGCGCCCGGTGCGCCTGCTCAAGGGGGTGAGGAGCCCGCTCGCCGGGCGCACCGCCGCCGACATCGATTTCATCGTGGTACGCGAGAACAACGAGGGCGAGTATTCCGAGATCGGCGGCCGGCTCTACGCGGGCACCGCCGACGAGATGGCGGTGCAGGAGACCATCTTCACGCGCAGGGGCGTCGACCGCGTGCTGCGCTATGCCTTCGAGCTCGCCCGCGCGCGCCCCGGGCGGCATCACACCTCGGCCACCAAGTCCAACGGCATCATCCACACCATGCCCTACTGGGACGAGCGCTTCCGGGCGATGGCCCGGGAGTTCCCGGAGGTGCGCACCGACCAGTTCCACATCGATATCCTGACCGCGCATTTCGTCCTGCACCCGGACTGGTTCGACGTGGTGGTGGGCTCCAACCTGTTCGGGGACATCCTGTCCGACCTCGGCCCGGCGGTGGCCGGCTCCATCGGCATCGCCCCCAGCGCCAACATCAACCCCGAGCGGGAATTCCCCTCGATGTTCGAGCCGGTCCACGGCTCGGCGCCCGACATCGCCGGGCGCGGCATCGCCAATCCCATCGGCCAGGTGTGGTCGGGGGCCATGATGCTCGATCATCTGGGGGAGGGCGCCGCCGCCCGCACCATCGAGGCCGCGATCGAGGCCGTGCTTGCCGATCCGGCGCTGCTCACCCCGGACATGGGCGGCAAGGCCACCACCGCCGAGCTCGGCGCCGCCATCGCCGGGGCGGTCGGGACCGGACCCTAGACCGGAGGCCGGGACGCCTCGGCCGGGTGGCAAGGGAGACGGAAGCAAGGCGGAGGCGGTCCTCTCATGCTCTACAGGTCCCTGGCCGATGCGGTGATCGCGATCCATGTGCTGTTCATCCTGTTCGTGGTGTTCGGGGGGCTCACGGTGTTCCGCTGGCCGCGAATGGCGTGGGTGCACGTGCCCACCTTCCTGTGGGGTGGCGGGATCGCGATCCTGGGCTGGATCTGCCCGCTGACCTATCTGGAGAACTATCTCCGGATGAAGGGTGCCGGGGAGGGTTACGAGACCAGTTTCGTCGAGCACTACCTCCTTCCGATGATCTATCCCGAGCTGATCTTTCCGGGCGGCTTTCCGCGATGGGGATTCGTGGCCCTGGGAATCGCCGTCCTCGCCGTCAACGGGGCGATCTATTGGTGCGCATGGAAGCGCCCGCGGCGCCGGGATCGCGGGCCGCCGGCGGGAGGATGAGGCCGCGGTGCCGGGAAGACCGCGGGCGCGGGACGAATGACATTCGAACACCGTCTTCTTGGCGGTCCAACATGAGTTCCCCGTGAATAAAGCGGCTCCGCGACCGGTCCCTTAGGCATGGCAGCCATGATCCCGGCGGCCGGCGGCCCCGGGGATTCCCGTTGACGGCAAAGGGAATTTCCTTAGTATCCGCCGCGGGCCACACCCCCCCAACGGGGTGCAACTATTCTGGAAGGAATAGACCGATGAAGCCGAAGATTCGGCCCCGCGACCCGCGGTTCTCGTCGGGTCCCTGCACCAAGCGTCCCTTCTGGTCCCTCGACAACCTGAAAGATGCCAGCCTCGGACGGTCGCACCGCTCGGCCGAGGGCAAGGCCAAGCTCGGGGAGGTCATCGACCGCTCCCGCGCCGTCCTCGGGATTCCCGATGCCTGGCGGATCGGCATCGTGCCGGCCTCGGACACCGGCGCCTTCGAGATGGCGATGTGGTCGCT
>DASWKZ010000243.1:0-2679 GCA_036396355.1 Alphaproteobacteria bacterium
GGCGCAGGGACTCGAGATTCGGCGTCTGCACGAACGGAAGCAGGGAGATGTAGATGAACACCAGGAACGGCAGGATGATCGAGAAGGCGAGGTAGGCCATCACCAGCCCGACCGCGGGCCACCGCCAGCGGCCGAGGTCGAAGACGCGCGGGCGGTAGCCCTTGCCGGTGACGATGGTGAAGCGTTCCTGGTGGGAGATCACCCTCAGATAGGCGACGGTGGCGATCACCGCGACCAGCAGGTAGATCATGGCCAGCGCGTTGGCCTTGCCGTATTCGGGCAGGTCGGTGGCGGCGTGGTGGATGACGTAGATCTTGGTGGCGAACACGTGGATGCCGGACGGCATGCCGAGGATGCCCGGCACCTCGAACACCTCGAGCGCGGTGACGAACTGGTAGATCAGCACCGCCGCGAGGCCCGGCAGCATGACGCGCAGCGTGATCTTGCGGAGGATCGAGCGCGGGCCGGCGCCGGACATGGCGGCGGCCTCCTCGAGGGCCGGATCCATGGAGCGCAAGAGCGGCACCAGCATCAGGAAGGCGGTGGGCACCAGGCGCAGCCCCTCGACGAAGATCATGCCGCCCAGGGAATAGACGTTGATGGGGCCGAGCCCCAGCGGCGCGATCAGCGAGTTGACGATGCCGATGCGCGGGGAAAGCAGGATCACATAGGCCATGGCCTGGAGCATGCCGGGCATGGCGAGCGTCATGGGGACGCCGGCGTAGATCCAGATCTTGCCCGGGATGTTGGAGCGCTCCACCAGCCAGGCCAGCGCCGCCGCGACGGTGATGCCGAAGGCGGTGGCCCCGGTGACGTAGATGAAGGTGTTGTGGAACAACGCGTAAGTGCCCGGATCGCCCCAGACGTCCAGGTAGTTGCCGAGGCTCAGGCGCGACAGGCTGAACTCGGTGGGCAGGTCGGTCTCGGAGAAGCTGCCGAGGATGAGGAACACCAGCGGCGTTCCCACCAGCAGCGCCACCAGCACCAGCAGGCCGTGGTGCCAGGGGTTGGCGCCGCGGAGGATGTTGGCGATCCGGCCGCGGCGGGTGCCGTGGAGGGGGAGGGCTTCGACGGTCATGTCACCCGGTCCGTTGGCGGCGACGCCCCCCGCTCCCCCTTCTCCGTCGGCGGGCCGCCCGCCGGGCGGTCCGGCCGGGCCGGTCCTACTCGCCGCCTCCCTTGAGCCAGCTTTCGTTCCAGAGCTTCAGCATCTTCTTCTTGGTGTCCGGCCGGCCGGGCTTGCCCACCTTCTTGTTGACGACCGCCTCCGGGAAATACAGGAACTCCTTCCGCCGCAGCTCCTCGCGCACGGGGACCGACTTGTCCGCCCAGTACTGGGCGATCTGGCCCTCCCGCGAGATGAACCAGTTGAGGAAGATCCTGGCGCCGTTGATGCGCGGCGATTCGCGCATGATCCCCGATTCGGTGAGCGCCACGGTCACCGGCTCCGGGCAGTGGAAGCCGACGGGCGCCCCCTTCACCGCCTGGGGGCCGACCCGGGCCATCGCCTGCGGGATCGCGGCGTGGCCCTCGCCCAGCGCCGTCAGCTTCACATGGGCGTTGAGGCCCTCCTTGCGCAGCTGCGGGTCGAGCTTGGCGAACAGCTTGCGGGTGAACGCCTCGCCCCAGGCCTCGCCGTGGGTCTCCCACAGGCTCAGGAGCCAGTTGTTGGGCCGGTTGGGCAGCATCAGCCGCTTGTTGGCGAAGGTGTCCCCCTCGACCAGGTCGTCCCAGGTCTTCGGCAGGTCCTCCTTCTTCACGAGCTTGGTGTTGTAGCCCATGCACCAGTAGCGCAGCCGCGTGGTGACCGTGATGTGGTCCTCGACGCGGGCGTACTCGGGCACGTACTTGTAGTTGGGGAGCTCCGAGAGGTCCGCGAACGCCTTGGCGTCGCGGAACAGGAAGGCGTTGCCGGAGATGCCGGTGATCACGTCGACGACGACGCGCCCCTGCTTGAACGCGGTCAGCGGCATGATGTAGCGGCGCGTCGAGGTGTTCACCTCCGAATGGTCGATCTTCACGTAGGGGTAGCGATCCGCGAACACCGAGTGCAGCTTCTGCCAGTTCCGGGGATCGATGGTGTCGTAGACGATGACGGCGTCCTCCTTGCGGGCGCCGTCCGCCCACGCCTGCGGAACCTTGAGCTCCTCGTCGGTGCCGTCGAGGATGCTCGCGTCGAGCTTGAGAGCCTCCAGCATCTTCTGGGTCGCCGGCGGCAGCGGGTCGGCCGCCCGCGCCGGGGGTGTCAGGGTCACGGCGGCGGCGACGGCGACGGCAAGCGCTGCGGCGTGGGTTCGGTGGATCGACATGGCGGCCTCCCTGGTCGTGATGTTGCCGGCCATGGTAGGGACAAGATTGTAGATTGTCTACATTGCCCCCGCCGGGGGACCATAAGTCCCTGATGGGACGGCATGATCCCGGGCGTGGCGGGGCCGCGCCGGATTGGAACGCCGCCGCCGGCGGCCCCGTCGAAGTGTAGACAATCTACAATCTTATCGCCTAGCATGGGGCCATGGCGAGGAACGGGAAGAGGTCCGCGGCGCCGACCATCGCGATGCTGCGGACGCACTCGCTGACGGCGGTGGTCCAGCACGAGATCGAGCGCATGATCCTGAGCGGCGAGCTGGCGGCCGGGGCGCGGCTCAACGAGAACGCGCTGGCCGCCAAGCTGTCGGTGAG
>DASWKZ010000244.1:0-10764 GCA_036396355.1 Alphaproteobacteria bacterium
TGGCGCGACATTTTTCCCGAAAAGGTTGTTTACTTGTTGACATTCTCGCGATATGCGATCGGCGGCACAGTCCGGTGTCCAGCCAGCCCAATCAATCAGTGACCTCGGATCGGTTTAGGTCTCGGTATGGCTGATAACATAATGTTAGGAGCCATACCGAAACTGGAAAGCGGGCTGGAGGATCGGTGGGCTTTCGCCGAGATTGGGAGTGACGAGTCCGGTCGACCCTAGACCAATACGACCCTAGATCAGTACTCAGACTGCGGCTCGGTACCAGCTCCTCTCAGCTCGATCAGCCGTGAATCTCCCAACCAAACGAGCCATCAATGACGCGTCTGCGACCGTTCGAACGCCAATAAACGCCCATTTCGGCTGGTGACTTATTGGTGACTTGTCGTGTGAGAAAATCTTAGATAACAATATAACCTATTGAAAAACATGGTGCCCCGTGAGGGACTCGAACCCCCAACCCCCTGATTACAAATCAGGTGCTCTACCGGTTGAGCTAACGGGGCGGAGCGAAGGATCAGGGGCTTAGCAGATCCGTCGGAGATTTGTCCAAGGTTTTGCACCCGGAGGGCGCAAGCCCGGCCACCGCCCGGCCGACTCCGCGCGCCGGCCGCCCGGTTGGCTCCGCAGTCCGGCTGTGTGCGCCAGCCGGCCGGCTCCGCGGCTCGGCGCTGCGCGCCGGTCCGGCGATCGAGCCTGGCCTGTCCGGAACCTGACCGGGCCCTAGTTGGCGCGCAAGGGTGCCGTCGACTCCGGCGCGATCAGGCCTTCCTCGAGCGAGATGTTGTCGAGGGCGTCGATCAGGAGGTCGACGTTCATGCGCGGCGGCACGCCCTCGTATTTGCACGCGGCGATGATCTGCTCGACGATGAAGCGCGGCTGGTAGAACGCCAGCGGCTGATTCAGCACGTTCTGAATCTTGTCCATGGCGAAGTTCGCCACGGAATCGTCGTAGGGCACCTTGTGCTTCTCGCACAGCATGCGGAACACCTGGCGGTAGTGCTCCTCGGTCGGCTGATGGATCTGCACCTTGTAGGCGATGCGGCGCAGGAACGCCGGGTCCATCAGGTCCTCCGGCGTCAGGTTGGTGGCGAAGATGACCAGAACGTCGAACGGCAGGGTGAAGGTCCGCCCCGAGCTCAGGGTGAGGTAGTCGACCCGCTTCTCCAACGGCGTGATCCAGCGGTTGAGGAGCGCTTCGGGCTCCACCAGCTGGCGGCCGAGGTCGTCGATCAGGAACGTGCCGCCCATCGCCTTCACGTGCAGCGGCGCCTCGTAGAACTTGGAATACTCGTTGAACTGCAGGTCGAGCATCTCGAGCGTCAGTTCGCCGCCGGCGATGACGGTGGGGCGGCGGCAGGCCACCCAGCGGCCGTCGATCTCGCGCGACTTGTAGCCGGCGATCTCGGGCACCGCGCGGAGCAGTGCCGAGGCGTCGGTCTCGCGGACGTGGATCGCCGGGTCGTAGATCTTGATGATGTTGCCGTCGACCTCGATGCAGTAGGGGATGAAGATGATCTCCTTGAACACGCCGCCGATGATCTCGCCGATCGTCGTCTTGCCGTTGCCCGGGGCGCCGTAGAGCAGCATGGCGCGCGCCGAGTTGACCGCCTGGCCGAGGCGCCGCACCAGCGAGCGGGGAACGACGTATTCGGCGAGGCCCCGGTCGATCGCGTCCTTCTCGACCCGCTCGCCGATCAGCGGCTGCTTCCTGATCTGCTCGTAGTAGCTTGCCAGGGAGACCGGGACCGGGCCGATGTACTGCGAAAGCTCCAGCGCGTCGGCCGCCCATGCCTGGCCCTTGCCGGTCAGTCCATAGCGAATTTCGGCCTGGATGCTCGCCCCTGCCGACCCCTTGGTCTCGACCAGCATCTGGGTGCGGGCCTCATCGAGCAGGTCTTTGACGATGTTGCGCCCGATCTTCATGACGTCGGCCAGTTCGGGTTCCAGCTCGGCGCCATGGACGTACATGGCCTTCATCAGAATGCGCAGCAGGCTGTTCATCCCGATACCGGTCTCTTCGATGGACATCGGTGCCTCGGGGACCCGCGAAGTCGCTCGTGATTCGAATACGCTGTTCATGGGAAGCCTTTATTTTCCGCGGTGAGATGCCGAAAGATTACAATAAATACAGCCAAAATTCAAAGTATATCTTATAGTAAACATATGTGATTTACGAAGATGGTTAATGACTAGTTGGTGAAACCGTAGACTAATATTGCCGCATACCCCTATAGAAACCAATGTATAGCGCGGCAGATTAACTTATTACCTCGAATTGCAGTTCGGCCGGCGTCCATTTGGCCCGGCGCCGCGCCTGCCGCCCGGCCGCGTCCTCCGCACCATAATCCATGGCGACCGGATTTTGAAGGAATCGCTGCGGTTCGTCGCAGGCATTCACGTTGATGATGGCGTAGGCCTCCGCGCCGTCGGGCATCAGCGCGCCGACGTAGACGCCGCAGTCTCGGCAGACGAGAAAATCGGCGGTCTTGAGGCCGAAGCGGTAGCGGCTGAGGCAGGCCGGCCCGGCCACGGCAAAGGTGACCCGCCCGTCCGGGTCGGAGGTCGAGAGCGCCGCGTGCCGGCGGCAGAAGCGGCACCCGCAGGCGCGCACCGGCAAGGCCTCCGGCGGGCGGCTGGCGGCCAGTCGGAAGGTGACCTTGCCGCAGTGGCAACCGCCCGAAATAATCGTTTTTTCTTGAGTGCTTTGAACGTTTTGTTCGCTCAAAACATGATCTCCGGCGCGGCGCCGCCCAGCTGCCCTCATGTCAAACGTTCGCGGCGTCGCCGTCAAGGGCCATGAGGCGTCGGGAGAGTCCGGGCGCGGCGCCGGCGTGGCCGGCCGCGGCCGTAGGCTTCGGGTT
Organism: Alphaproteobacteria bacterium; assembly: GCA_036396355.1. Taxonomy (GTDB): domain Bacteria; phylum Pseudomonadota; class Alphaproteobacteria; order SMXQ01; family SMXQ01; genus DASWKZ01. The sequence continues at coordinate 2,874 of DASWKZ010000244.1, forward strand.
GCCCAGGGCCGCCCGCGAGCGCTCACATTCTGCCCAGTTCCTCGGCCGTCATGTCGACGCTGCGCCGCGCGCGGACCATGAACTCGTCGATCTCGTCGTGGCTGATGACCAGCGGTGGCGAGATCACCATGGCGTCGCGGGTCGCGCGCATCACCAGGCCGTTGTCGAAGCACAGGTTGCGGCAGCGCGTGCCCACCTTGCCGACCGGCTCGAAGTGCTTGCGCGTCGCCTTGTCCTCGACCAGCTCGAGGGCCGCGATCAGGCCGACGCCGCGCACCTCGCCGACCAGCGGATGGTCCTCGAAGGTCTCGCGCAGGCGCCGCTGGAAATAGGGGCCGGTGTCGTCGCGCACCCGCTCGACGATGTTCTCGTCCTCGAGGATGCGGATGTTCTCCAGCGCCACCGCGCAGGACACCGGATGGCCCGAGTAGGTGTAGCCGTGGGCAAACTCGCCGCCCTTGTCGATCAGCACCTCGGCGATCTCGTCGCTCACCATCAGGGCCGACAGCGGCAGGTAGCCCGATGTCAGCCCCTTGGCGAGCGTCATGAGGTCTGGCTTGATGCCGTATAAGTCGCTGCCGAACCAATGGCCGGTCCGGCCGAAGCCGCAGATCACCTCGTCGGCGGCCAGCAGCACGCCGTACTCGCGGCAGATCCGCTGCACCTCCGGCCAGTAGGTCGCGGGCGGCAGCAGCACGCCGCCGGCGCCCATGATCGGCTCGCCGATGAAGACGGCCACCTTGTCCGCGCCGAGCTCGAGGATCTTGTCCTCGAGCGACCTGGCGGCCTTGAGGCCGAACGCCTCCGGCGAGAGATCGCCGCCCTCGTCGTACCAGTGCGGACAGTCGACATGGACGAAGCCGGGCAGGGGCAGGTCGGACTGCTTGTGCATGGGGGCCATGCCGGAGAGGCTCGCCGCCGCCAGGGTGCTGCCGTGGTAGGCATTGTGGCGGCTGACGAAGACCTTCCTCTCGGGCTGGCCCTTGAGGTTCCAGTAGTAGCGAACCAGGCGCACCAGGGTGTCGTTCGCCTCGGAGCCGGAGCAGCCGTAGAACACGTGGTTGAGGCCCTCGGGCGTGAGCGCGCTCAGCTTGTCGGCCAGCTCGACCGAGGGCGGCGTCGCGGTCTGGAAGAAGGTGTTGTAGTAGGTCAGCTCCAGCATCTGCCGGTAGGCGGCCTCGGCCAGCTCGCGGCGCCCGTAGCCGAGGTTGACGCACCACAGGCCGGCCATGCCGTCGAGGATGCGCGCGCCCTCGGAATCCTCCAGCCAGACGCCGTCGGCCCTGGTGATGATCCGACTGCCGCCGGCTTCGCTCAGCAGCTTGGTGTCGGTAAAGGGGTGCAGATGGTGGCGCAGGTCCATGTCGCGCCAGCGGACGGTGGTATTGCGGACGGCTTGGAGGGTCATGGTTCTCAATCCCGTATCGGACGTTGCGTGAGGCAAGGCGGACGAGCGCCCATCGGCGCTCCTTGCGGGGCACGCGCCCGTCCTACGGGTTGAAATTGATCCGGGCGCAGAGAATCAATAGCTCGGCGTGGCGGGTCCGGCCGGAGCCGCCCGTGACGAGCCTGGCAATCGCTGCCCTGGTACACCGACGATACATGGCGCCCTCTCCAGGTGCCGTTCACTCCGGCCGCTACACGTTTAGCAGAAGGTGCTCGCGTTCCCAAGACGAGATCACCTGCTGATAGGCCTGGAGCTCGGTCTCCTTGACGATCCTGACGGCCTCGACGAAGGTCTCGCCGAGCGCTTTTTTGACCGACTTGGATGCGGTGAAGCGCTCGAGGGATTCGTAGAGCGTGCGCGGCAGGGTGTGGGCCAGGCGGTAGGCGCTGCCTTCCACCGGCGCGCGGGGCTTCAGCTTCTCGGTCATGCCGAGATAGCCGCAGGCGAGCGAGGCCGCGACCGCCAGATAGGGGTTGGCGTCGGCGCCGGCGATCCGGTTCTCGACCCGCCGGGCGGCCGGTTCCGACCGGGGCACGCGCAAGCCCACGGTGCGGTTGTCGTAGCCCCAGTGCGTGTTGATCGGGGCGTCGGAGTAGCGGATCAACCGGCGGTAGCTGTTCACGTTGGGCGCCAGCAGCGGCATCACCGCCGGCAGGTATTTCTGCAGGCCGGCGATATGGGCGTGGAACAGCTCGGTATCCTTGCCGTTCCTGTGGGCGAAGAGGTTGCGCCCGACTTTGGCGTCGACGACGCTCTGGTGGAGGTGCATGGCGCTGCCCGGCTCGCCCTGCATGGGTTTCGCCATGAAGGTGGCATAGACCTTGTGGCGCAGGCCGGCCTCGCGGACCGTGCGCTTGAACAGGAAGGCCTGGTCGGCGAGCTTGAGCGGGGGCCCGTGGTCGAAGTTGAACTCCATTTGCGCGGCGCCGGCCTCGTGGATCAGGGTGTCGATGCCGATATCCTGCGCCTCGCAGAAGTCGTAGATCTCCTCGAACAGGGGATCGAATTCGTTCACCGCGTCGACGCCGTAAGCCTGGCGGCTGGTCTCGCGCCGGCCGGAGCGGCCGACCGGCGGCTCCAGCGGATAGTCGGGATCGGTGTTGACGTCGACCAGGAAGAACTCGAGTTCCGGCGCCACCAGGGTCTTCCAGTGGTTCTCGGCGTAGAGCGTGATCACGCGCTTGAGGACGTGGCGGGTGGCGAACGCCACCGGGCTGCCGTCGAAATAGTAGGGGTCGCAGATCACCTGGGCGGTCGGTTCCGGATACCACGGCACGACCCGGATGGTATCGGGATCGGGGACGAGATAGACGTCCGAGGTGGCCGGGTTGGTGACCGTGTCCTCGTGCGGGTAGTCGCCGGTCACGGTCTGCACGAAAAGCGCCTCCGGGATCCGGAGCCCGTTCTTCCTCATGCCCTCGACGAAGCGCTCGGCGGGCAGGATCTTGCCGCGCCCGATGCCCGCCATGTCCGGGACCAGGCATTCGACCTCTTCGATCTTGCGGTCCTTCAGGAATCTCTCGAGTGGGCTCATGGCAAGTCTCGTGACCAGGGGCCCGAAGCGGAGCCTCGGCGCCGAAACTGGGAGGATTCGTGGGCGCAAGAGCGCTAGCACGCTGCCCCGCGGCCTGGCAAGGCGGACGGCGATCCGAGCCGCACCCCGAGCGGCCGCTTGACCCTTGGCCGGCGCGCGGCGTAAGCACCCGTCTCGCCATGACCCGCGAACCGCACGTCCCGTCCTACTATGCCGCGAGCGTCGAGCCGCCGCCCGAGCGTCCGGCCCTCGGCGGCGACCTGCGCGTCGACGTCTGTGTCGTCGGGGCCGGCTTCACCGGGCTCTCCGCGGCGCTCGAGCTGGCCGAACGCGGCTACCGGGTGGCGGTGCTGGAGGCCAGGCGGGTCTGCTGGGGCGCCTCGGGGCGCAACGGCGGCCAGATCGGCAGCGCCTATCCGCGGGGCATGGCGTGGCTCGGCCGCTGGGTCGGCGAGGACGACGCCCGGCGCCTGTTCGCCCTGGCCGAGGCGGCCAAGGCCCTGATCCGGCACCGCGTCGACCGCTACGCCATCGCCTGCGAGCTCAAGCCGGGGTGCTTCCATGCCGCCACCAAACCGCGGCACATGGCGGAGATCAGGCGGACCCGGGCGCTCTGGGCCGAGGCTTACGGCTACCAGGGCCTGGCGCTCGCCGAGAGCGGCGAGGCGGCGCGCGGCTACGTCAATTCGCCCCGCTACATCGGCGGCCTCTACGATGCCGGCGCCGGGCACTTGCATCCTCTCAAGTACGGGCTCGGCCTGGCCGCCGCGGCCGAGGCGGCGGGCGCGGTGCTTTACGAGGGCTCGCCGGTCATCGCCCTGGAGGGCCTGCGGGCGGGCGACCGGCACACCGCAGCCCAGACCCCCGGCGGCCGGGTCGTGGCGGATCACCTGATCCTCTGCGGCAACGCCTATCTTGGCGACCTGGTGCCCGAGATCCGCCGCGCCTATGCGCCGGTCGGCTCCTACATCGTGGCGACGGAGCCGCTCGGCGCCGAGCGCGCCGCCCAGGTGATACCGGCGGACTGCGCGGCCTTCGACAGCAACCACATCCTCAACTACTACCGCCTGTCGGCAGACGGGCGCCTGCTGTTCGGCGGCCGCACCGAGACCTCGCCGTTCCGCGAGCCCGACCCCAGGGCGTTCCTCGGCGCCCGCATCCGCGAGCTGTTTCCCCAGATCGCCGACGCCCGCCTCGACTACGCCTGGGGCGGGCGGCTCGCCATGACCTACAGCCGCATGCCCCAGGTCGGCCGCCTCGGCGCCCGCGTCAGCTTCGCCCACGGCTATTCCGGCGAGGGGGTGGCGATGAGCGGGCTTCTCGGCGAGATCCTGGCCGAGGCGGTCGCCGGCCAGCTGGAGCGCTTCGATGCCTTCGCCCGGCTGCCCCACCGCGCCTTTCCCGGCGGGCGCGCGCTGCAGAAGCCGGCGCTGATCCTGGGGCTCCTGTGGTATCGCCTGTGCGACCTCATGCCGTAGGGGGCGCCGATCGGCCCTGTCTCCCCCGCCCGAGCAGCTCGTAAAGCGCGACGGCGGCGGCGTTGGAGACGTTCAGCTGGTCGATCGGCGGGCGGGTCGGCAGGCGCGCCAAGAGGTCGCAGGCCTCGCGGGTGAGGCGGCGCAGGCCCTTGCCTTCGCCGCCCAGCACCAGCACCAGCGGCCCGCCGGGGTCGGCGCCGGCAAGCTCCGCCTCGGCGTCGCCGGCGAGGCCGAGGATCCAGAAGCCGCGCTGCTTAAGGAGGCCGAGCGCGCGGGCGAAGTTGCCGGCGTCGAGATAGGGGATCACGTCGAGGGCGCCCGACGCGGCCTTGGCGAGGGCCCCCGATTCCGCGGCCTGGCCGTGGCGGGGGGCCAGCACCGCGAGCGCACCGAAGGCGGCGGCGGAGCGCAGCACGGCGCCGACGTTGTGGGGGTCGCTCACCTGGTCGAGGGCCACCAGCACCGCCCGGCGGTCGGCCGGGCCGGGGCCGCCGGCCGCCGCGACCGGCCCCAACTGGTCGAGCCAGTCGGCGAGGGCGGGCGGCACGAGGGGGCGGACCTCGAGCAGCAGGCCCTGGTGGACGGCGCCCGGCGGCAGCAGGGCGTCGAGCGCGGCGCGGCTCGCCGATTCCGGCAGAATCCCGCGGGCCTCCAGGCGCCGGCGCGCCTCCGCCTCCAGCCGGTCCAGGGCCTCGGGCGTGGCGAGCGCCCGGGAGACGGCGCGCGCCGGGTTGGCGAGGGCCGCCCGGACGGCGTGCCAGCCGTAGAGCCAGTAGCGTTCGCCGCCGGCGGCGCCTCGGCGCGCCCGGGCCGACCCTCGAACCGGGGACCTGGCGGCGGCCTTGTCGGGGCGGCCGGGCCCGCGCGGGTCGCTTTTTTGTCGGCCGGGAGGCTTGCGTTTGGTCATGATCCTTCCTACAGTTTAACTGACAGGAGCGGAGCGCTCCGCCCGGGCCGCGCAGGGCCGGTCGCCATTGTTGGCCGATTGCGCGCGTTTCGTCATGTTTGAAGTTGACAGTCCGGCTTAAATCACCATAGTTCCGAACGCCGTTGCGCTGCTCGCCGTGCGATCGAAAGGGAGGGGTGCCCGAGTGGTTAAAGGGGACGGGCTGTAAACCCGTTGGCTTCGCCTACGCTGGTTCGAATCCAGCCCCCTCCACCACCGCGCCCCCGGGGTCCGGATCAATGCATTCCCATGACTGCAGCGTGAGACGGCCGGCGAGGGCGAACAGCGGTCGCGGGTGTAGCTCAATGGTAGAGCACCAGCCTTCCAAGCTGGCTACGCGGGTTCGATTCCCGTCACCCGCTCCATGTGTGGACCTCCTCTGGCGGGTGGCGGGGGCGTGTTGTGCGTTGACGGGAGCAGGACGTTCGATCAAGCGGCATGAAGGGCCGGCGGTGCCACCTCCCTTGGGGTCGGATCCGCGCAGAGGCTGACGGCGCGGCATCCCGGTCAGAGCCCCGGGGAACCTGAAAAGGACTAGCGGACAAGATGGCGAAGGCGAAGTTTGAGCGGACGAAGCCGCACTGCAACGTGGGGACGATCGGGCACGTTGACCACGGCAAGACGACGCTGACGGCGGCGATGACGCACATTCTGGCCAAGAAGTACGGCGGCGAGGCGAAGAATTACGATCAGATTGACGCGGCGCCGGAGGAAAAGGCGCGCGGCATCACGATCAACACGGCGCACGTGGAGTACCAGACGGAGAAGCGCCACTACGCGCACGTGGACTGTCCGGGGCACGCCGACTACATCAAGAACATGATCACGGGGGCGGCGCAGATGGACGGGGCGATTCTGGTGGTCTCGGCCGCGGACGGGCCGATGCCGCAGACGCGCGAGCATATTTTGCTCGCGCGCCAGGTCGGGGTGCCGTACATCGTGGTGTACCTGAACAAGGCCGACATGGTGGACGACAAGGAGCTGCTGGAGCTGGTGGAGGTGGAGGTGAGGGAGCTGTTGTCCAAGTACGACTTCCCCGGGGACAAGACCCCGATTGTGATCGGCTCGGCGCTCAAAGCGCTGGAGGGGGACACCTCCGATATGGGCGAGGGCTCGATCATGAAGCTGGCTGACGCGCTGGACAGCCACATTCCGCTGCCGAAGCGCGCGCTCGACGGGCCGTTTCTGATGCCGGTGGAGGATGTGTTCTCGATCTCGGGCCGGGGCACGGTGGTGACCGGGCGGGTGGAGCGGGGGATCGTCAAGGTGGGCGAGGAGATCGAGATCGTGGGTCTCAAGGCCACGCAGAAGACGGTGTGCACGGGGGTGGAGATGTTCCGCAAGCTCCTCGACGAGGGGCAGGCGGGGGACAACATCGGGGTGCTCTTGCGGGGCACCAAGCGCGAGGACGTGGAGCGGGGGCAGGTGCTGGCCAAGCCGGCCTCGATCACCCCGCACACCAAGTTTGCCGCCGAGGTGTACGTGCTCTCGAAGGAGGAGGGCGGGCGGCACACGCCGTTTTTCAACGGGTACCGGCCGCAGTTCTACTTTCGCACCACCGATGTGACCGGTTCCACCGAGCTGCCGGCGGGCACCGAGATGGTGATGCCGGGGGACAACGTGTCGATCGTGGTGAGCCTGATTGCGCCGATCGCGATGGAGGAGGGGCTGCGCTTCGCGATCCGCGAGGGCGGCCGCACCGTCGGCGCCGGCGTGGTCACCAAGGTCATCGAGTAGAGCGCGCAAACTGGAACGACTTGACAAGGCTGGGGCAAGGCGGCGCGGCCGCCTTGCAGATCCCGCGAACTGGAGCGACTTGACAACGATCGTCGGGACACGCGCGGCGTGCGGCCGGTGTAAAATTGGGGTTCGCTCTCTCCCTCAAGCCTCAGGCGCACAGGCCAATAGCTCAACTGGCAGAGCGTCGGTCTCCAAAACCGAAGGTTGGGGGTTCGATTCCCTCTTGGCCTGCCATGCTTCCCCCGGTTTGCCGGGGCTTCCGTGCCGCCCATGACTGACCTCGAGGCCCCGGGCTCAATTCTCGTGGATCGCATCAAGATCGTCGTCGCCGCGGCGCTGCTGGTCGCGGGGCTCGGCGCCTTCTACTACTTCGCGACGCTGCCGCTCGTCGCGCGCGTCGGGATGGTGCTGGTCGGCATCGCCGCGGGGGTCGCGGTCGGCTGGTTCTCGGCGCCCGGCCGGCAGCTGGTCGAGTTCGCCAGGGAGGCGAGCGCCGAGGTGCGCAAGATGGTCTGGCCGACCCGCAAGGAGTCGTTTCAGATCGCCGGCATCGTGTTCGCGTTCGTCTTCGTCATGGCGCTGTTTCTCTGGGTCACGGACAAGGGGATCGAGTTCGTGCTGTACGACCTCATCCTCGGCTGGAGACACCTGTGACGAAGCGCTGGTACGTGGTGCACGCGTACTCGGGATTCGAGAAGTCGGTCCAGCGCACGCTCGAGGACCGGATCCGGCGCGAGAAGATGGAG